>JAWWPF010000127.1:0-9917 GCA_033850795.1 Nocardioidaceae bacterium | reverse complement strand
GAGACGGCGCGCATTCCCGTTGACACGGCGCGCATTCCCGTTGAGACGGCGCGCATTCCCGTTGAGAGGGTGGCGAGGGTTGGGTATGGCGCCTCCGGGCGGCGTGCTTCGGATGCGCGATGAGGGCCCGCCGGACCATCACCTCGGGCGTTGTGGGGCCAACGGCCTCGCGAACGGGAGAGGTGTACGTCGCGCGGGCCGCTGAGGTGCTTCCGGCACGACGGCGGGCTCCCTTCGGAGTGAGAGGCCCGACCGGGGCGGGAGCCGGCCGAGGGGGCGGCCGGTTCGACGGCTCAGCACCGGGCCGGGGTGCGTGCCATTATCGCCCCCATGACGACGAGCGCACCGCAGGACATCTCCGTCGGGGTGATCGGGCTGGGGACCATGGGCGCGGGCATCGCCGAGGTCTTCGCCCGCACCGGCTACCGGGTGGTCGGCGTGGAGGCGAACGAGGAGGCGCTGGAGCGCGGCCGGGGGCACGTGGACCACTCCACCGCCCGGGCGGTCAAGCGCGGGAAGCTGTCCGAGGAGGACCGGGACGCCCTGGTCGGGCGGATCACGTTCAGCACCGAGATGTCCGAGGTCAAGGACTGCGGGCTGGTCGTGGAGGCGGTCGTCGAGCGTCTGGACGTCAAGCGGGAGGTATTCAGGGCCCTCGACGACGTCGTCGCCCCCGACGCCGTCCTGGCCACGAACACCTCGTCTC
Organism: Nocardioidaceae bacterium; assembly: GCA_033850795.1. Taxonomy (GTDB): domain Bacteria; phylum Actinomycetota; class Actinomycetes; order Propionibacteriales; family Nocardioidaceae; genus Nocardioides_B. The sequence goes on along the minus strand of JAWWPF010000127.1, from coordinate 9,211 downwards.
TCTCGGTGACCGAGATCTCCGCGGCCACCTCGCACCCCGGCCGGGTGGTCGGTCTGCACTTCTTCAACCCCGCCCCGGTGCAGCGGCTCGTCGAGGTGATCCGCACGGTCGTCACCGAGCCGGAGGTCCTGGACAGGACGGCCGACCTGGCGCGCTCGCTGGGCAAGACCCCGGTCGTCGTCGGGGACAAGGCGGGCTTCATCGCCAACGCGCTCCTGTTCGGCTACCTCAACCATGCCGCGTCGATGTTCGAGGCGAGGTACGCGACGCGGGAGGACCTCGACGCCGCGATGCGCCACGGCTGCGGCTACCCGATGGGTCCGCTCGCCCTGCTCGACCTGATCGGCCTCGACACGGCGTACGAGATCCTCGACACGATGTACAAGGAGGGACGTGACCGGCTGCACGCACCCGTCCCGATCCTCAAGCAGATGGTCAGCGCTGGGCTGCTCGGCCGCAAGTCCGGCCGCGGCTTCTACACCTACGAGGCACCCGACAGCCCGGTGGTCGTCGACGACGCGCTGACCCCCGCGCCGGAGGACCAGCCGCGGCTGCACCGCGACATCCGCGTCGTCGGCGTGGTGGGCAGCGGCACTATGGCGACCGGGATCGCCGAGGTGTTCGCCGCCGGGGGCCTCTCGGTCAGGTACGTCGCCCGCAGCACGCAGAAGGTCGACGCGGTCCGCACCGGCATCGCGACGTCCCTGGAGAAGGCGCTGCAGCGGGGCCGGATCGAGGAGTCCGCCCGCGACGAGATCCTCTCGCGGATCACCGGCAGCACCACGCTCGAGGACCTCGCGGACGCCGACCTCGTCATCGAGGCGGTCGCGGAGGACCTGACCGTGAAGGCCGCCCTGTTCGCCAACCTCGACGAGATCTGCAAGCCGGGTGCCCTGCTCGCGACCACCACGTCGTCCCTGCCGGTCATCGAGCTGGCCCGGGTCACCGGCCGTCCCCAGGACGTCGTGGGGCTGCACTTCTTCAATCCCGCTCCGGTGATGAAGCTCGTCGAGGTGGTCAGCACGGTCCGGACCGGAGACGACGTTGCGGAGACGGCCACGGCCGTGTGCGCGCAGGTGGGCAAGGTGGCCGTGCGGTGCGGCGACCGGGCCGGGTTCATCGTCAACGCGCTGCTCTTCCCCTACCTCAACGACGCGGTGAAGATGCTCCAGGCGCACTACGCCACGGCCGACGACATCGACACCGCGATGACCTACGGCTGCGCGCTGCCGATGGGACCCTTCGAGCTGCTCGACGTGGTCGGCAACGACGTCTCCCTGGCCATCGAGCGGCAGCTCTACCTCGAGTTCAGGGAGCCCGGCTTCGCCCCCGCCCCGCTGCTCGAGCACCTCGTCACGGCCGGCTACCTCGGCCGCAAGACCGGGCGAGGGTTCCGCGACCACACGGGCCACTGACGGCGACCTGAGAGACTTCTCCCCGTGCGCACCAGTCGGCTCGAGGCGTTCAGTGACGGCGTGCTCGCGATCATCATCACCGTCATGGTGCTGGAGCTCGACGTGCCGCACGGAGCGACGCTGGCGGCGCTGGGCGACTCGGCGACCGGCTTCCTGACCTACGCACTGAGCTTCGTGTACGTCGGGATCTACTGGAACAACCACCACCACATGTTCCAGATCACCGAGGCGGTCTCCGGCACGGTGCTCTGGGCGAACCTGCACCTGCTGTTCTGGCTCTCGCTGTTCCCCTTCAGCACCGCCTGGATGGACCAGACCGACTTCGCACAGACGCCCACGGTCGTCTACGGCGTCAACCTGCTGCTGGCGGCCCTCGCGTTCTACACGCTGCAGCTGACGATCTTCGCCGGCCCCAGCGGCGACCGCCTGCGGCGGGCCCTGGGGCGCGACCTGAAGGGCAAGCTGTCGCCGGCGATGTACATCACCGGCATGGCCCTCGCGTTCGTGAACCCGCTTCTGGGCATGGCGGTCTTCGTCATCGCCGCCCTCGTCTGGCTGGTCCCGGACCGCCGCGTCGAGCGGTTCCTGGCCGCAGAGGCCGCTCATGCGTCGGGAACGCTATGAGCGCCGACCGCGTCGAGAGGTATGGCGGTGAGGAGTACGTCGTACGCCGGGTCACCGGCTCCGCCGCCACCAAGCCGTACCGCTGCCCGGGCTGCCACCAGCTCATCCGGCCCGCGACTCCCCACACGGTCGCCTGGCCCGTCGTGCCGTCGACGTTCAGCTCGACGGCGACCGGGCTCGACGAGCGGCGGCACTGGCACAACGGCTGCTGGAGCGCGCGGGAGGCCCGTCGGTGAGAATGGGGCCGTGCCCCCGATCCGCGCGAACTCGGTCCTGCCCGCCCGCCGCGAGCCGCTGACGCTGCACACCGCGGACGGCCTGGCGCTGGTCGGGGAGCTCGCGCGGCCGGTGGACCGTGAACCGGTGGCCACCCTGGTCTGTCTGCACCCGCTGCCCACCCACGGCGGCATGATGGACAGCCACGTGCTGCGCAAGGCGGCCTACCGGCTCCCCGCGCTGGCCGGCATCGCGGTGCTGCGGTTCAACACCCGCGGCACCTCCAGCGTCCAGGGCACCAGCGAGGGGAGCTTCGACAACGCGGTCGGCGAGCGGTACGACGTGGCAGCGGCCATCGAGTACGCGGAGTTCAACGACCTCCCCGAGATCTGGGTGCTGGGCTGGTCCTTCGGCACCGACCTGGTCCTCATGCACGCCGGCGACCCGGCGGTCCGCGGCGCGATCCTGCTCTCTCCGCCGCTACGGTTCAGCACCCCGGAGCACCTGGCGGCGTGGGCGGAGTCCGGGAAGCCGCTGACCGCGCTCGTCCCCGAGCACGACGACTACCTGCGGCCCGGCGAGGCCAGGGAACGCTTCGCCGTGGTGCCGCAGGCCGAGGTCGTGGGTGTGGAGGGCGCCAAGCACCTGTGGGTCGGTGACGCCGACCAGGTCCTCGACCTCGTGGTCGCCCGGGTGGCGCCCGCGGTGGCGGTGCCGCTGCCGAGGGAGTGGGACGGGCCGATGGAGACCGCGGCCCCGTCTGTGTACGGCTAGGGGGACTGCTAGCGCGCCGCCTGGCGCGGGAGCAGGACCTCACGTACCAGCAGCGTGATGGCGGCCGCGGTCGGGATCGCCAGCAACGCGCCGACGACACCGAGCAGGGATGCGCCGACGAGCGCCGCGATCACGATGATCGAGCCGGGCAGGTCGACGGAGCGCGCCATCACCCGCGGGTAGATCACGTAGTTCTCGAACTGCTGGTAGGCGATGTAGAAGATCAGGCAGTACAGCCCGACCTTGGGGTCGGTCGCGAAACCGATGGCGATGACGATGACGGCACCGAGGGTGGCCCCGATCATCGGTATGACGTCGAGGATCGTCACCACCGCAGCCAGCGCGACGGCGTACTGCTTGAGCCCCACCAGGAACAGGAAGACGAGCGAGCTGATCCCGGCACACATCGCCACGAGGAACGCTCCGGAGACGTAGGCGCCCACGCTCCGCAGGATCCGGTCACCGAGGTCGGTCACCCGCGGCCGTCGGCTGGCCGGGGCGAGGAGGTACGCCGAGTGCTTGACCTTGGGAAGCGTGGCCAGGAAGTACAGCGTCAGCACCACCACGATGAAGGTGTTGGCCAGGAAGGACAGCAGCTTCAGGCCGACCCCTACCACTCCGCCGAAGACGGCCGTGCCGAAGCTCTTGTCGGTGACGAACTTCTGGAGCTTGGCGAGGACGTTGTAGCGCCGGTCGAGGCCACGGATCTCCGCGTTGTTCTGCAGCTGCTTGAACCACTTCGGCGCGCTGTCCACGATCAGGGACACCTGGTCGGCGATCACCGGGACCAGGGCCACCAGGAACAGCGCGACCGCGCAGAGGAACACGAACACGACCACGAGCACGGCGAGCGGACGACTCATCCCGCGCCGTCCCAGCCACTCGACGGCCGGGTTGAGACCCACGGCGAGGAAGAGCGAGACCACGACGAGCACCAGGACCGACCCGAGCGACAGCAGCAGACCACCGAGCCACCAGGCGAGCAGGGCCCCGACGGCGAGGAAGAAGCCGATCTTGAAGGGGTGCAGCCTCGCCACGTCCACGGGTGCCTGCGGGACGTGTGCATCCGCCGGCGCCGGCGCGCGCGGCGGGTCGGGCCTCGCCGGGGGCGCGGCCGCCCGCAACATGCGGGCGACCCGCCGCCGTGGTCCTGTCACCTGCTGGGGCTACCCTCCGGCTCGTCGCCGAAACCGGAGATGACGTCGCGCAGGGCGCCGAGCTGGGCGACGATCGAGTCGCGGCGCTTCTGGTAGCGGTTCACCTCGGCGGTGAGGGCGGCGAGCTGGCGCTCGGCCTCGGCCTCCCCTGCGGCGGTGAAGCTGGCCGCCTGGGTCTGCGCGGAGGACACGATCTGCTCGGCCTCGCGACGGGCGTGGTTCACCAGCCGGTCAGCCTCCTCGTGGGCGTGCTTGCGCTGGTTGTTCGCTGCGGCGATCGCCTCACGGGCCCGCGCCTCCGCGGCGTTCGCGCGCTCCTCGGCCTCCTGGACGAGCCGCTGGGTCTCCGCGGTCGCGTTGGAGTGATGCTCGGCTGCCTCGCGGGTCAATCGCTCCTTCTCCACCGCGAGCGCCCGCCGGGCCTCCTGCACCTCGCAGTCGGCCGCGGCGCGGGCCTGCTCCGCCTCGCGCTTGGCGCTGGTGCGCATCGCGTTCGTCTCCTGCTCGGCGGCGAGGCGCAGCTGCTCGGTCTCCCGCCGGGCGGCCGCGAGGAGGTCCGCGGCCTCGGCCGTGGCCTGGGCGCGCTCCTGCTCCACCTCGGCGAGGGTGCGGCTCCGGGTCTCGTCGAGCTCTTTGAGCTGCACCATGCGCATGTCCTCGGCGTCCCGGGCGGCCTGGGACCGCAGCACCTCGGCGTCGCGGGCCGCCTGCCGCCTGATGTCCTCGGCCTGCGCCTTGGCCTGCACGAGGACGTCGTCGGCCTGCTCCTCGGCGAGCCGCAGCATCTCGCTGGCCCGGCCGCCGAGACCGGCGTACGTCGGGTTCTCGTTCTCGGCCAGCCGGGTGGTGGCCTCCCCGAGCCGGCCCTCGAGGGCGGTGATCGTGGCCCTCGCCTGCTCGAGGCTCGCGGCGAGGCCGCTCACGGCCTGCACGTGCCGGTCGACGGCCGCGGTGTCGTAGCCGCCCTTGCGCACCACGGGGAAGCTCGGCCGGGTCACGGCCGGTCCGGCCGCGGGTGCGGGTGCGGCCGCGGGTGCGGCCGTGGGCGCGGGGCGGGCGGGCTGCCGCGAGGGTGCCGGCCGCTGCTCGGCCGGTCCGCCCTGCCGCTGCTGGGGCGCCTTGACCGCCGGGATGACCTGCGTCGTCGCGTCAGCGGCGGAGGCGCCTCCGCTCATGGTGTCGTCCGGTTCGTCGAAGATGGACAGGCCAGATCGCTCGCTCATCGGTTCTCGTTCCTTCGTCTTGTCGCAACCGAGTCCTGGACAGTCTCCCCGACGACTCGCGAGAAAAACGTCAGGCGCCCCGGCGGCGCGTCCGGGTCCTCGCTATTTCCCCCGGAACCGGTTGATCGCGTCGAGGTGGGCGGACCGGGTCTCGGCGTCCCGGACCCCGAGCCCCTCGTGCGGCGCGAGGCAGAGCACGCCGACCTTCCCCTGGTGCAGGTTCCGGTGCACGTCGTACGCCGCCTGGCCGACCTGCTCCATCGGGTAGGCGCGTGACAGGGTCGGGTGGATCCTGCCCTTGGCGACGAGCCGGTTCGCCTCCCACGCCTCGCGGTAGTTCGCGAAGTGGGAGCCGACGACCCGCTTGAGGCTCATCCAGAGGTACCGGTTGTCGTACTCATGCAGGTAGCCGGTGGTGGAGGCGCAGGTGACGATCGTGCCGCCCTTGCGCGCCGCGAAGACCGACGCGCCGAAGGTCTCCCGGCCCGGATGCTCGAAGACGATGTCCACGTCCTCCCCGCCCGTCAGCTCCCGGATCCGGCTGCCGAACCGGCGCCACTCCTGCGGGTCCTGGGTGTGCTCGTCCTTCCAGAAGCGGAACCCCTCCGCGCGGCGGTCGATCACGAGCTCGGCGCCCATCCGCCGGCAGATGTCCGCCTTGTCCTCGCTGGACACGACGCAGACCGGGGTCGCGCCGCCGTTGAGGGCCAGCTGGGTCGCGTACCCGCCGAGTCCTCCGCTGGCTCCCCACACCAGCACGTTGTCGCCCTGCTTCATGCCGGCGCCGTTGCGGCTGACCAGCTGCCGGTACGCCGTGCTGTTCACCAGACCGGGCGCCGCCGCCTCCTCCCAGGTCAGGTGCCGCGGCTTGGGCATCAGCTGGTTCGACTTCACCAGTGCGATGTCGGCGAGCCCGCCGAAGTTCGTCTCGAACCCCCAGATCCGCTGCCCGGGGTCGAGCATCGTGTCGTTGTGGCCGTCGGGGCTCTCCAGCTCCACGGACAGGCAGTGGGCCACGACCTCCCGGCCGGGTGCCCAGGCGTGCACCCCGGGCCCCGTGCGCAGGACCACCCCGGCCAGGTCGGAGCCGACCACGTGGTAGGGCAGGTCGTGCTTGAGAGCCAGCGGCGAGCTCCGGCCGTAGCGCTCGAGGAACCCGAAGGTCGACATCGGCTCGAACAGGGAGGTCCAGACGGTGTTGTAGTTGATGGCACTGGCCATCACCGCCACCAGGGCCTCGCCCGGTCCCAGCTCGGGCAGCGGGACGTCCTCGACGTGCAGCGACCGGCGGGGGTCCTTGTCGCTCGAGGCGAGCCCCGAGAACATCTCCACCTCGTCCTTGTGCACCGTGACCGCGCGGTAGTGGTCGGGCAGGTCCAGGGCGGCGTACTCCTGCGGTGCGGTGTCCCCGGCGAGGACGGCGTCCAGGATCTGCTTCACGGCTCGGCTCCCGACTCCCTGGCCTCGATCGGGAGGCTTGCCGCAATGTATCCAGGGGTAGTCCCCTTGTCAGCCCCTGCACGAGCCCCGCACCGGCACTGTGACGTATCTCGCGAGCCAGGAGGACAGACGCATGACCGCCCCGGTCCGGGTGGACCTCAACAGCGACGTGGGGGAGTCCTTCGGCCGCTGGCAGCTCGGCGACGACGCGGCCGTGCTCCGCGTGGTGACGAGCGCCAACGTGGCCTGCGGCTTCCACGCCGGCGACCCGAGCACCCTGCGTCGGACCTGCGCACTGGCCGCAGAGCACGGTGTGGTGGTGGGAGCCCAGGTCGGCTACCGGGACCTGCCCGGGTTCGGCCGTCGTTTCATCGACGTGGACCCCTCCGAGCTCGTCGACGACCTGCTGTACCAGATCGGCGGGTTGGCGGCCATGGCAGCGGCGTCGGGCCTCGCGGTCAACTACGTCAAGCCGCACGGCGCGCTCTACAACGCAGTGGTGACCCACGAGCGGCAGGCGAAGGCGGTCGTGGAGGCGGTCCGCACCTACGACGCCGGCCTGCCGCTGATGGGCCTTCCGGGATCCGTGCTGCTGGCCGAGGCCGAGCGGGCCGGGCTGCGGGCCGTGCGGGAGGCGTTCGCGGACCGCGCCTACACCCCCGAGGGGACTCTGCTGTCCCGCCGGGAGCCCGGCGCGGTGCTGTCCGATCCCGCCGAGGTGGCTCGCCGCGTCGTGCGGATGGTCACCGAGGGGCAGGTGGAGGCGGTGGACGGGACCCGCGTCGCCGTCGACGTCGAGTCGGTCTGCGTGCACGGCGACTCCCCGGGTGCGGTCGGGATGGCCGAGGCGGTGCGCGCCGCTCTGGCCGGGGCCGGCGTCGACCTGGCCGCGTTCGCGTGACTGCCCCACCGGTGCGGCCGTATGGCGACCGTGCCCTGCTCGTCGAGCTCGGGGACACGGGACGCGTGGTCGCCTGGGTCGACGCCCTGCGCGACTCGGCACCGCACGGGATCGCCGAGGTCGTCCCCGCCGCCGAGACCGTCCTCGTGGTCGCCGAGGAGCGTGCGGACATCGGGAGGCTTCGCGCGGCGCTGCGTCAGGTGGCCCCGGGGCCGGTGCGGCAGGAGTCCGCGACCGGCGACGCCGTCGAGGTCGCCGTGCGGTACGACGGCCCGGACCTTCCCGACGTGGCCCGGCTGACCGGGCTCACCGAGGCGGAGGTGGTCCGGGCCCACACCGGAGCGACCTGGCGCGTCGCCTTCGGCGGCTTCGCGCCCGGCTTCGGCTACCTCGTCGGCGACGACGACCGGCTGCACGTCCCGCGCCGCGAGACCTCGCGGACCCGGGTGCCCGCGGGCGCCGTGGCGCTCGCGGGGCCGTACACCGGCGTCTACCCCCGGGAGTCGCCCGGCGGCTGGCAGCTCATCGGTACGACGGACGCGTCGATGTGGGACCTCGACCGGGACCCGCCCGCCCTGCTCACCCCTGGCGCCACCGTGCGCTTCGTTGCTACGGAGGGGTCGTGAGCACCCGCCTCAAGGTGCTCCGTCCTGGTCCGCTCAGCCTGGTGGAGGATCTCGGCCGGCCGGGACTGTCCGGCATCGGCGTCGGCCGCTCCGGCGCCGCGGACCGCGCGGCCCTGCGGCTCGCCAACCGGGCGCTGTGCAACCCCGAAGGCGCCGCGGCCGTGGAGGTGACGCTCGGCGGCCTCGAGGTCGAGGTACTCGGCGGTCCGGTGTGGCTCTGCGTCACCGGCGCCCCGGTCCCGGTGTCAGTAGCGGGACGGGACGTGGGGTCCGCCACCGTGGTCGCCGCGCGGGAGGGTGCCGTGGTGAGGCTAGGGACCGCGCCGTCGGGGCTGCGCGCCTACCTCGCCGTGCGTGGCGGCATCGACGTGCCCGAGGTGCTCGGCTCCCGCAGCCACGACGTGATGTCCGGCCTGGGGCCCGCGCCGTTGCGGCCGGGCACGGAGCTCCCCGTGGGGCCGCCCCCGACCGGTCAGCCGTCCGTCGACCACCTCGTCACACCGCCGACCCCGGTCGAGGTGGTGCTCCGTGCCGTGCGGGGACCACGCGACGCCTGGGTCGCCGACGCCGACGCCCTCGCCGCGACGCCGTGGACCGCCTCGGACCGGAGCAACCGGGTCGGGATCCGGCTCGCGGGCGCCCGGCTCCGCCACGTCGACCCGGATCGTCAGCTGCCCAGCGAGGGCGTCTGGCGGGGCGGGATCCAGGTGCCCCCGGGCGGGGAGCCGGTGCTCTTCCTGGCCGACCACCCCGTCACCGGCGGTTACCCGGTGGTGGCGGTGGTGGTCGACGAGGACGTGGACCGCGCCGCGCAGGTCCGGCCTGGTGAGCAGGT
>JAWWPF010000114.1:0-15937 GCA_033850795.1 Nocardioidaceae bacterium | reverse complement strand
GGCCCAACGACGTCCTCGCCGGCACCGGCAAGCTCGCGGGCATCCTGGTGGAGCGTGTGGAGCGACCTGCCGGAGGGGTGGCCGTGGTCGGTGTGGGGCTGAACGTCTCCGCGACCCGCGACGAGCTCCCGGTCGCCGCCGCGACGTCCCTGGCGCTGGCGGGCGCCGGTTCGTTGGACCGGACCCGGTTGCTCACCGCGGTGCTCGACGCCTTCGCCGTCCGGTACGACGCGTGGCGGGCCGCGGCAGGGAACGGCGTGAGGGCGCCATACCTCCAGGTGTCCTCGACCGTCGGCCGCGAGGTCCGGGTGGAGCTGCCCGGCGGGGGCCACCTGCTCGGTCGCGCAGTGGACGTCGACGATCAGGGCCGGCTCCGGGTCGACGACGGCACCCGGGTGCACGTCCTCGGTGCGGGCGACGTGGTCCATGTCCGTCCCGGGTGAAGTCGGAGATGACATGATTCGGCCGTGGCGCTGTCGCGGAGGCTTCTGCACGAGGACGAACGGGTGGTGGTCTCCACCCGGACGCACGTGAAGGCGCTGCTGGTCCCGGCCTGCCTGCTGATCCTGATGGCGGCGTTGGCGGGCTACGCCTCCTCCTTCGCCGACGGCAGCTCCGTGGCGCTGCTGGTGATCTGGGTGCTGGCCCTGGTCCTCGCCCTGTGGCTGGTGGTGCTTCCTTTCCTGCGCTGGCTCACCACGACGTACACCGTCACCGACCGGCGGCTGATCACCCGCACCGGCATCCTGTCGCGCCGCGGGCACGACATCCCGATCACCCGGATCAACGACGTGGCCTACGAGCACGGCCTGGTGGACCGGATCCTGGGCTGCGGGACCCTCGTCGTCTCCGACGCCAGCGAGCGGGGCCACGTGCGGCTGCCCGACATCCCCGCCGTCGAACGCGTGCACCTGCAGATCAGTGAGCTGCTGTTCGCCGGGTACGGCGACCACGACGGCGACCAGGACCGCGACCACGACGGAGACCATCAAGGCCATCGCAGGCGCGACGAGGAACGATGGCTCGATGACGGGACCTGAGCCGGCCCATCCGCGCCAGCACCTGCAGGAGGTGATCCTGGGGGACACCCCGGCGATGACCAGCGAGGCGGTCGCCGCAGCGGTCGGAGTGCCCCTGGAGCAGGCCCGCCGGCTGTGGCGCGCCCTGGGCTTCCCGGACGCCGGGGACGCGGCCGCTTTCACCGAGGCGGACCTGGCCGCCCTGGCCGCCCTGGTGGGCACCGTCGAGCAGGGGGCGATCGACTTCGACACCGCAGTGCGGCTGACCCGCGCGGTGGGGCAGACGATGGCCCGGCTCGCCGACTGGCAGGTGGCCACCCTGACCGCCCGGGTCGAGGCCCTCGAGGCGGGCGACCAGGCGACCGGGAGCCGGATCGGGAGCGCCGTGCGGCTCGCCGAGCAGGTGATCGCCCCCTTCGAGGAGCTGCTCGTCTACTCCTGGCGCCGGCACCTCGCCCAGGCCGTGGCCCGGGTCGAGGCGCTCGGCGCGAACGAGGCCGACCTGCACACCACCGAGGTCACCGTCGGGTTCGCCGACCTGGTGAGCTTCACCGCGCTGTCCAACGAGATGAACGAGGACCGGATCGGCGACATGGTCGAGATCTTCGAGTCCCGCTGCGCCGACGTGGTCGCGGCCCGCCACGGCCGCATCATCAAGACCCTGGGGGACTCCGTGCTGTTCGTCGCCGAGGACCCGGTGGGGGCGATGGACATCGCGTTGAGCATCGTCGACGTGATCGGCCGCGACAACCGGCTCCCGGACGTCCGCATCGGGCTGGCCACCGGAGCCGTGATCCTCCAGCTCGGCGACGTGTTCGGTCCTCCGGTCAACATGGCCGCCCGGCTGACCGGGGTGGCCCGGCGCAACCGGGTGATCACCGACCGGGCGACCGCCGACCTGCTGCCGCCGGCGCAGTTCGAGTCGCGCCCGCTGCCGGCTCGGCCGTTGCGCGGGTTCGGGATCGTCGAACCGGTCGCCGTCCGCCGCCACTGACCACCCGGTCCTAGTCATTCGGGGCTAATCTCGGCATTCGGTCCTCCTTGTCCGTTTTGTCCCTTTACGCTCATCGCATGATCAGTGTCCAGGGTGTGGAGCTCGACGCCGAAGCGCGGCGGGTGTGGCGGAACGGCAGCGAGATCCGCATGTCGAACAAGGAGTTCGACCTGCTGCACGCGTTGATCAGCCGTTCCGGCGAGATCGTCACCCGCGAGGAGCTGATGCGCGACGTCTGGCACACCACGTTCTGGACCTCCGCGAAGACCATCGACGTGCACCTCGGGTGGGTCCGCAAGAAGCTCGGCGACGACCCCCGGCATCCCACTCTCATCACGACGATCCGCGGACGCGGTCTGCGCTTCGAGGTGAGCGCCCCGGACTACGACGAGATGCCGGTCGTCGCGGAGAACGCCTCCTGAGCGAAGCCTGGCTCTGGCTGGTCGTTACGCTCCTCGGGTGAGCGCGCCCGCCGTCCCGTCCACTCCCGCCCTCGCCGTCATCGGCGGTGGCCAGCTCGCCCGGATGATGGCGCAGGCTGCGGTGGGTCTCGGGGTCCGGCTGCGGCTGCTGGCGGAGGGACCTGAGGTCTCCGCGGCCCAGGTGGTGCGTGACCCGGTCGTCGGGGACTACCGCGACCTGGAGACACTGCGTGCCGTCGCGGACGGCTGCGCCGCGGTGACCTTCGACCACGAGCACGTCCCGACCGAGCACCTGCGCGCGCTCGCCGAGGAGGGCCATCCCTGCCGGCCGGGCCCCGGCGCGCTCGTCCACGCGCAGGACAAGGGTGTGATGCGCTCGCGGCTCGACGAGCTCGGCGTGCCCAGCCCACGCCACCGGCTGGTCGGCGACGCCGTCGAGGTCGCGGACTTCGCCGCCTCGGTGGGCGGCTTCCCGATCGTGCTGAAGACGACCCGCGGCGGCTACGACGGCAAGGGCGTCTGGGTGGTGCCCTCCGCCGGGGCGGCCGGCGACGCGTTCGAGGTGGCGGCGTCCACCGGGGTGGCGATCCTGGCCGAGGAGAAGGTCGACTTCCGCCGTGAGCTCTCGGCGCTGGTGGCGCGCTCGCCGTCCGGCCAGGTCGCGGCCTACCCGGTGGTCGAGTCGGTGCAGCAGGACGGCGTGTGCTTCGAGGTGACCGCCCCCGCTCCCGACCTCGACCCGGCGCTGTCGGCGCAGGCGCAGCGGATCGCGATGCAGGTCGCCGCTGAGCTCGACGTGACCGGGATCCTGGCGGTCGAGCTCTTCGAGACCCGCGACGGCCGGGTGCTGGTCAACGAGCTGGCCATGAGGCCGCACAACACCGGCCACTGGAGCATGGACGGGGCGGTGACCGGCCAGTTCGAGAACCACCTGCGCGCCGTGCTGGACCTGCCGCTGGGCGCCCCCGAGCCCCGTGAGCCGTGGACGGTGATGGTCAACATCCTCGGGGGCGACCACGGTGCGCTCTCCGAGGACCTGTACGGCGGCTACCCGCACGTCTTCGCGCGGGACCCCCGGCTGAAGGTCCACCTGTACGGCAAGGACGTCAAGCCCGGACGCAAGGTCGGGCACGTCACCGCCTACGGCGCCGACCTCGACGACGTACGGCGGCGGGCCCGGCATGCAGCCGCGTGGTTCCGGGGCGACCTGGGCAACGAGAGCGAGTGAGCGCGTGACGGCAGAGGACACAAGCCGGCGCCCCGTCGTGGGCATCGTGATGGGCTCCGACTCCGACTGGCCGACGATGCGGGCGGCGGGGGAGGCGCTCGCCGAGTTCGGCGTCGCCTTCGAGGCCGACGTCGTCTCGGCGCACCGCATGCCCGAGGAGATGCTGGCCTACGGCCGCGACGCCGCAGGTCGCGGGCTGGCGGTGATCATCGCCGGAGCCGGCGGGGCCGCGCACCTCCCGGGGATGCTGGCCGCCGTCACGCCGCTGCCCGTGGTCGGGGTGCCGGTGCCGCTGCAGCACCTCGACGGGCTCGACTCGCTGCTGTCGATCGTGCAGATGCCCGCCGGAGTCCCCGTCGCGACCGTCGCGGTCGGGAACGCCCGCAACGCCGGGCTCCTCGCGGTCCGGATCCTGGCCGCGACCGACGAGCGGCTGCGGGACAGGATGGTGGAGTTCCAGGCCGCCCTGCGGGACTCGGCCCGGGAGAAGGGCAAGGCGGTCCGCGGCGAGGCCACCCAGCGGGTCGGCTTCTAGTCCGGCACCAGCCCGGTGTGCTCCGCCGCGAAGGCGAGCAGGTCGGCGGTCTCCTCGGCCACCACGGAGCTCGGCTTGCCGACGCCGTGCCCGGTCGAGGTCTCGATCCGGGCCAGCACGGGCGCGTCCCCGGCCTGTGCCTCCTGCAGCGCCGCCGTGAACTTGAAGCTGTGCGCCGGCACCACCCGGTCGTCGTGGTCGCCGGTGAGCACCAGCGTCGCCGGGTAGGCGGTCTGCGCGGTCACGTTGTGCAACGGCGAGTACGCGCGGATCACCTCGAACATGTCCGGGTCCTCAGGCGACCCGTAGTCCGAGGTCCAGGCCGCGCCGATCGTGAACCGGTGGAAGCGCAGCATGTCCAGGACCCCGACCGCCGGCAGCGCCACCGCCGCGAGGTCCGGCCGCTGGGTGATCGTCGCGCCGACCAGCAGGCCGCCGTTGCTGCCACCGTGCACCGCGAGCTGCGCATGGGTGGTCACCCCCTCGGCAACCAGGTGGTCCGCGACCGCCGCGAAGTCGTCGAACACGTTCTGCTTGCTCCGCAGCCGACCGCCGTCGTGCCAGGCCGTGCCGAACTCGCTGCCGCCGCGCAGGTTCGCGATCGCGAGCACGCCGCCGGCCGCGAGCCAGCCGACGAACACGGGCCGGTACGACGCCAGCACCGGGATCCCGAAGCCCCCGTAGCCGTAGAGCATCGTCGGCCTCGGCTGGTCGCCGGGGAGGTCGGCGCGACGGACCAGGAAGTAGGGCACCTCGGTGCCGTCGCTGCTGGTCGCCCGGCGACGTTCGGTGACGACCGCCGGCGGCTCCCAGGAGGTGTCGCCGGTCGGCGCGAGGTCGAGCTCGGTCACCTCCCCGGAGCCGAGGTCGAGGCGGAACGTGGTGCCGGGCCGGGTCACCGAGGACACGCCGAGGAAGACCTCGTCGTCGCCGACGTCGCCGTTCAGCGCCACGAGCGAGCCGCCGTGCACGTCGACGGGGCGCCGCGCGCCGTCCAGGGTGAAGCGGCTGACCCGCGGCTGCACGTCGACGAGGTGGACGGCGACCAGCTCGTCGCCGACGGCCTCGACCTGCTCGAGGAGGTGACCGGACTCCGGCACGACGTCGACCAGGTCCGTCGTACCGCTGTCGGCGAACGCGTCGAGGTCCAGACGGACCACCCGGCGCAGCGGCGCCTCGTGGTCGGTGAGCAGGTAGAGCGCCGCCCCGTCGGTGCGGACCGGCTCGAGCATGGCGAACGGCTCGTCGGCGACCTTCAACGGCTTGCCGATCGTGGCGGCGCCGGAGTCCGTGGAGACCGGGTACACCCACAGCCGGTTCTTCTCCGAGGTCCCTTCGTTGAGGACGACCACCAGCCAGCGACCGTCGTGCGAGAGCCACGGGGTCATGATCAGCTGCGGCTCCTCGGGGAACTCCAGGACCAGCTCGTCGGTGTCCTGGGACTCCCCGACGTAGTGGCGCCGGAGCTGACCACCGGGCAGCGCCTCCGCCTCGGTGCCCACGCCCGTGCCCTCGGTCGGGAAGTGCAGGTAGAGGTAGGAGGAGTGGTCCGGCAGCCAGGTCGCCTCGGTGAACTTGGCCTTGGAGACCACGTCGTCGACCTCGCGGCCGGAGCCGAGGTCCATCAGCCGGATGGTCGTCCAGTCGCTGCCGCCGTCGCTGACCAGGTAGGCCAGCCAGCGGCCGTCGCGGCTCGCGTTGTACCCGGCCAGCGACGAGGTCCCGTCGGCGGAGAACGTGTTCGGGTCGATCAGCAGCCGGCTGCCGTGCTGCAGCTCCTCGAGGGTGTCCCCGACGAACCACAGGTCCTGCTGCTGCGTGCCGTCGTTGCGGCTGACGACGTAGCGGCCGCCGACCTTGTCCGGGGTGCCGGCGCGGGGCCGCTCGACGACCGCGTGCATGGTCCGCCGGAACCAGGGGCGCGAGGGGAGAGCGTCGAGGTGCGCACGGGTCGCCTGGTTCTGCGCCGCGACCCAGGCGCGGGTCTCCTCGGAGTCCGGGTCCTCGAGCCAGCGGTAGGGGTCGGCCACCTCGTGACCGTGCAGCGTCTCGACAGTGTCGTCGCGACGGGTCGCCGGCAGCGTCATCGCTCCCACTCGGTGCGCGGCCACTCGATCTTGGGGCAGGTGTCCATCACCATCGGGATGCCCGCCTTCGTGGTCCGCTCGAAGGCCGCCCGGTCCACGACGCCGAGCTGGAACCAGACCCCCTTGGCGCCGACCGCGACGGCCTGGTCGGCGAACTCGCCGGCCTTGTCCGAGCGCCGGAAGACGTCGACGCAGTCGATGTCGAAGGGGACGTCGGCGAGGGTCGGGTAGCCCTGCTGGCCCAGCACCGTGTTGGCGTCGGGATGGATCGGCACGATGCGCTTGTCGTGCGCCTGCAGGAACTCCGCGATGCGGAAGGCGGTGCGGTGCGGGTTCCCCGACAGCCCGACGACGGCCCAGGTGGCGCACTTCTCGAGCATGAAGCGGATGGTGTCCGGGTCCAGCCACGGTTCGGTTGCCATGAGGGCAGGCTACAAGCCGGGGACGCGCGTCCGGGAACGGCCACAAAAGGCTACTGAGCAGTAGGATTCGGGCCATGGACGAGTACCCGATGTACGCGTTGTCGGAGGAGCACCAGGCGATCCGCGAGGCCGTCCGCACCCTCTGCGACGCGAAGGTCGCCCCCCACGCGGCCGAGGTCGACGAGTCCGGGCAGTTCCCCCAGGCGTCGTACGACGCGTTGGTCGCGGCCGACTTCGCGGCACCGCACATCGGCGAGGAGTACGGCGGTGCAGGCGCCGACGCCCTGGCCACGTGCATCGTGATCGAGGAGGTGGCCCGCGCGTGCGCCTCCTCCTCGTTGATCCCCGCCGTCAACAAGCTCGGCACCATGCCGATCGTCCTGGCCGGAAGCGAGCAGCTGAAGAAGCAGTACCTGTCCCCGGTCGCGGCCGGGACCGCGATGTTCTCCTACTGCCTCTCCGAGTCGGAGGCCGGCTCCGACGCCGCGGCCATGCGGACCCGGGCCGTGCGGGACGGCGACCACTACGTCCTCGACGGCACCAAGCGCTGGATCACCAACGCCGGAATCTCCCAGTACTACACGGTGTTCGCGGTCACCGACCCCGATCGCCGCGCCGGCATCTCCGCCTTCGTCGTGGAGAAGGACGACCCCGGTGTCTCGTTCGGTGCGCCGGAGAAGAAGCTCGGCATCAAGGGCTCGCCCACCCGGGAGGTCTACCTCGACAAGGTCCGGATCCCGGCGGAGCGGATGATCGGGGAGCCGCACACCGGCTTCGCGACCGCGATGCGCACGCTCGACCACACGCGGGTCACGATCGCCGCGCAGGCCGTGGGCATCGCGCAGGGCGCGCTGGACCACGCGCTGCACTACGCCCAGGAGCGCACACAGTTCGGGAAGCCGATCGCCGACTTCCAAGGCCTGCAGTTCCTCCTGGCGGACATGGGGATGAAGGTCGAGGCCGCCCGCCAGCTGACCTACGCGGCGGCGGGCCGGTCGCAGCGCGACGACGCCGACCTGACCTTCTTCGGCGCGGCCGCCAAGTGCTTCGCATCCGACACCGCGATGCAGGTCACCGTGGACGCCGTGCAGGTGCTCGGCGGCTACGGCTACACCCGCGACTACCCGGTCGAGCGGATGATGCGGGACGCGAAGATCACCCAGATCTACGAGGGCACCAACCAGGTCCAGCGGATCGTGATGGCACGGCAGCTGCTGGCCGGGGTGCAGTCGCAGCTCTGAGCGCGTTGGTGGACCGGCGTTGCCGCTCTCCGGCGCGGGCTCGGCGCGGCAGGGGTGCGTTCGCGACTACGTGCCCGAGGGTTACCAGGGCTACCTGCGGCTCCCGCTCGACGGAGCGGACGGCGAAGGGCTGCCGCTCCGGCAGTGGTTGGGGAGCGTACGCGACGTGCTCGCCCGATATACCGGCACGCCGGACCGGTGCTGGTTCTCTCTGTGGGACGGCTGGCCGCTGCCGCAGTGGTGGCGGGAGAGCGCGCCGACCTTTCACCTGCCGCACCGTGAGCACCTGCTCTTCGCCGGCGGCCTGGACGACCTGCTGGTGATCGCCGGCGAGTTCGCCTGTGCCGGCGTGGAGTACCGGAACGGCTCGTTCGTGGGCGGCGACGCCCGGCTGGTGCCCCGGGTCGGGGACCCGGGGTTCGCGGGACGCTGCCGCGAGTCCGGCTCCTGCGTCGAGCCCAGCCTGTGGTGGCCACAGGACCGCGCATGGGTCGCTGCCGGTGAGGTCGCTCTCGACGACCCCATCACGATCGAGGACTGAGCCCGACAGGGTTGGGACACGAAGGCCGGGGGACAGTGAGTCCATGGCTGCACGCACGCTGGGGGTCGAGGAGGAGCTGATGCTCGTCGACCCGGACACCGGCCGCCTCAGCGGCGTCTCGCACCACGCGGTGCGCGCGAACGAGACGGAGGCCGAGGTGGAGCACGAGCTGTTCCTGCAGCAGATCGAGACCTCGACCAAGCCGTGCCTCGAGGCGGACGACCTGGTAGCCGGGGTCCGGGAGGGCCGCCGAGCGGTGGGGGAGGCGGCTGCCGGGGCCGGGGCGCGGGCGGTGGCCATGGCGACCGCCGTACTGCCCGAGGAGGAGCAGGAGCGCTTCACCCCGAAGTCGCGCTACCAGCGCATCCGCACCGACTACGGCGAGCTGGCGCGCCAGGCGCTGGTGTGCGCGATGCACGTCCACGTGGAGGTGGCCGACGACGACGAGGCGGTGCACGTGGTGGACCGGGTCCGGCCGTGGCTCCCCGTGCTCGTCGCGCTGAGCGCCAACTCGCCGTACTGGCAGGGGCGCGACACGGGCCACGCCAGTTGGCGCTCCCAGGTCTGGGGCCACTGGCCCACCGCCGGCGCCGCGCAGCCCTTCGGGGACGCGGCGACCTACCGGGCGGCTGCTGAGGCGATGATCGACTGGGGCGGGGCGCTCGACCCGGGGATGCTGTACTTCGACGTCCGGCTGTCGCAGAAGTACCCGACGGTCGAGATCCGCGTCGCCGACGTGACCACCGAGGTCGAGGACGTCGTGCTCGTGGCGCTGCTGGCCCGCGCCCTGGTCACCACCGCGGCGGCCGACTCCGACCTCCCGGACTGGCGCGCCGACCTGCTTCGGGTGGCCGGCTGGCGGGCGGCCCGCTTCGGGCTGGCGGGGAGCCTCGTGCACCCCGTCGAGGCACGGCTCGTCCCGGCACGCGAGGCGTTCGACGCCCTGGTGGCGCACGTCCGGCCGGCCCTGGAGGAGACCGGCGACCTGCCGCGGGTCACCGGGTCGTTCGAGCGGCTGGCGGCGCGGGGGACCGGCGCCACACGGCAGCGCAGCGTCTTCGAGGCAACGGGTGACCTCGCTGCCGTGGTGGCCGACCTGGCGCGCCGCACCGAGGAGTCGTGGGCCTGAGTCGGCGGCTGCGGCTCAGCCGCTGGTCAGCCCGCTGGCGCGGCACAGCCGCTTGGTGACGTCCGCGCTCCGGTCCTCGGCGATCAGCCGGAAGAGCCGCTTGGACCGGACGGGGTCCCAGTGCACGGCCAGGTCGGAGATCGGCACACCGCAGGTGAGGCCGTTCTTGCCGTTCACCCGGGTCATCGCGTGGGCGAACCGCATCGTGGCCAGCAGCCCGGTGTCCTGGCCCACGCGGACCGACCGGGAGCCCGCCATCGCCAGCCGGTAGTAGCGCAGCGGGTTCAGCACGGTCCACGGGGAGGCCGCCTTCTTGCCGACCGCGCTGACCACCTCGCGCTGGTGCTGGGCGCGGGCGATGTCCCCGAGCCCCAGGGTGTGCCGGGACCGCGCGTAGCCGAGGGCCGTCTTGCCGTCCGCGTCCTGGCAGCCCTTCTTGATGTCCAGGTTGGCGCGCGGGTCCTTCATCGCCTGGGTGGGGCAGATCTGGACGCCCCCGACGGCGTCGACGACGTCGACGAAGCCCGCGAACCCGATCTCGACGTAGTCGTCGACACGGATCCCGGTGTTGTTCTCGATGGTCTTCACCAGCAGCTTGGGGCCGCCGAACGCGAAGGCGGCGTTGATCTTCGTGGTGCCGTGACCGGGGATCGGCACCAGCGAGTCGCGGGGGATCGACATGAGGAGGTTCGGCCCGGCCCCGGTGTGCAGCAGCATGATCGTGTCGGTGCGGCGTCCCGCCGCATTGCCCGTGCCCAGCTGCCGCTTCTGCTTGCGGGTCAGGCCGGCTCGGCTGTCGCTGCCGACCAGGAGGTACGTCGTGCCGGGCTGCGCTGCCGGACGGCTGCCGGACGGCGTCGCGTCGACGCGCTCGACCTTCTGCCAGGCCAGCACGGGTACGGCGACCAGGAACACGGCCCAGACGATGAGCAGGTAGACCAGCCAGCGCAGCCGCGGACGGCGGCCGCCCCGCCCGGGGGGAGGACCCGGCCTCGCCCGGGTCGGCGGCGGGGTGCGGGACGGCGGCTGGGTGCGCGGCCCGGGTGAGCTGCTGGGTTGCGTCGACGAGCCGCCGGGAGACGGCCGGCTCATCGTGGGCAGCATCTGCGTGGGCTCGGGGTCCCGGAAGTCGCCAGGCCCGCCGGGGTCGCCGTCCTGGGTGCCGCTGCCGTAGAGCCAGTCGAACTCCGGCTCGTCCCGGCCCTGCGGGTCCCTGCGGGGGCGGTCTGCCATGACGCCGACGCTACCGTGCGGCCGGGCACGTGCGGTGCACCCCGAGCGCCGGCCTCGGCGCGCCCTTCGCGCTGTGGCCTGTGTGACTGGTGATACTTGGGCGTCGATGTCAGCACTCGAAAGGCCGCCACATGCCCTCCGTGCCCATGCAGCCCGGCAGCCGGGCAGTGGCCGCCTCCCGGGTCCGGTTCCGACGCGCCATCACCCTGCTGGTGATGACCCTGCTCGTCCCCGGCTCGGCGCAGCTGGCCGCGGGCCGCCGTGACGTCGGGCGTCTCGCCCTGCGGGTGGCCCTGAGCGTCGTCGGCGGCTTGGCAGTGGTGGTCGTCGTGGGCCTGATGTGGCACGGCTTCGTCTACTGGATGGCCAGCAACACCGTCGTCCTCGGGTTCATCAGGCTCCTGCTGTGCGCGCTCGCGGTGGGCTGGGCGCTGCTGTTCCTCGACGCCTGGCGGCTCGGCCGGCCGCTGGAGCTGCAGCAGAAGCACCGGTTGGCCATGGTGGGCCTGAACGGCACGCTGTGCTTCGCTGTCGCCGGGTCGCTGCTGTTCGCCTCGCACATGGTGGCGGTGCAGAAGGGCTTCATCACGGCCATGTTCGGCGACGGCACGGTCACCGCCGCACACGACGGGCGCTACAACGTCCTGCTGCTCGGCGGTGACTCCGGCGCGGACCGGTGGGGTCTGCGGCCGGACAGCCTCACGGTGGCGAGCATCGACGCGGACACGGGGAAGACGATCCTCTTCGGGCTGCCCCGCAACATGATGGACTTCCCGTTCGCCAAGGGCTCGGTCATGGCCGGGCAGTTCCCCTCGACGTACGACTGCTCGACCTGCGAGCTGAACAGCCTCGCCACCTGGGCCGGGGACCACAAGAGCCTCTTCAAGGGGTACGCCAACCCGGGGGTCGAGGCCACCATGGAGGGCGTCGAGGGCATCACCGGGCTGAAGATCAACTACTACGCGATGGTGAACCTGCAGGGGTTCCGCAACATGGTCCAGGCCGTTGGCGGGCTGACCCTGAACGTCCGGGACCGCATCCCCATCGGCGGTGTCGGCGGGCCGGTCACCGGCCACATCGAGCCGGGTGTGCACCGCCTCAACGGGTACCAGACGCTGTGGTTCGCACGGTCCCGCGAGAGCGCGGACGACTACTCGCGGATGGCGCGGCAGAAGTGCGTGATGAACGCCATGCTGCAGCAGCTCTCCCCGGCCACCGTGGTGACGAAGTTCGAGAGCATCGCGAAGGCCAGCGAGAAGCTGGTCACCACCGACCTGCCCGCCTCCGAGCTGGGCCGGTTCGCCGAGCTCGCGATGAAGGCGCGGTCCCAACCGGTCCGCACGGTGTCGTTCGTGCCGCCGGCCGTCAGCACCTCGCACCCGGACGTCGCGAAGATCCAGGCGATGGTCCGCTCCGCGGTGGACCGGGCGGAGGGGAGGGCCGCCGCGCGTCCGGCCCCCGCGCCCACGCAGCGGAAGGGCTACTCGCGCAGCACGCACCAGACGGTCGGTGGGTCGATCGGCAACCTGCACGACGGGTACGCCGCCAACGAGTCCAGCGACCTGTCGAGCTCCTGCTGACCGGACGGCCGGCCCGCCCCGCCTGGATAGGGTTCGCCTCGTGAGTGCGGGTCCGGTGTCCGTCCTGTCCAAGGTGTCGGTCGTCGCCGTCGTCGTCACCTGGAACCGCCGCGACCTGCTGATGGAGTCGCTGGCCGCGGTCCGCGGGCAGACCCTGGCCCCTCGCCAGGTGGTAGTGGTCGACAACGCGTCGGCCGACGGGACCACTGAGCTGCTGCGCAGCGACTACGCGGACCTCGAGGTGGTTCACCTGAGCGCGAACACCGGTGGCGCGGGCGGCTTCGCGGCCGGCATCGAGCGGGCGCTGACTCTCGAGCCCGACCTGGTCTGGCTGTTGGACGACGACACGGTGCCGACGCCCACCGCCGTCGAGCGCCTGGTCGAGGCCTGGGAGGGCTACCCCGCGCACGGGAGCGGTCGTCCCGCGGTGCTCGCCAGCCGGGTGCTGTGGACCGACGGGCGCGACCACCCGATGAACACCCCCCGCGCACGGCCCGCGTCCTCCTCGCGGGAGCGGACGGCCGCCGCCTCGGTCGGCTGCGTGCCGGTCCGGTCGGCGTCGTTCGTGTCGATGATGTGCGACGTCGCCGTGGTCCGCGAGCGAGGCCTCCCGGTCGCCGACTACTTCTTGTGGAACGACGACTTCGAGTACTCCACCCGGCTGCTGCGCGGCCGCGTCGGGCTCTACGTCCCCGCGAGCGTGGTGGTGCACAAGACCGCGACCTTCGGATCCACCGACGCCGACCCGGGCGACCGCTTCTTCTTCGAGGTCCGCAACAAGCTGTGGCTGTTCACCCGCAGCCGGGGGCTGCGTCCGGCGGAGAAGGTGGCCTACGGCGGTTCGACGGTACGACGCTGGGCGCGCACGTTCGCACGCTCCGGCGACCGCCGTACCCTCGCCCGGGCGCTGCGGCGGGGATCGGTGGCCGGGCTGACCAGCCGACCGAGGCCGAACGGCACCGTCCTGACCGCGGCGGGGTGGTCACCGAGCGAGGGCCGACACACCGCGGGGCCGCAGCCGTTCTCCCTGCTGCTCTCCGTGTGGGGCGGTGACGACCCGGGGTTCCTGCGGGAGGCGTTCACGTCCTCGGTGCAGGAGCAGACCAGGCGCCCCGACCAGGTGGTGCTCGTGCAGGACGGGCCGGTGCCTCCCGAGCTGGCGGCGGTGATCAAGGAGCTGGTGGCCGGCAGCCCGGTGCGGGTCGAGCACGTGGTCATCGAGGAGAACGTGGGGCTCGGGCCGGCGCTGGACCGCGGCCTCGCCGCCTGCGAGCACGAGATCGTCGCGCGGATGGACGCCGACGACATCAGCCTGCCGACCCGCTTCGCCCGACAGCTGCCGCTGGTGGAGGCGGGAGCCGACATCGTCGGCACCGGGCTGCTCGAGTTCGGATCCTCCGCCGACGAGGTGGTCGGGCGTCGTACCCCTCCCACGGACCCCGACGAGATCCGGCGGGTGATCCGGTTCCGCGACCCCTTCAACCACCCGACCGTGGTCTACCGGCGCAGCGCCGTGCAGTCGGCCGGGGGCTACACGGACATGGCGCTGATGGAGGACTACCTGCTCTTCGCCCGGATGGTCGACGCCGGCGCGCGCCCTGCGAACCTGGCGGAGCCGCTGGTCCGGTACCGCGTCGGGGCGGGCGCGTACGCCCGGCGGGGAGGCCGGCGGCTGCTCCGCTCCGAGATCGCCGTGCAGCGGCGGTTCCTGGAGCTCGGGATCACCTCGCGCACGGAGTTCGTCCGGAACGTGGCCGTGCGCGGCGGCTACCGCCTCGTTCCCGAGCCGCTGCGCAAGGCGGCGTACCGGGCGCTCATCGCGAACCGCGGTGCCGGATGACTCGTCCCCGGCCGATAGACTGACCCCTTGTTTCCCCCCTCAGGAGCTGTGTGTGAACTGTGACCTCGTCGTCGTCGGATCCGGGTTCTTCGGACTGACCATCGCCGAACGGTGCGCGAACGAGCTGGGCCTCAAGGTGCTCGTGCTCGAGCGCCGCCGACACATCGGGGGCAACGCCTACAGCGAGGCGGACCCCGAGACCGGCATCGAGGTGCACGTCTACGGCGCACACCTGTTCCACACCTCGAACGAGCGGGTGTGGGAGTACGCGAACCGCTTCACCTCGTTCACCGACTACCAGCACCGGGTGTTCACCAACTACCAGGGGCAGGTCTACTCCTTCCCGATGAACCTCGGCCTGATCAACCAGTTCTTCGGCCGCTCGCACACCCCCGACGAGGCCCGTGCCCTGGTCGCGGAGCAGGCCAGCGAGATCGACACCGCCGAGGCGCAGAACCTCGAGGAGAAGGCCATCTCCCTGATCGGGCGCCCGCTCTACGAGGCGTTCGTCAAGGGCTACACCGCCAAGCAGTGGCAGACCGACCCGAAGGAGCTGAGCCCGGACATCATCAGCCGGCTCCCGGTGCGCTACAACTTCACCAACCGGTGGTTCAACGACACCCACGAGGGCCTCCCCGTGGACGGGTACACCGCCTGGCTCACCAGGATGGCCGACCACCCGAACATCGAGGTGCGGCTGAACACCGACTTCTTCGACGTGGCCGAGGAGTACAAGGGCAAGGTCCCGATCGTCTACACCGGGCCCGTCGACGAGTACTTCCGGAACAGCGAGGGCCGGCTGTCCTGGCGCACCGTGGACCTCGAGGCCGAGGTCAAGGACACCGACGACTTCCAGGGCACCCCGGTGATGAACTACGCCGACGAGGACGTGCCGTGGACCAGGATCCACGAGTTCAAGCACTTCCACCCCGAGCGGAGCTACCCGCCCGGGCGGACCGTGATCGTCCACGAGTACTCGCGCTTCGCCGAGGACGACGACGAGCCGTACTACCCGGTCAACACGGCGGAGGACCGGGCCAAGCTGCTCAAGTACCGGGACCTCGCACGCAAGGAGCCGATGGTGCTCTTCGGCGGCCGCCTCGGCACGTACAAGTACCTCGACATGCACATGGCGATCGGGTCGGCACTGTCCATGTTCGACAACAAGGTGAGGCCCTACTTCGACGGTGCCGCCGCCTGGGCGAGCGGAGGGGTCGACGAATGAGCGAGAGCACCGTGCCGACCGTGAGTAGGGTCCTGCAGCGGGTGGTGCTGCCGCTGGACCGCGACACCGACGTGCTGCCGCTCTACATCGACGCCGACCGGCCCCAGCTCGACGTGGACAAGAGCGCGCTCACGGTCGCGCAGCGCAAGAAGGTCCCGCCGACCGAGCCGAACTCCACCGTGCTGCCCGACGCCCACGGCATCCTCGGCCGGCACAGCTACCGCGTCGACGAGCAGGAGCGGATCTCCTTCGGCACCTACTTCAACGGGTTCGCGGCCAGCTACTGGCGGCGGTGGACCGTGGTCGACAGCGTGCGCCTCGACGTCCGGGTGAGCGGAGCCGACTCCTCGGTCATCGTCTACCGCTCGATGCCCGACGGCCGCGCCCAGCGGGTCGAGTCGGCGACCGTCGCCGGCGACGCGGCGGAGGACCTCGCCTTCG
>JAWWPF010000103.1:0-7088 GCA_033850795.1 Nocardioidaceae bacterium | reverse complement strand
CGTCGCCGAGCGGCTGGCGCCCGACTCCCCCGTCCCGGTCCTCGACGGGCTCGTCGAGCGTCCGCGGCCGGGAGGCGCGGCGCTGGCTGCGGCGATGGCCGCCGGCGACGGGCACGAGGTGGTGCTGGTCACCGCACTGGGCGACGACGACGCCGGCGACCGGGTGGAACGGCTGCTGCCCGGCGTCGAGGTACGCCGGCTCCCCTATGACGGCCCCACACCGGTCAAGCAGCGGGTGCGCGCGGGCGGGCAGTCGCTGCTGCGCCTCGACAGCGGGACCCGTCCCGGCACGGTCCACGGCGTCCCGGACGGTCTGGCCGACGTGCTCCACGGCGCAGGCGCCGTCCTGGTCGCCGACTACGGCCGGGGCGTCACCGCCCTGGCGGCGCTGCGGGACCTCCTGACCGGGCTGCCGCGACGGGTGCCGGTCGTCTGGGACCCGCATCCGAAGGGCGCCGCACCGGTGCCCGGCGTACGGCTGGTGACCCCCAACCGGTCGGAGGCGGCCCTGTTCGCGGAGCGGCTCGACGTCGCCACCTCAGGGGCGCGGACGATGCTCGCCGAGGTCGGCGCCCACGCCGTGGGACTGGTCGAGCGGTGGGGTGCCCAGGCTGTCGCGGTCACCCTCGGTTCCGGCGGAGCGCTGTTGTCGTACGGCGACGGGGCACCGGTCGTGACGCCCGCGCCCGAGGTGCACTGCGTCGACCCGTGCGGCGCCGGGGACCGTTTCGCGGTCAGTGCCGCGCTCGCTCTCGGTGCCGGCCGGGTCACCGTCGAGGCCGTGCACGAGGCGGTCCAGGACGCGGCCGGCTACGTCGCCGCCGGTGGGCCCGCCTCGCTGACCGCCTCCTCTCCGGCGGCGTCGGCCCGCCCGGGCCCGGCGCGGGACCGGCCCGCCCGCCAGTCCGTCGACCAGCCCGTCCACGAGGTCGTCGCGGCGGTGTCGCGGCGCGGCGGAACCGTGGTGGCCACCGGCGGCTGCTTCGACCTGCTGCATGCCGGGCACGTGGCGACCCTGAGAGCGGCCCGCCGGCTCGGGGACTGCCTGGTGGTCTGCCTGAACAGCGACGACTCGGTACGCCGACTCAAGGGTCCGTCCCGGCCGTTGGTCCCGGCAGCCGACCGAGCCAGGGTCCTCGAAGCCCTCGAGTGCGTGGACGCCGTCGTGGTCTTCGACGAGGACACCCCGACCGAGGTCCTGCGGCGGCTCCGTCCACACGTGTGGGCCAAGGGCGGCGACTACGCCGGCGCCACCTTCCCCGAGGCGGCCGTCCTGCAGGAGTGGGGCGGGCAGGCCGTCGTGCTCCCGTACCTCCAGGGCCGCTCCACCACCCGACTCCTGGACACCGCGGCCCGCCGCGCGGAGCCGGATCGGCCGGCCGGCGACGTGGCCACGGCCGAGTCCCGCGGTCCCTCCAGCAACGCGTCCCCCACCCCGTCCGGCAACCCGTCCGGCAACCCGTCCGGCAACCCGTCCAGCACCGAGAGGGAGCTTCTCCGATGACCCTAGGAACCGTCCTCGTGACCGGAGGCGCCTCCGGACTCGGCGCCGCGGTCGTCCGCGCCGTCGCCGACGCCGGCGGACGTCCGTTCGTCCTCGACCGCACCCCCTGCGATCCCGACGTCGAGCAGATGACCGTCGACCTGTCCGACACCAGAGCCGCCGAGGCCACCGTCCGGGCCGTCTCCGAGCGGACCGGCGGCCTCGACGCTGTGGTGACCTGCGCCGGCACCGACGCCTGCGGCCGGCTCGACGACGTGCCCGGCGAGGACTGGGAGCGGGTGGTGATGGTGAACCTCCTCGGCACGGTGGCGGTGGTCCGCGCCGCGATGCCGGACCTGCTGGCCCGCCAGGGCCGGGTCGTCACGGTGGCCTCCACTCTCGGCTTCCGGGCGCTGAGCGACGCGACGGCGTACTGCGCCTCCAAGTTCGGGGTCGTCGGGTTCACCCGCGCGCTGGCCGCCGAGACGCAGGGTCGGATGGGCGTCACGATGCTGGTGCCGGGCGGCATGCACACCGCCTTCTTCGACGGCCGGGACGAGCAGTACATGCCGCCGCCCGACGCGAAGCTCAACCAGCCGCAGGACGTGGCGCAGGCCGTGCTGTTCGCGCTGCAACAGCCCTCGGGCTGCGAGGTCCGGGAGCTCGTGGTGACCCCGGCCGTCGAAGGGTCGTGGCCCTGACCGGGAGGCCGCGGATCCTGGCGCTGCGAGCGCTGGGGCTCGGGGACTTCCTCACCAGCGTGCCGGCACTGCGCGCGCTGCGCCGGGCACGTCCCGACCACGAGCTCGTCCTCGCCGCGCCGGCCACGCTCGCCCCGCTGGCGGACCTGGCCGGGGCCTGCGACCGGCTCGCCGACGTGTCGGGGTTCGCTCCCGTGCCCTGGTCCGGGCCGGCACCGGACCTTGCGGTCAACCTGCACGGGCGGGGGCCGCAGAGCCACCGCCTGCTGCGGAGCCTCGGCCCCGGCGCGCTGGTCGCCTTCGGGTCCGAGGAGGTCCCGCACGCCGGCCCGGCGTGGGTAGAGGAGGAGCACGAGACCCGGCGGTGGTGCCGGCTCCTGGAGGAGACCCTCGGCATCCCGACCGATCCGGTGGACCTCGTCCTGCGCCGCCCTGTGGTCCCGGCACCGGCGCCGGGTGCCGTGGTGATCCACCCTGGCGCCGCCTACCCGTCGCGGAGGTGGCCCGCCGAGCGGTTCGCCAGGGTGGCCCGCGCGGTCGTGCAGGCGGGGTACGACGTGGTGCTGACCGGTGGCCCCGACGAGACAACGCTGGCTGATCAGGTCGCCGAGCTGGCGGGCCTGCCCCAGCGCGCAGTCCTGGCAGGACGCACCGGCCTCGACCGGCTGGCCGCGCAGGTCGCGGCCGCACGGCTCGTCATCTGCGGGGACACCGGGGTCGCGCACCTCGCGTCGGCGTTCCGCACGCCGTCGGTGGTGCTGTTCGGTCCCGTGTCCCCCTCGCGCTGGGGTCCGCCCCCCGACGGCCCGCACGTGGTGATCTGGCGCGGTCGGGACGAGGCGCCCGGCGACCCGTGGGGCGACGCGGTCGACCCGGCGCTGCTCCGGGTGGAGGTCGCGGACGTGGTGGACCGCGCCTTGGAGCTGCTGGAGGGCGACCTCAGCGCGCCGGGACCTGTCCGGCGAACCACTCCAGGGTCCGCTTGAGCCCCTCCTCGACGGAGACCTGCGGCGCCCAGCCGAGCACGGTGGCCGCGAGCGTCGTGTCCGGGCGGCGCACGCGCGGGTCGTCCACCGGAAGGTCCACGAACTCGATGGTCGAGCCCGAGCGGGCCAGCTCACGGACCCGCTCGGCGAGGTGCAGCATGGTCATCTCGTCCTGGCTGCCGATGTTGACCGGGCCCGGGTGGTCACCGGCGGCCATCGCGACGATGCCGCTGACGGTGTCCTCCACGTAGCACAGGGACCTGGTCTGGCTGCCGTCCCCGGCGACCGTCAGAGGGTGGCCGGCCAGCGCCTGCGACATGAACGCCGGGACGGCCCGGCCGTCGTCGACCCGCATCCGTGGCCCGTAGGTGTTGAAGATCCGGACGATCCCGGTGTCGACACCGCGCTCGTGGCGGAAGGCCATGGTCAGCGCCTCCGCGAACCGCTTCGACTCGTCGTACACGCTGCGCGGCCCGACCGGGTTCACGTTGCCCCAGTAGGACTCCGTCTGCGGGTGCTCGGCCGGGTCGCCGTACACCTCGGAGGTCGAGGCCAGCACGAAACGGGCGCGCTCGCGCTCGGCGAGCTCGAGGGCGTGCCGGGTCCCTTCGCTGCCGACGAGCATGGTCTCGATGGGCAGTCGGAGGTAGTCGAGCGGCGAGGCCGGACAGGCGAGGTGCAGCACCCAGTCCACCGGGCCGTCCACCTCCAGGCCGGCGGAGACGTCCTGCTCTAGCAGGGTGAACCCGGGCCGGGCGGCGAGCCCTGCGACGTTGTCGCGGCTCCCGGTCACCAGGTTGTCGACGCAGACGACCGCGACGTCCGCGTCGAGGAGCCGCTCGCACAGCCATGAGCCGACGAACCCGGCCCCACCCGTGACCACGGCCCGCCGCACCTGCGTCGCCGGGGACCTGTGCTGCGTCACGCCGAGGACTACCCGGGGCGGCGCCTGCTCATGCGCGGGCTCCTGCGCCGGGTGGCCGGTGGCCCGGGTGCACGTCCCAACGGCTCCGGTCACACGCCG
Source organism: Nocardioidaceae bacterium (assembly GCA_033850795.1). GTDB lineage: Bacteria > Actinomycetota > Actinomycetes > Propionibacteriales > Nocardioidaceae > Nocardioides_B. Next base: position 2,894 of record JAWWPF010000103.1, on the reverse strand, counting down.
GCTGGCCGGAGATCCGCAACGTGCGCCCGGCGTCCTCGGTCGGGGCGGTCGTGCTCGAAGGCGCGGAGGTCACCGGCCCGGCCGCGGGCGAGACGGTCCTTCCAGGCCGGGTGCTCGTCCAGCGCCTGTGCGGCGTAGGCGCCGAAGTAGGCGACCGGAGCCCGGCGGATCCACCCCGGCGAGATCGACCCCCGGGCGTCCGCCGAGCTGGACCACCGACTCGAAACCCTCTCCGAGCAGCACCTCGGCGGACAGCAACGACCGCCGGTGCACCCGCCGGAGCAGCGCGTCGACGGGAACCCTCTCGTCCGGCGGCCGCCGCAGGTTGCGTTCCACAAGCTCCTCGACCGGCAGGGCAGGTGCCAGGACCGCCCGGGGCTCCACGCCGGTGTCGACGGCGACGCTCACGTGAGCGCGCCGGTCCCGTCGGCGCAGGTGGGTGGCGTCGGCGAGGTACCCCGCGCCGAAGACGGCCAGCGCGTCGCAGCGCCGCGCCGCCTGCCGCACCGCCAGGGCGAAGTAGTCCTGCAGTTCGCGGGCCGGTCGGCCGTGGGCCGGTCAGGGAGAGTCACCTTCCTGCCTCTTGTCGGCGCGGCTGCCATGACGCCATACCCACCGGGGCATGGCACGGGCATCGCCGGGCGTCGCCGGGCATCGCCGGGCGTCGCCGGGCATGGCACGGCTCACCAGCGGGTACGACGTACGCATGCGAGCTCCCCTCGCCGCATTGGTGCTTGCCTGCACCCCGGTCCTGGCCGGCTGCGCCGCGGCGGGCCGCCCCGACGTGGACTCCGTCGTGACGCACTTCTACGACGCCTACGACCGCCGCGACGGCGCGACGGCGTGCTCGCTGCTGGCTCCTGCTGCGCGCCAGGAGGTGGAGCGAGCGAGCGGGGTGAGCTGCTCGCGAGGCCTCCTCCGCGAGCACCTCCCCCGAGCCGGGAACGTCAGCAGGACGACCGTCTCCGGGGACCAGGCGCAGGTCCACCTCGGGGGCGACACCGCGTTCGTCGCCAAGTTCCCCGGCGGCTGGAAGGTCGTGGCCGTGGGCTGCTCCCCGAAGCCAGGGCGACCCTACGACTGCGAAGTGGAGGCCGGCTGATGAAGGCCATGTTCACCATCTACCTGACCGTGATCGGGGTCGGCCTCGTGTACTTCGCCGCCATCGGCGTGCTGGGGCGCTGAGCCGCTATGCGGAGCTTCGTGCGCGACAACAGCCTGAGCCTCTTCTTCGGGCTCATCTTCCTCGCCGCGCTCGTCGGTCAGTCGCTCACCGGGATGGCGGAGTTCAACCAGCAGCAGCTCGCCGACAGCATGGCCACGGTGAGCTACGCGCAGTACCTCACCTCCTCGGACTTCGCCGTTGACGTCGCCGAGAACTGGCAGAGCGAGTACCTGCAGTTCCTGCTCTACATCCTTGCGACCGTGTGGCTCGTGCAGCGTGGGTCGGTGGAGTCGAAGAAGCCGGAGGAGACCGGCACCGAGTCCGACAAGGACCAGCAGGTCGGCGCCTACGCGCCGGCCGACGCCCCGCGGTCGGCCTGGTCCGGCGGCTTCCGCACGGCCGTGTTCTCGAGCTCGCTGGGCCTCGTGATGGGAGCGATCTTCTTCGCGTCCTGGCTTGCGCAGTCGCTCGCCGGCGTCGCGTCGTACAACCAGCAGCAGCTCACCCAGCGCGAGGACCCGGTGTCCTGGCTCTCGTACGTGGTGACCCCTGAGTTCTGGAACCGTACCCTGCAGAACTGGCAGTCGGAGTTCCTCGCCGTGGGGTCCATGGCGGTGTTCAGCGTGTACCTCCGGCAGCGCGGCTCACCCGAGAGCAAGCCCGTCGGAGCTCCGCATGCCGCCACGGGCGTGGAGGGTTGAGACTCCCGGGGTCCGGTACGACGGGCGAGCGGGCCTTCTCCGTGACCAGCCGCGACGGGACAGGGATCGGCGCTGTGACCGCCGGCTCGGGGCCGCCGCTGCTCCTCGTGCACGGAGGGATGTGCACCGCCGACCGGTGGGCGCCGCTCTGGCCGGTGCTGACCGAGACCTTCACGGTGACGGCCATCGACCGGCGCGGACGGGGGTCCAGCGAGGACGGCGGGGACTACCGGCTCGAAGCCGAGTACGACGACGTGCGGGCCGTCGTGGACCGATTGGCGACCGAGCACGGGGCGTCGGTCGCGGTGTTCGGGCACAGCTACGGCGCAGTGTGCGCGCTGGGGGCGGCGGCCCAGGGGGCGCCGGTCTCCCGGCTGGCGCTGTACGAGCCGCCGGGCCCCGCGACGGTGACCCCCGACTGGCTCGACCGGGTCCGGGCGATGGTGTCGCAAGGGCAGCTCGGTCGCGCGATGTTCAGCTTCCTCGTCGAGGTCATCGGGTACTCCCGCGAGGAGGTCGAGGCGCTCCGCGACACGCACGCTGGTCCGGACCCGCTGCCGATCCTGGGGCGGACCCTGGTGCGGGAGGCCGAGGCGCTGCGGCGCGTGGACGTGCCGGAGCTCGCCCGGTCCGTCATACCTCCCGTGCTGCTGCTGCGTGGGACGGCCAGCCCTCTCTGGGCGTCGACCGTGACAACCGCCATCGCCGACGCGCTGCCCGCCGCTCGGGTGAGCGTGCTCCCCGGCCAAGGCCATGACGCTGTGGACACCGCCCCCGAGCTGGTCGCGGAGCACCTGCGGGCCTTCCTCCTCAACGACCCCACGTAGCCGACCCGGCCCGTCCGCACGTCTCAACCCCGTCGAGTCGGCGCGTTCGCACGTCTCAACCCCGTCGAGTCGGCTCGTTCGCACGTCTCAACCCCGTCGAGTCGGCGCGTTCCCACGTCTCGCTGATGCTGTCGCTGAGCTCGCTGCGGAGGCGTGGGCGGACAGCCACACCGAGAGCACCGTGGAACCGCGCCGCGAGCT
>JAWWPF010000060.1:0-3713 GCA_033850795.1 Nocardioidaceae bacterium | reverse complement strand
GTGTGTCAAGAGGCGGTGACACCAGGACCGTTGGCACAACTGCGTGAGTTGCGTACGGCAGTGCGCCCACCGCGACCGCATCCATGTACTTGACAAGGAGTCATGTGTGCGCTCCTGCGTGCGTCATCCCGCCGCCAAAGGGTCACGTCACAGACGTTTCAATTGGTGGCGCCGAGGCCGGAGACTTGGCCCCTGGAACAGCCCGATCAAGCCCATGCTGCTGAAATTCTTGCGGACTCTGTGCGGACTGCAAGGGGTAACACCCCCTCTGACCTGCGCAAACGCGCCGATTCAGACGTTGAAGCGGAACTCCACCACGTCGCCGTCCTGCATCACGTAGTCCTTGCCCTCGATCCGGACCTTCCCGGCGGCCTTCGCGGCAGCCATGGAGCCCGCGGCGACGAGGTCGTCGAAAGAGACGATCTCGGCCTTGATGAAGCCGCGCTGGAAGTCGGTGTGGATGACCCCGGCAGCCTCGGGAGCCGTTGCTCCCTTGGGGATGGTCCACGCCCGGGACTCCTTGGGGCCCGCGGTCAGGTAGGTCTGCAGACCGAGCGTCTGGAAGCCGACCCGCGCGAGTACGTCGAGCCCCGGCTCGTCGATGCCCATCTCCTCGAGCATCGCCCGCGCCTCGTCGTCGTCGCCGAGCTCGACGAGCTCGGACTCGAACTTGGCGTCGAGGAAGATCGCCTCGGACGGCGCGACGAGCTCGCTCATCCGCTTCTTGAGCTCGTCGTCGGCGAGCTCGTCGCTGTCGCAGTTGAAGACGTAGATGTAGGGCTTCGAGGTCAGGAGCATGAGCTCGCGCAGCAGCCCACGGTCGAGGTCGGTGGCGATGATCGGCGTCCCCGCCTCCAGCGCCTCCTTCGCCTCGCGTACGGCGGCCAGGGCGGCTGCGCTCTCCTTCTTGATGCGCGCCTCCTTCTCGAGGCGGGGCAGCGCCTTGTCCACGGTCTGGAGGTCCGCGAGGATCATCTCGGTCTGGATGGTGGTGATGTCGTTGGCGGGGTTGACCTCACCCTCGACGTGCGTCACGTCCTCGTCGCGGAACACCCGCGTCACCTGGCAGATCGCCGCGGACTCCCGGATGTGGGACAGAAACTTGTTGCCGAGCCCCTCCCCCTCGGACGCCCCCCGCACGATCCCCGCGATGTCCACGAACTCGACCGTCGCGGGGACCACCCTCGCGGAGTCGAAGAGCTCGGCCAGCCTCGCCAGGCGCGGTTCCGGGACGCCGACGACACCCACGTTCGGCTCGATCGTGGCGAAGGGGTAGTTCGCGGCGAGCACGTCGTTCTTGGTCAGGGCGTTGAAGAGTGTCGACTTGCCTGCGTTGGGGAGACCGACGATTCCGATGGTGAGTGCCACGGGCGGCGAGTCTACGGCGGCGTGGCCGACGGACCGAATCGCCGGCCGGCGGGACGGATCGCCGACCGGGAACGGTGGAGCGGCAGCGAGGTGGGCAGGTGCCGGGTTGTGTCGGGTCCTACTCGGACGTGGTGGTCGTCTGCTCGCCGAGCAGACCCAGCTGAGCCATCATCGAACCAGTGTCGAAGTAGCTGCGCTGGGTCTTGATCTTGCCGTCGACCAGCTCGAGCACGTCGCACAGCTTGATCGTCACCGAGCGGCCCGTGGGTGCGATCGGGCCCATCGACGTCTCGAGCGTGCCGGTGTGCGTCCCTCGGCCGGTGAACTCCACGACGACGCGGTCGCCGTCGGAGACGACGTTGTCAACCGTGATCTGACCGTCCGGGAAGCCGGCGGCCCAGGACTCGCCGTACCGGCGGGCCCCCTCGGGACCCTCGAAGACGTCGCCGGTGCCGACGATCGTGATGGTGCCGTCCGCCGCCGTGGCGTCGGCCTGGGTGTCCAGGTCGCGCCTGTTCCAGGCGTCGTACAGGCTGCGGATGAAATCTTCGTTGTCTGCCATGTGAGCCTCCGCTCTGGCACCCGCCCGGTCCTCAGCCTAGGACCGGTCACCCGGCCCGAACAGCCCCTGAAGGCCCGGAACAGCCTTCGCCGATGCCCGTTTGCGGTCGGCCGAGAGGGGAACGGAAGGCGCATCGGGAGGTATCAGCCCAATGTTCGCATCACGCTTCATGCCCTGCCCCGAGTGCGGCGCGACGGTCGACCGCTCGCAGTCGGACGCCCATCAGTGCGACCCCGAGCGCCGCGCCGACTACCGGATGTTCGCGCTGCGCGCCGAGGTCGCGAGTCTCGAGGACCAGGTCTACGCGTATCTCGAGTCCTCGCGCGGCCGCTTCGAGGTCTGGATCGCCGCGCGGGAGGTGCGGCTGGGCGGGACGTGAGCGGGGCTCAGGCGTCCCTGCGCGCCGCATAGGCTGGCCGGGTGCGCATCGCCACCTGGAACGTCAACTCCGTCCGTTCGCGGATCGACCGCGTCGAGGCCTTCGTGAAGAGGCAGGAGATCGACGTACTGGCCCTGCAGGAGACCAAGGCCCGTGACGACCAGTGGCCGGTGATGGGCCTGGAGGCCCTGGGGTACGACGTCGCCAGCTACGGCAGCAACCAGTGGAACGGTGTCGCGATCGTCTCACGGGTCGGCCTCGAGGACGTGCAGCGCGGGTTCGAGGCCATGCCGGCGTATGGCGACCCGCCGGCCACCGAGGCGAGGGCGATGGGCGCGACCTGCAACGGGGTGCGGGTGTGGTCGGTCTACGTCCCCAACGGTCGCAAGGTCGGCGACCCGCACCTCGACTACAAGCTCGCCTGGCTCCAGGCCCTCCGTGACGCGGCCGCAGGCTGGCTCTCGGAGGACCCGAGCCGGCCCGTCGCGCTCGCCGGGGACTGGAACATCGCGCCGCGCGACGAGGACGTCTTCGACATCACCGCGTTCGCGAAGAGCACCCACGTGACCCCTCCGGAGCGGGCCGCGTTCGATGCGGTCGTCGAGGCGGGGTACACCGACGTCGTACGTCCCTACCAGCCCGGTCCGGATGTCTTCACCTACTGGGACTACTACCGTCAGCGCTTCGAACGCAACCGCGGCATGCGGATCGACTTCATCCTCGGCTCCCCCGCCCTCGCGGCCCGGGTGACCGGCGCGTTCATCGACCGGGACGAGCGGGGCGGACAGGGAGCGAGCGACCACGCACCGGTGGTCGTCGAGCTCGACTGAGGCGCGTTCCTGCAGACGTGCCGCTTCGCACGGGCCTGGGGCGGCCTAGACCGTCCCACGGAACCGTAACGAGATCTGTTCCTCTCCGGCGCCACCGGTGCTTCACTGGGAACCTACGAGTGACGAGCTGGCGGGGGCAGTTGCGGTCGTCCCCGGGTGAGCGTCGACTCCTCGGGGGGCGACAGCGCAATGAGCCACATCTCCACCGCCAGGACATCCTGGGCCCGAGCCTTCCTCGCGTTCGCCCTGCTGGCGCTCACGGCCGTCCTCCAGATGCTGCCTCACCGGGCGGCCGGCGCCGAGCCCCAGTCCAGCGCCGTGGCCGGCCCAGTGGCCGGCGTGTCGACGCCGTCCACCGGTGAGCAAGGCCCCGGCACCGGACCCGTGACCGCGCCGGTCGACCCGGGATACGCCAGCCCTGCGGCCGCGAGACTGTCGGCCCTCGCGGCGCACGGACTCCCGAAGCCCGCGCCGGGGAAGGTGACCGCAGCGCTCGACCCCGCGGTGTTCGGCCGGTGGACCACCCTCGCCTACAAGCTGCCACTGCGGGCCATTCACGCGACCCTGCTGCGGA
>JAWWPF010000052.1:0-23899 GCA_033850795.1 Nocardioidaceae bacterium | reverse complement strand
TGGGCCGGGCAGGCTCGCTTACCGAAGCCGACCCGTCGTGCTGAAGTAGTCATGGTCGGTGTACGAGGCGACGGCCGCATGCGTGGCGACCACGTCGAGCGACGGGCTGCCGTAGATGTGCTGGATCCCTGGCTGCTGTAGGGCTGAGGAGTCCCTTCTGGCCCACATGGTCGCGGGTGCGCAGGGCTTGTGGCGATTCACGTCGCCACCGAAGACGGCGGTCCCGCCCTCCGCGTAACGAGTCAGCACCGTGCCCAGCTCGACGCACTGGGCGTCGTTGGCGCGACGTCCTTGCGCGGATCCGCGAGTCCCGAGGTGGGCGGTGCACACGGTGACCGAGGTGGCGGTGTCCACGCAGAGCCATCGGCGTTCCTCGTGCCCGTCATGGGCCTTGAACGCCTCTCCGTGCGACGCCCGAACCGAGTCCTTGGTGAGGATCGCAATCCCGAAGACGCCGCGGCGCCCCGGGTTGACGCACCGAAGGCGCTTGTGTGAGACCAGGACCGCGGCGAATCGCACGTCGTATCCGGTGCGACGAGCCACGTTCGTTGCGTCGCGACTGCAGACCTCGTTCATCGTCACAGCCTGCGCATCCTGCTGGGTTATCTGACCAGCGGCCTCCTCCACAGTGGCGAGGTGGTTGGTCCGGTGGTAGCAGTTGGCCTCCCCGGACAGACAGAGGTTCATCTGGAGGAGCGTGTATCGGGAGTGGGGCTGCCACGGAGTCGCTGACAGTGCTGCGGCCGAAGCCGAGGTGACAGCGGCTAGGGCGGCAACGACTGAAGCAAGGAGAGTGGCGATCTTCTGCATGCGGACTCCACTCCGGACGGGGGCGGTATGGCGTGCCGGCCCCGCCGCCGTCCGGTGCTCGGATGCGTCGAGATCTGCCAGGCATCGACCTCGGCAGTGCACGTGTCACTGGCAGTTCGCTTCAGGGCCGCCGCAGGATTGGTGCATGTCACAAGTGGACGGCCACGAGCCACTCATCGATGCGGACCCTCGTCAGCCTCACTCCGTGCCGGTCCCTGCTGACGGGGTGGGGTCTGCCTCGGCCGACCCCACCCCAGCGTTCAGCCGCGAGTACGACCGTGGTCGTCCACGCCGAACGACTGGTCGAGGTGGACCTCGACCTTGGAGCCGTCGGCCTTGGTGACCGTGACCTCGTACCCGTTCCCGGACGCGTCGGTGGTCACCGCTCCGACCTTGCCGCTGCCGACGGCCTTGACGGCGGCGGCCTGGGCCTTCGAGGCGTTGCTCCCGGTGACGGGCTTCTCGAGGGCCTCGTGCGCAGCCGTCCCGTGCGCGGGGTAGGTGGCCCGCGACGACTGCTGCTGCTCGGTCGAGGGGCTGCTTGTGGCCGCGTTCGCGCTCATCGCCCCGGCGAGCACACCGCCGGTGACAGCGCCGGCCGCGAGCAGCGCCGCCCCGCCTGCCCAGCGCGCAAAGCGGCTTCGTCCCTCAATCATCTTCATCGGTCCTCCGTTCTCGTCGCCGCCCCGATGGCGGCTGGTGACACCACGGTGCCGCGGCCGTCTGTCAGGAGGGTGGGTCCGTCCTGTGAGTCGGGTACGGCCGAATCTCCTGGGCAGGCACGGCTCAGCCGACCTGCAGGTCGTACACGGTTGCGGAGCCGACGGTCTTCGCGGTGTAGTGCTGCGCCACCCAGGACGCGATGGCCGAGGCGTAGCTCGTGCTGGAGTCACGGCCGCGTGCGCCTCCGCCGGCACTGCTGAGGACGTAGTACCTGATCTCTCCGACGGCCACCCATGCCTTGACCTGTGTCAGCGTCGGCGACGGGTCGCTGCCGGTGAACCCTCGGATGGCTTGGTCCTCGCGATCACCGGGGGCCGCGGAGGTGCCACCGGAGATCCCACCGGGGGTGCGCGGCTGCCCGGCGCTCGTGCCGCCCGACGTCACGGGCGAGACCATCCAACGGACCAGGCGTCATCGTGATCCGGGCCGACGACGACCCGGCGAGCAGGGAGGCCGGGCTCGCCGGCCGAACTAGACCCTGGTGAGGTGTTGCGTCATCGGCGGCTGGGGATCGGTGTCCGTTGGTTGGTCGCCGTGCCCCGGCCACCAGGCTGCATGGCCGATCAGCGCAGTGAGGGCCGGCGTGAAGAACATCGCCATCACGAATGCTGCGACGAAGATGCCGAAGGAGATCGAGAAGCCCAGGGCGACGAGAAGGGAGTTTCCGCCGAGCATCAGTGCGGCGAACGTGCCCGCCAGGATGAGGCCCGCCGCAGCGACGGTCGGCCCCGCTTGCTTGACCGCTTCGGCCGCCGCCTCGCGTGATGATCTCCCGGCTCTGGCCTCCTCGCGCAGCCGGGCGATCATCAAGATGTTGTAGTCGGTTCCGAGGGCCACGACGAACAGGTAGATGTAGATGGGGAGGAGGAAGATCAGGCCGGGCTTCCCCTGCACGTGCTGGAAGACCAGCACCGCCGCGCCGAGTGTGGCGCCGAAGCCGAGCCCCACGGAGGCCATCAGGTACCACGGCGCGACGAGGCTACGCAGCAGCAGCGCGAGGATGAGCATGATCACCAGTGCCGCGACCGGGAAAACCACGGCGTAGTCACGGTTCATCGCCTTCTGGAAGTCCACGAACACCGAGGTGGTGCCGCCCACGAGCGCTTGTGACCCGTCGGGGGCTGCGGCGTGCGCAGCCGAGCGGATGGGCCCCTTGACGTTGGCGAGCGAAGCGTCCGAGGTGGGGTCCTGGTCGAGGATGACGTTGAAGACCGCCGTGGTCCCGTCTTGGTTGGGGATGCCTGGGGACACCTGCGCGACTCCCGTGGCCTTGCCGATCTCCTTGGCGAAGGCGGGCAGCGCGGCTCTGTCCAAGGGCTGTCCGTCGGTGGACGTCAGCAGGATCGGGGTCGGGTCAGTTGCGCCCGCCGGGAGCCCCTTCTGCAAGGTCCTCAGCGCCACCGAGGACTCTGCGTCCTTCGGTGCGCCGGAGTCGCCGAGGTCGAAGTTGGGGTTGAACCCGAACGCGAACAGGGCGAGTACGGCGAGCAGCAGCCCGGATGTGGCCGCGAAGACCGCCGGGCGCCGTCCGAGCGCGGCGCCGAGGGAGGCGAAACGTGCCCGACTCGGTTCCTTCTGCCAGGCCTTGGACGGCCAGAACACCCTCACGCCGATCAACGCCGCGACAGCCGGGACCAGGGTCAGTGCCGCCAAGACGGTCACCGCCACCGCGATAGCCAGCGCCGGCCCGATGGACCGGAAGATGCCCAGGGAACTCAGCACCAGTGCCAGGAACGAGACGATGACGGCACCACCGGCGGAGGCGATCGCCTCACCGGCGCGCTCGACCGCCTGGGCCACCGCGGTGCGATTGTCCGCTCCCGCTCGCAGCCGCTCGCGGTAGCGGAACAGGAAGAACAAGATGTAGTCGGTGCCGATCCCGAAGAGCACCACGATCAGGATCACCTGGATGGAAGCGTCCGTCTTCAGGTCGAAGAGCTTGTTGGCCACCGCGACGAGGCCCGTCGCGACCTGCGAGATCAGTCCGATCACGATGATCGGCAGAAGGGCGATGATGACGCTCCGGAAGATCACGGCCAGGAGCACCAGGATCAGCAGGACGGTTGCGATCCCGACGATCGCTTCGGCGTTCGCGGAGGCGTCCTGCGAGTCGAGCGCCTGCGCCGCAGGGCCGGTCACGCCAAGCCGCAGGTCGGTGTCGGCGACGAGGGGTTGGGCGTCGGCGCGCAGCTTCTTGGCCGCGTCAGTCGCGGTCTTGTCGAAGGCGTTCCTGTCCTTGGCGATGCCCACGACGGCGATCTGCACCGCCTTGTTCGCCGACGGCGGCTGGGCCGCGACTCCGTTGAATATCGGCGCGAGCTGTGGCCCCAGGGCCTTGACGGCCGTCTCGACGTCGGCGCTGTCCTGCCTGGTGAGCGGGCCGCCGTCCTTGCGATCGAAGACCAGGATCGCGCCGGGACTGCTCTGTGTCGGGAACGCCTTCTGCTGCAGGGTCGCAGCCTTGATGGACTCGTAGTGCGAGGGCAGGAACTCCGACTGGTCACTGGTCGCGCTCAGCTTCGGAGCGGTGGCGATGATGACGACCGCGACGATCACCCAGCCGAGGATGACGAAGATGGGATGACGTGTGACGGCACGCCCGAGGGCACCAAACATGACCCGAACCTAACGACGGCGAAACGAGGTCTGCATCATCGCACAGATGGCATGACTGCAACTGTGCATAGGTGCCATATCGTAGAATCGTGGCATGCCCCCGCTTCCGAGTCTCAGCCGTCGGGACCGGAAGCGGCTGGAGACGCAAGCGCGGATCCAGGATGCTGCGGTGTTCCTCGTGCTGCGCGACGGCCTGGCGGCGACGACGGTCGAGGCCATCAGCGACCGTGCCGACGTGGCGCCACGCACGTTCTTCAACTACTTCGACACCAAGGACAATGCCATCCTCGGCCTACCCCGGGTCAGAGGGGACGAGGACCTCGCCACGCCGCACTTAGGTGGCGATCTGGTGGATTCCGTCGTGGGCCTGCTCATGGATGAGATGGGCGTGAGTGTGCAGTCGCGTACGACGACCCACGACGACCGGCTCGAGGTCATACGCCGCCATCCCGAGGTGCTGGGCGGTCAGCTGTCACAGCTGACGGCACGGGCTGGGCGTCTGAGCGGCGCCGTGCAGGAGCTGATGACCGCCACGTCGGCGTTCTCCGACGACCGTGACGTGGCTGCGCGCGCAGAGGTCATGATGGCCATGAGCGTCGGGGCCGTGCGTGTCGCGCTGAGGGAGTGGGCTGCCGATGGTCGAGCTCGACCGACCGACAGCATCCGCAGGCGTGCCACCACCCTCATCAGGGGCACCCTCCGCCGGCTCGAATGACCATCGACACCTCGCCGAGTCGCGGGGCGAGGATCGGCCGGATCTCCGCAGCAGGCCGTCGAGATGGAGCACCTCGATAGGCGTCCCGCGATGTGGAACGGGAGACCTTGTCACCAGGTAGCAAGCCCCGCAGGTGTTGACGGTCTGCGCCGAGCGGTCCTAGTGTCCCGCATAACGGTCTGACGTGCCGCCATTCGGAACACCCGTCCGTGCTAGGGCCGACAAGAACCACAGAATGACGCGAGGCTGGGCCCACGTGTGGGGGCGAAGCGTCTCGGATCCTTGGAGTCTTCATGAGCGTCAGCCCCGCAGTCCAGTACAACCCGTTCGCCCCCGACTTCTACACGAGTGACCCATTCGAGGTCTATCGCCGGATGCGCGACGACGCCCCGGTCTACTGGAGTGAGCAGTGGGGTTGGTGGGCGCTGACCCGGTTCGAGGACGTACGCGCAGCGATCTTGGATAGCGACACGTTCCGCAGCTCCGAGGGCATGGACATCGACGACAGTGCGCTCGAACAGGCCCCGCCGGGGTCGTTGCCGAACATGGACAACCCGCGCCACGACGAGATCCGTCGGATCGTCCAGCCGTACTTCCTGCCGCGGCGGGTGGCGGCGCTCGAGGACGGCATCCGGGCGGTCGTGCGGGACCTGGTCGACTCCTGGCGCGACCGGGGAGCGGTCGATCTGGCCGAGGACCTGGCCTGGCCGATGCCGTTCGACGTGTTCTTCCACGTGATGGGTCTGCCCAGCCGTCGTGAGAAGGACCCGGAGCAGCTCGCTCGCCGAGACCAGCTGGAGCGCTGGACCCACGAGCTGAAGGATCGGGTTCCTGGTACGCCGCACCTGACCCCGGTAGCAAGGGCGGCCACCGCCGGGGTGCAGCAGCACTTCATCGACCTTCTGGAGGAACGCCGCCGACACGGCCGCGACGACTTGGTGACTCACTTCGTCCGCAGCGACATCGACGGCGTTCCGTTCGTGTCTGCGGAGGTGACGCCGACCTCCGAAGTGAGCGGGTTGATGTTGGTGCTCTACCTCGGCGGCGTGGAGTCCACCGCGGGGCTGACGGGCAATCTGTTCAAGCTGCTCGCCGAGAACCCCGAGCAGCGTGCGCTGCTGCAGCGGGACCCGACACTGATCCCGGCCGCCATCGAGGAGGCGCTGCGCTTCATCACTCCTCTGCAGCTGACGGCGCGGACCACGTCGCGGGAGGTCACGCTGCACGGCGTGACGATCCCTGCCGGAGGGCGGGTCGTGCTGCTCACCGGCGCCGCGAACCGCGACGACCGACAGTTCCCGAACCCCGACCAGTTCGATATCAACCGCGGACGCAGCCGGCACGTCGGCTTCGGGGAGGGGGTCCACGGCTGCCTGGGAGCGCCGCTGGCCCGTCTCGAAACGCGTATCGCGCTGGAGGAGGCCCTCCCGGTGCTGGGCGACTATGAGCTGGCCGGAGCGCCGACCTTCTACCCCAGCTCTCCGAACATGTACGTGTGGAAGAGACTGCCGGTCACCTTCCCGGTCTCAGGCCGTCGCCCGTTGGCCGGCGCGAACGGCGGGCACCCCGCGCACGTCGAGGAGGTGCGCCACCGGACGACGAGTGTCACGCTGGTCGCCGCGGAGTCCGTGGCGGAGGCCCAGGTGGCCACCAAGTGCGAGGTCGCCGAGGACGTCGTCACGCTCACGCTCCGCGACCTCAGTGGCCATCCGCTTCCCGCCTGGGAGCCGGGTGCCCATGTGGACCTGATCCTCGACTCGGCGCCGACCCGGCAGTACTCGCTGTGCGGCGACCCCACCGATCGCCACGAGTACCGGCTGGGCATCCTCCGCGACCCGAAGGGCCGTGGCGGTTCCCTGTATGTGCATGACCAGCTCTCCGAGGGCGACGTCGTGCGAGTCCGCGGCCCGCGCAACAACTTTCCGCTGGGTCCTTCACCGCGCTACCTCTTCCTCGCCGGCGGCATCGGAATCACCCCGATCCTGCCGATGATTCGAGCAGCAGAGCTGGCCGGCGCGGACTGGCGACTCGTCTACGGCGGCCGGCGGCGCGACTCCATGGCGTTCCTCGACGAGCTCTCGCAGTATGGCGACCGCGTGGAGGTCTGCCCGCAGGACGAGACGGGCCTTCTCCCTCTCCCGAGCCTCCTCGGCACGCCCGAACCGGAGACCGACATCTACTGCTGCGGTCCCGAGCCGCTCCTCGCGGCCGTCACATCGCACTCGACCACCTGGCCGCCAGGCTCCCTGCACCTGGAGCGGTTCGCGCCGAAGCCCCAGGCCGAGCCCGTGCGCAAGGAGGCGTTCGAGGTCGTCCTGCGGCGCAGCGAGCTCACCCTCACCGTGCCACCGCAACGCTCGATCCTGTCGGTCGTCGAGGAAGCCGGTGTGGGGGTGTTGTCCTCCTGCGCAGAAGGGACGTGCGGCACCTGCGAGACCCCAGTTCTCGACGGTGAGCCGGACCATCTCGACTCGGTGCTGTCTGAGGTGGAGCGCCGCGCGAGCGAGTGCATGATGATCTGTGTCTCCCGCTCGTGCACTCCGCGCCTCGTCCTGGACCTCTGACCCGTCGGCGCGGAACGAAGGAGAATTCAGCATGCAGTACCGACTCTTCCCCGCGACCGGCGATCAGCTCAGTGTGCTCGGGTTCGGGGCGATGGGCTTCGCCGGCTGGTTCGGACCGATCGACGACAACGACGCCATCCGTTCCCTGCACACCGCGCTGGAGCTGGGGATCAACGTCATCGACACTGCACGTGCGTACGGGCGCAGCGAAGAGGTCGTGGGAGCCGCCCTTCGGTCCTGGTCGGGGACGCCACCGTTCGTCGCGACGAAGATCCAGCCGCGCGGTCCGCAGCACCAGTTCGGGGCGCCACCGACCGTTGACGAGGTGTTCCCCAAGGGCTGGGTGACCGAGAGCTGCGAGACGTCGCTGCGTCAGCTCGGTCTGGACAGCGTTGACCTGATGCAGTTGCACCTCTACTGGCCGACCTGGGGTCATGACGGTTACTGGATGGACGAGCTGCAGGCCCTGAAGCAGACCGGCAAGGCCCGATCAATCGGCATCTCGATCCCGGACCACCGACACGACAGCGCCATCTCGCTGGTCGAGAGCGGCCTCATCGACTCCGTGCAGACCATCTTGCACATATTCGGCAGCGAGCCGCTCGACACCCTGATCCCGATCGCTCAGGCGAACGACGTCGCCGTCATCGCACGCTGCGTCCTCGACGAGGGCGGTCTCACCGGGACTCTCACCGAGGACGCGACGTTCGAGCCCGGAGACTTCCGGCACGGCTACTTCGACTGGACCGTTCCCCGCCGCGCGTACACGGCCAAGGTGGATGCGCTGCGCGCATACGTTCCCGAGCACGCCTCCTCACTAGCCGCTCTCGCGGTGAAGTTCGCCATCCATCATCCCGGAGTGATCACCGCCATCACCTCGATGCACGTGGAGGACTACGCGCGGATGAACGCGGCCGCCATCGACGAGGATCCACTCCCGGCGGATCTCATCTGGAAGCTGCGGACGTCGCACCGCTTCGAGATCAACCTCAGCAACCGCGACGCATGGCCTGTCGCGGCAGCCGACGAGGTGGCAGCGATCGGCGCAAGTGATGCTCGATGACCGCCTCTGACGCAGTCCACCGCGAGACCGTCCGGTGGGGCGAGCTCAAACCCGAGGAGTTCCTCAACCGGCTCGCCCGGCGGCCGGTGGCGTACCTGCCGATGGGGATGGTGGAGCCGCACGGACACGCCGCCGCGTTCGGATTGGACATGATCAAGGCTGACTACCTGTGCGACGAGGCCGCGGCGCGGTTCGGCGGCATCGTCGCACCGTCGCAGACCTATCACATCCATGAGACGGGCTTCCACGGAACGTGGCTGCAGGAGGTCATGGGTGAGGTCAACCCGCGGCTCGGCGGCCTGCCGCCCGACGTCGTCATGCGCGCACTGCTCTTCCAGCTACGCGTCTGCGTCAACGCCGGCTTCCGCGCCGTCATGGTCGTGTCGGGGCAGAACGGTGCGCAGGGCGACCTGCGGCTGGTTGCGGACGAGTTCATGAGCCTCGTGCCCGTTCCCGTGGTGGTGCGAAGCGACCCGGAGCTGGTCCACGGGACCTTCCCCGGCGACCACGCCGGCAGGTATGAGCTGAGTCAGCTCCTCTACATCCGCCCCGACCTCGTCGACATGACGCGGCTGGGGCGGGTGGCCGATGACCCGCTCGGTAGGTTCGCGCAGAACCCCGACGCGCATGAGGCGACCGCCGAGTACGGCAAGCAGGTCGTCGAGACGCAGATCGACCGGATCGGCGAACTGGTCGAGCAGGCCGGTCTCGGGCCCGCCGAGCTGCCGTTCCTCTCGTTCGACGCCGTCGAGCCGGCGTGGGTCGCCATCGAGCGGCAGCGGTCGTCATGGGTCAGCTTCGGATCGGTCTCCGGCTGAAGGTCGCGACCTTCATCCGCACTCATGCGGGAACATGTAGGCGTGCAGATCCCTGGCTGGTTGAGCAACGGACCGATGGCAGACGCCTTGGCTGAGGCCGCCGGCCGTGAAGCCCGGGACGACCCGATGCTGCCCGGCACCGGGGGGCCGGCCGGCAACGCGGTACTGACGGCGTGGACTGGCCTGGTCCTGCTGGCCCTGGGGGTCGCGGAGCTTCTGACGCTCTTCGATGTCCGGGGCCTCATCTCGTGGCATGTCGCCATCGGAGGGCTGTTGATACCTCCGGCGCTGCTCAAGACCGGGAGCACCGGCTGGAGAATGGTTCGCTACTACCTCGGGCACCGCCCTTACCGCGAGGCCGGCCCGCCGGTGCTCCTGTTGCGACTGCTTGGGCCCCTGGTCGTCGCCTCCACCGTGGCGTTGCTGGGCACCGGCGTACTGCTGATCCTGCTGGGTGAGCAGAGGAGTCGGGTGGAGTTGTTCAGCCTGGTCCTTTTCCGGATCGACTGGATCACGCTGCACCAGGTTGCGTTCGCCGTCTGGGCCGGTGCGACGGGGGTGCACCTGCTGACCCGAATCGTTCCCGCCCTCCGGCTGACCTTCGCCGCGCCGGCGAGCCGGCGGGTCCCGGGAGGTCGTTTCCGGTCATCGGCGCTGGCCATCGTCGGCGCGCTCGCTGTCGCGCTGGCGCTGGTCCTCGTACGCGCGGACGGCTCGTGGGCGCGCGACGTCCTCCGTGGCGGTCACGAGGGGCGGCCGCCAGCCGCCGGAACAGGGCGCTTCACGCCCTGACGCAGAAAGACCGTGGAGCCCCGCGATACCTCGACCTCGTCATAGTTCTCGCGCAGGGCGGCGGACAGCCGTGACGTGTCGAGTCCGGGATGCGTCACGGCCGACCACGCGACGAACCACGTTGGTCGGCGGGGGCTGTCGAGAGTGGCGGTCAGCAACCGCAGGTCGGGATCGAGGGTCTGGGTGGGCAGGCTCCATAGGTAGGGGTATGGCGTGCGGAGCCCGCTGGCATGGGTGACGTCGGAGTGGCCCCAGATGGTGATGATCGTGTCGCGGGGGTGGGATGCCGCACCGATGGCGGCGCCAAGCGTTTGTCCGTGTGGACCGGGTGGGTGGGTGATTCCGGTGATCACTGATATCGCCGCGGAGGCGACTGTGAAGGCGACCAGCAGTCGGCCGCGGGACGGCCAGCGGCTCAGTGTCAGGCCCCCGGCCACGGCGACGGGTACCACTAGCTGGATGAGGTAGTGCGACCAATAGCTGCCGCCCGAGCAGATGGACAGCACGTCGTACCCGATGGTGATCGCTAGGGCGATCAGGACCCGGTGTCGTAGGCCCAGGTCGCGTCGCTGCCGGCGGGCGTGGACGACCTCGCGCAGCAGTGCCACGACGAGCCACGCCACCACGATTGCCAGCCCGGACTGCAGGGCAGCCACACCAAGGTGGAGGCCACGGCGTTGCGCGGCTGGATCGGGTGTGGCGGCGAGGACTCGGGCGGCTTCGAGGCGAAACGGATACATGGCGTAGAACACGCCGGACAGGGAGGTGCCGTGT
The DNA here is from genome assembly GCA_033850795.1 of Nocardioidaceae bacterium. Lineage (GTDB taxonomy): Bacteria > Actinomycetota > Actinomycetes > Propionibacteriales > Nocardioidaceae > Nocardioides_B. The sequence continues at coordinate 13,024 of JAWWPF010000052.1, read as the reverse complement.
GCGACCGTCCAGGTCGCCACCACCACCGTGCTTACGACGCCGCCGACCGCGAGCCCCAGGGCAAGAGGTGCGACCTTCCGCCGGCCGATCCCTCCGCTCAGAGGCAGCAGAAGGGCGCAGGAGAGAACCGCGACGTCGAGCATGTTCTGCTTCACGAGGACGGCCGCCGCGCCGGTGGCTCCCGCCAGCCCGGCCCAGATCACGACACGCCGCGCGTCGGCACGCAGCGCCTCCACGAGGCAGACGACGGCGGCCGCGACGAACGGTGCGGCCAACAGCTCTCCGTTGACCTCTTCGCCACCGGCAAGGGGCGACACGAGCAGTGCCCCGGCCAGAAGGGCCGCGAACACCCCTGCGCGGCTGCCGGCCAGCCGCGCAGCGGCGCGCTGGACCAGCAACGTCACGGCAACTGCGGCGCCGATCCCGATCACCCTCAGGGCGACCCCGCCTCCGAGGGCGTCGGCGAGCTGGTAGATCATCAACAGAAGGGGCGGACGGTCGACCCACAGGTCGCCGTACAGCGAAGTGCCTCCCGGGTGCCACTGGTGCGCGACAGTCAAGTAGCCAGACTCGTCGAGGCCGAGCGGAGCCCCCAAGAACGGCAACCGCACGAGCACGACCGTGATCGCGACAACCGGGACCAGCCAGCGCGGCCCGCTCCTCGCTGCAACGTTGGCCTGACTTCGGTCATCGAACTGCCTCTCGGCGAGCAGAGCGCTCATGGCCATAGCCTGCGACTGCGCCCCTTACCGAAACCTGAACGTCTCGCCTCGCGAGCAGTGCAGCGACGGTGATGCGTCTGCAGACGATCGTGTCTCGTGAGCTTGCCGGCACGGACACAGCGGTCGTGACCGTCGGCAGTCTCCAGGCGGGGACGGCCGCGAACATCATCCCGGACCCCGGCGGAGCTTCAGCTCAGCATTCGAACGACGGGTGCAGCGGTCCGAACCCGCGTCCTGGCCGCGGTGGAGCGCATCGTGCCCGCCGAAGCGGTGGCCGCCGGCGCTCCCCGTGACCCGGAGAACACCAGGCCCGGATCCACGACCATCTGCGCGGAGTTCTCGCAACGGCCGCCGGTGCACCGTGCGTCTTCTCGATCCTCCCCGGAGATCGTGCCGACCCCGACATCGGTGCCGCAGCCCTGGTGACCGCCCCCGGAAGTGGCTCATCCCACGGTGACGCCTGGACGGGTGTCGGCAACCGTGTGAAACCGTTGCCGAACCAAGCTGGAGAGTCGAGAAGGGAGTCTGTGCCGATGACCGACAACCGTGCTGCACCTGGTCTCCACCCGTTGCTGGCCAGTCGGTGGAGTCCTACGACATTCGACCTCTCCCACGAGGCGACCACCGCGGAGGCTGACCTGCTCCTCGAGGCGGCGCGCTGGGCGCCCTCGGCGGGAAACTCCCAGCCGTGGGCCTTCATCGTCGGCCGCCGCGGCGATGACACCCACCGGCGGCTGGTACAGCACCTGGCTGGCAGCTCGGCGCGGTGGGCGCCGACGGCTAGCCTGCTGGTGGCCAACCTCAGCCACCGCCTGGTGCAGGACACCGACTGGGAGTACTCGGAGTTCGCCTCGTACGACCTGGGCCAGGCCGTCGCACACATGACCGTGCAGGCCCGTGCGTTGGGACTGCATGTCCGGCAGTTCCGCGCTTTCGACCGTGACGGCATCGCGGCCGAGTTCGGCGTGCCCGGCTATTGGGAGGTCACCACGCTGTCTGCCATCGGTCGTGTTCCCCGGCCGGACGATGGCGACCGTCCTCTCCCGCCGGATTCGTCCGAGCGCGAAAGACGACCACGCGACGACCTTCGCTGGGTCACCACGTAGGTTCAGGCAGGGGACCGGATGTACGGTGGGGTGACTGGCTCAGCGACGGGTCCACCGCGGACTCACCTTCCCGAGCCGGCCGAGAGGCGGCCGTCATGACGACGGCGACCCATCCCTTGTCCTCCTCGCTCGCACCAGTCGCAGATCGGGTCCCCTTGCGGCTGCAGCTGCATGGAAAAATGGGCGAAGGCGCCGTGGACGGATCTTGGTGGCCCCAGTCCCGCGATCTGTCCCTCGAGCTGGCCGACCTCGTGGACAACCTCCCGGTCGAGCTTGGCGAGATCCACCGGGCGGTGTTCTCCCGCCCTGATTGGGACACGGCGCCGCATCGAGTCCGGGTTGCACGCGGGCTCCTCAAGGTGGGCTCCTACCCTCGCGAGGACAACCACCAGGTGTGGCTGAGGACGTCGACAGGTCGCGTCGTACGGCTCTCCGTGACGGCCCCGGAAGCTCATGTCGAAGGTGATGAGGGCGAGGCCGAGTCGTACTGGAAGGACGACGGCGGATCCTGGTGGCATCCACACGAAGTAGCTCCGTCCGAAAGGACCTAGGACCCGGCGGCTCTCCAATCCTCGACCGTGCCTGACGGAACGGAATCTCTGAGCGTGGGACAAGTTCTCCGATGTCGATGTCGAATAGCCTGCTGGCCGTTCGACGTCCGTGCAGGGGGCAACCCACAGTCAATCGGAAGGGCTGATCGAGATGCCGCGGTTCATGGGATTCGTGAAGATGGAAGAGGGCATCGGGGCGCCGCCGCAGGCGCTGTTCGACGCGATGAACGACTACATCGGTGAGCAGGCCGGCAAGGGCGTGTTCCTCGACGGTGGTGGCCTGTTCGGCACCGAGGACGCGGTCAACTTCGTCGTCCGCAAGGGTGAGACCTCGCGGGTGGACGGTCCGTACGCCGAGGCCAAGGAGGTCGTGGGCGGGTTCGCGATCTTGAAGTACGACACCCTCGAGGAGGCGATCGCCGGGCAGGAGGAGTTCGCCGACCTGCACGCGAAGTACTGGCCCGAGTGCTCGATGGTCGCCACGCTGCGGCAGATCTCCGAGGAGCCTCCGGAGGCAGCCGACGCCTGAGCTCCGGGTGGTCGAGGAGGTCGCTCAGGTCGCTATCGGACGATGGCGACCTCCCTCGACCCAGGGCTCACTTCGCCGGCTCCGTGCCAGGCTCTTGCGGTGTCGTCGGCTCACCGGGTCGCCCGAAGATGCTGAGGATCTCAGCAGGGTCGGTGCCCGTGCTGCCGAACCAGTGCGGGACCGTCGTGTCGAAGGCGGCAACCTGGCCGGGTCCGAGCACCGTGTCCTGGTCGCCGAGGACGAAGCGCATGTGGCCGGACAGGACGTAGATCCATTCGTGTCCGTCGTGTGCTCGTGGTTCTGGCGTGCTCGTGCTGGTGGGGATGATGATCTTCCATGCCTGCATGCCGTCAGGCTGCCGGGTCAGCGGGATCACCGTGCGCCCCTTGACGTGACCGGCCTTGAGGTGCAGCCGCGGGTCGCCTTCCTCGGGTGCTGCGACCAGGTCGTCCAGCGGCACCTGGTAGGCGTGAGACAGCGCGAGGAGCAGCTCCAAGGTGGGTCGCCTGCCGCCCGTCTCCAGCCGCGACAGGGTGCTCTTGGAGATGCCGGTCGACTCGGCGACAGCGGTGAGCGTCAGCCGACGGTGGGTGCGCAGCCGCTTCAGCCGGGCTCCTACCTGGTCGAGCGCCGTCGCGATGGTCGCCGCTGAGGTGTCGTCCACGAGGCCCATCTGACTCCAGATTCCCAGGAACGGCAACGGCGCTTGGCGATCGGACCGGGTGGCAGCAGTCTGGGAGGCATGAACAGATTCGACGTCGTGGTCATCGGTGCAGGCGCCGCAGGGCTGTCTGCAGCCCTGGTCCTGTCCCGAGCCGGCCGCGCGGTGCTCGTCGTTGATGCGGGTGAGCCTCGCAATGCGCCGGCCTCGCACATGCACGGCTACCTGTCGCGAGACGGCATGCCACCTGTCGACCTGATCAGGGTGGGCCGCCAGGAGGTCGAAGGGTATGGCGGTCACATCGTCGCGGGCACCGTCACGGAGCTGCTCCGCGACGGCCTCGATGCGTTCTGGGTGGACCTGGGCGACGGGCAGCGGATCGCGACGCGACGGCTGCTTCTCGCCACCGGGCTGCGCGACGTGCTCCCCGACGTCCCGGGGCTCCGTGACCGGTGGGCACGTGACGTCCTGCACTGCCCGTACTGCCACGGCCATGAGGTGCGCGACCGGCAGCTCGGCGTCATCGGAGGAACGCCCGGTGCAGTTCGGTACGCGCAGATCGTCCGGCAGTGGACGCAGGACCTGGTGTACTTCACCGCACCGGACACCCTTACCGCGGCGGACCGGACCGGGCTGCTCGCCCGCGCCATCGGAGTCGTCGAGGGCACGATCGACCAGCTGATCATCGACGGGGACGACCGGCTGCGGGGTGTCCAGATGCACGACGGCTGCGTCATCCCCCGGGACGCGCTCTTCGTCCCACCCCGACTCGTCCCCAACAACGCCCTTCTCCTCGCGCTCGGCTGCCACGTGGACGACGACGGCTGGGTCACCACGGACGCGACCGGCCGCACCAGCGTCGTCGGGGTCTGGGCCGCGGGGAACGTGGTGGACCCTCGCGCTCAAGTCATCACCGCAGCCGGAGCCGGCTCCGCTGCCGCCATCGCGCTGAATGCCGACCTCGTCGATGACGATGTCGTGACCGCCGTCCGCAACCTCGACCACGGCGACGGACCTGGACTCGCCAGCGCGGCGGCGCCGTCCAGGTAGCGTTGTCCGGCTTTTTCCACGCATCGCACTCCGTGGGGTAGCGCCTGTGGGCCATGACGGTCGAACGGCCCCAGCACTACCGTGAGAAGTGCAAAGTTCGGCAGTGACTCCGGCGCGAGGACACCGCCTCGACGCCCCTCCTGGCCCCCGGGCCCGGGTCGCAATGGGTGGACCCATTCCCCTCGCCACGACGACGGGCCCCTGCCAGCAGCTCGGCGCGGGCTAGGGCGCGCCACCTGACCGACCCATGAGACAACCGACCCCGCAGAGGACGTCACCATGACGACGTTGCCCACACCACGTCCCGGATCCGTCACCACCATGCGCGCCATCACTCGCACGAGCTACGGATCGGCAGACGTGCTGGCCCTGACCCAGGTCGCCCGCCCGACACCGTCCGAGAACGAGGTGCTGGTGCGTGTCCACGCCGCCGGCCTGGACCGGGGCGCCTGGCACATGATGACGGGACGCCCGTACGTGGGTCGGCTCGCGTTCGGACTCCGTAGACCGAGGAACCCGGTGCTGGGCACTGAGGTCGCCGGCACCGTTGACGCCGTCGGCTCGGCGGTCAGCCGGTTCGCGGTCGGCGACGAGGTCTACGGCTTCGCGGCGGGCTCGTTCGCCGAGTACACCGTCGCCCGTGAGGACAGGCTCGGGGCGAAACCGACCAACCTGACGTTCGAGCAGGCCGCGGCCGTCCCGGTGTCAGGCGCCACCGCTCTGCAGGCGCTGGTCGACCTCGGCCGCGTCCAGAAGCTCCAGTCGGTGCTCGTCATCGGTGCCTCCGGCGGCGTGGGCAGCTACGCAGTGCAGATCGCCAGGGCCCTGGGAGCCGAAGTGACGGGCGTGGCCAGCACCGGCAAGCTCGATCTGGTGCGGTCCCTGGGCGCCGAGCACGTCGTGGACTACACGCACGAGGACTTCGCCGACGGCAGCCGGCGCTACGACCTGGTGCTCGACATCGCCGGCAACCCGACGCTGTCACGGCTCCGCCGAGCGCTCACGAGAACCGGCACCGCCGTCATCGTCGGCGGTGAGGAAGGTGGTTCGTTCTCCGGCGGCATGAACCGTCAGCTGCGCGCGGTGGCGATCTCACCCGTCCTGCGCCAACGCCTCGCCATGTTCATCACCAAGCAGCGCTCCAGCGACCTCGAACGCCTCACCGAGCTCATCGAGGCCGATCACGTCACCCCCAGCGTCGATCGAACCTACCCGCTGCACGAGGTCAGGGACGCGATGCGCCACCTCACCGCGGGCGACGTACGAGGCAAGGTCGTCATCGGCGTCTGAGCGGGAGCCCGCCCCAGCAGCCGCCGTTCACATGCCAGGAAGCAGGACCGTCCATGATCACCATCGAGCGGCTCACCAAGAAGTACGGGACGACACTCGCCGTCGACGACGTCAGCTTCACCGCAGAGGCGGGGAGGGTGACCGGCTTCCTCGGACCGAACGGCGCCGGAAAGTCGACGACGCTGAGGATCATGGTCGGACTCACCCGACCCGACACCGGAAGCGCCACGATCTCCGGACGCCACTACGTGGACCTGCCCAACCCCGGACTCGAGGTCGGCGTCCTGCTCGACGCCTCGGCCCAGCACGCCGGCCGCACCGGTCGGGAGATCCTCACGCTGGCCCAGCAGTTCATGGGGCTCCCGCGGGCCCGCGTCGAGGAGATGCTCGAGACGGTCAGCCTGACACCGACCGAGGCGTCGCGTCGGGTCGGTGACTACTCCCTCGGCATGCGGCAACGGCTCGGGATCGCCACCGCCCTGATCGGGGACCCTGAGGTGCTGATCCTCGACGAGCCCGCCAACGGCCTGGACCCGGCGGGGATCCGCTGGATGCGTGACCTGCTCCGCGGCTATGCCGACCGCGGCGGGACCGTCCTGCTGTCCTCGCACCTGCTCCACGAGATCGAGGTCATCGCCGACGACATCGTGATGATCGGGCTGGGCCGGATCGTCTCCATGGGCACCAAGACCGACCTCCTGCACGAGGCCGGCACCGTGGTCCGGGCCGCCGACCTGGTCGCGCTGGAGCTGGCTCTGACCGCCGGCGGTCTCACGGCGTCACCCTCGGACGACGGGGCGCTGCGCGCCGACGGCGACACCGCCCTGGTCGGCAAGGTCGCCTTCGACGCCGGCATCGCACTCACCGAACTGCGCGCCGCCACCGGCGCCGGCCTCGAAGAGATGTTCCTGGAGCTCACCGCCGCCACCCAACGAGACGGAGCCCCGGCATGACCACCATCGCAGCAGCCCACCTCCGCGTTCCTCGCGCGACGGTGAAGCCGATGCCCCTGACCCGGATCACCGCGGTCGAGCTCCGCAAGATGTTCGACACGCGCTCCGGGTTCTGGCTGATCGCCAGCATCGCCATCACCTCGGTGCTCGCCACCGTCGGTGTGATCCTCTGGGCGCCGGACGGCAGCCTCACCTACTCGACGTTCGCGACCGCCATACGCTTCCCGGTCGTGATCATCCTGCCGCTGATCGCGATCCTCGCGGTCACCAGCGAGTGGAGCCAGCGGACCGGGCTCACCACGTTCACCCTGGTGCCGCACCGCAGCCGGATCATCACGGCCAAGGCGATCTCGTCGGTCGGCATCGCCATCGCAGCGATGGTGATCGCGTTCGCGGTCGGGGCGCTGGGCAACGTGATCGGCGCCTGGATCAGAGGCTCGGCGCTGATCTGGGATGTGACCGTGACACAGTGCGCGTACTACGTCCTCGGCATGGTGCTCAGCCTGCTCATCGGTTTCATGCTCGGCGTGCTGTTCCGCGCCTCCACCGGGGCCATCGTCGCCTACTTCGTCCTGACGTTCCTGCTCCCGACCGTCTCCGGCCTGCTGGCCGACAGCCAGCACTGGTTCCACACCCTCCAGCCCTGGCTCGACTACCAGTTCGCACAGGCCGGACTCTTCGTCTTCGACCACGTCCTCACCGGGCAGGAGTGGGCCCAGATCGCCGTCACCGGCATCACCTGGCTGCTCATCCCCATGCTCATCGGCCTCCGCCTCGTGATGAGGACCGAGGTGAAGTAGCCGCAGCGGACCGCAGCCCCACGTCCGGCACGGCTACGGCCCGGCTCCGGAGGCCGTACGGCGAGTGACAGGCGTCTTCCACCTCTGGGAGACTGGCTCGTGCCCTGGGTGACCACGACACAGGTCGATCACTTCCTCACCGAGGCAGGCCGGTTCCTGGAGAACGATGCCGTCGCCAACCACGCCTTGCTGACCGAAGCGCGCTTCTGGTCGCGACTGCCCGGCGCCGCCGACGGAGGCCTCTTCGGTTGGTGGGTCGAGGGCGGGGGCCCCGAGGCCGCCCTCCTTCGTCTTCCTGACCATGCCGCGATCTGCTCACGCCTGAGTCGCGCGGCGGCCGCCGGTCTTGCCGGCGCCCTGCCCGATGCAGGTGCCCTCGATGTCGAGGCTGCGGATGTCGAGGCCGTCACGGATGCCTTCGCGAACCAGGGAAGGGTCTTGCAGCTGTCAGCGACCATGACCCTGCTGCGACTCGCGGCGCCCGTCCAGTCCCGCGCCCTCCCAGACGGCCGCCACCGGCCGGCCGAACCCGGTGACCTGCCGGTTCTACGAGCCTGGTTCGAGCTCTTCCAGCAGCGCCACCCGGAGGACCGCAGCCATGTCGCCTTCGTCATCGACCAGCCGCTCGACGACGGCGGTGTCACGGTGTGGGAGACCCGGGGTCGACCGGTTGCCATGGCGTCGCGGACCCCGCAGGTGGCGGGGATGGTGCGCATGGGCTTGGCCTTCCAGCCGAGTCAGGGGAAGGCCTACGCGGCCGCGGCCTTCGACGCCGCATGTGCCGACGCAGCCCGCGCTGCCGAGACCGTTCTCGTCCTCAGCGGTACGGCGGAGGACACTGCGACGTACGCCTCGCTCGGCTTCGGGACCGTCCTTCACCGATCGGTACTGCAAGGGGCCTGACGGCACGGGCGGCTCGGCCTTCGCTACCCGGGGGTCGTCCTGGGACCCTTGGCCGACCCCGGGCGGACGAGCCCGGACTCGTAGGCAAGGACGACGGCCTGGACGCGACTGCGTAGCCCGAGCTTCTGGAGCAGGCTGGCGACGTGGGTCTTGGTGGTGTGCTCACTGATCACGAGGTGCTCGGCGATCTCCGCGTTGGACAGTCCTCGCGCCACGAGGACGAGCACCTCACGCTCGCGGGCGGTCAGTGTCGGCAGCTCGACCCGGGTGGGGCACTCGCGCTCCGCGAAGCGCGCGATCAGCCGCTCCGTGACCTTGGGGGCGAACAGCGAGCCCCCGTCGGCAACCACCCGGATGGCGGCCAGCAGCTGGCTCTCCTTGGCGTCCTTGAGCAGGAACGCGCTCGCCCCAGCACGCAGCGCGGCATACACGTACTCGTCGAGGTCGAACGTCGTCAGCACCACGACCCGCACCTCGGGCCGCGTCGCCACCGCGCGGCGGGTGGCCTCGATGCCGTCGAGCCCGGGCATCCGGATGTCCATGAGCACGACGTCCGGCTCGAGCCGGGTGACCAGCTCGACCGCCTCGAGACCGTCGGCGGCCTCGCCCACGACCTGCAGGTCGTCCTCGGCGCCCAGGATCATCCGGAACCCGGTGCGCACCAGGCCCTGGTCGTCAGCGAGGAGGACCTTGATCATGCGGTCGCCGCGATCGGGAGACGGGCGCGGACGACGTAGCCGCCACGAGGGTCCCGGCCGGCCTCGACGTGGCCGCCGTAGATCTCGGCGCGTTCGCGGATCCCGACCAGCCCGTGCCCCGACCCGCCCCCGGTGCCGCTGCCGGGCCCGTCGTCGACGATCTCGAGGTCCAAGTGGTCTTGCGCGTAGCGAACCCGTACGCGAGCTCGCGCCGGGCCGGCGTGCTTGAGCGCGTTGGTCAGCGCCTCCTGCACGATCCGGTATGCCGAGAGGTCGATCCCGGCGGCCAGCTCGACGGGGGACCCTTCGCGGACCACCTCGACCGGGAGTCCCATCCGGGTCATCGAGCCGGCCAGGTCATCGAGCGCATGGAGCCCGGGCTGCGGCGACAGGGCTTGCGCATCGTCATACCGCAGCATGGCCAGCAGCCGCCGCATCTCCTCCAATGCTTGCTCGCCGGTGAGCTCGATGGCGTCGAATGCCGTCGTGGCCTCCTGCGGGGACGTCGGCAGCACGCGCCGGCCGCCGCGGGCCTGCAGCACGATCACGCTGATCGCGTGCGCGACGACGTCGTGGAGCTCGCGGGCGATCCGCGCGCGCTCCTCGACCACCGCTTCGGCCGCACGCAGGTCCCGCTCCGCGGCCAGGGCGACGTTCTCGCGGGCGAGGCGTTCGTCAGTCTCGTGCCGGTGGTGAAAGATCCGGCCGGCGACCGTGGGGAAGCCGACGAACGTCGTGAAGAAGATCCAGTCGCCCACGGTCGGAGGCTGCTGTGGGTCGATGGCGGCAAGCGGAATGATCCCAAGCGACACCGCGACGCAGGCAGGCAGCATCCAACCGGTGGCGTAGCGGGTGCCGGAGTACAACGCGATGATCAGGCCGAGCATGAACGAGCCGCCCTCGGCGATGCCGTGCAGCACCGTGTGGTTGATCTCGATGACTGCCACCGCAGCGAGGAGCGGAAGCAGCGGCACGGTGCGACGTACCAGGAAGCTGGACGCGAAGAAGATGGCGACCGCGACCCCGGCTCCGCGGTCGTGGGTCAGCTCACCGCTGAACAACGCCTCGGCGCCGTACAGCGCTCCGATGAGGCCGGCGACGAGTGCGTCGACATGGGGGAGCAGGCCGGCCCGGTTCCACACGCGACGATCGTAGGTCCGCGTGCACGTGCGCGTCCTCGCTCCTGGGAGCGAGTTCCGCGGCGCCGCAACCGCTCCCGAGAGCGACCCGGTTCCCTCTCGCCGGCGATGCGGCACGACCCGCCCGAGGGCGACGGTGGTGGCGACCGATCGTCATACCCAGGAGGGACCTCACGACCACCGTGACCACCGCACCCACGACCACCACCCGCTCGGCCTCACGGCTCTGGCAGGGCGCCCTCGCCACCGGCGTCCTGGCCGGGATGGCCCCCCGCGTGAACGCCGTGATCTACGACCACGAGCACATCTGGCACCTCGACCCCGAGGCGCGGGTGCTCTTGCCGATCGTCGTCGCCCTCCCGTTCCTGCTCGCCGCGACAGTCGGCGTGTGGGCATGGCGTGGACCCCGCAACCGCCCGGCTCTCGTGGGCCTGGTGCTGGCGGTCGTGTCAGTGGTCGGTGTCCTGGCCTTCTTCGTCAGTGCGCCGATCGTGTTCGGTGGCCTCGCGGTCACCCTAGGCATCGAGGGACGCCGTCGCGCGGACGAGGGTCGCGGGAGGATGGCGACCGTGGCCGTGATGATCGGGATCTTGGCCTGCCTCGGCGGCACTGCGATCTGGCTGGCCGGGATCTGACCGAAGGTCTCGTCAGTGCGCTCGTTTCATCCGCCCTGAGACGACGGCCTCACCGAAGACCTCGACGGCCGCCGCGACCGAGGCGCTGCGGATCGACGCGAACCGGTCGAACGCGTGCAGCCCTCCGGGCAGCTCGGCCAGCAGGACGACGTCTGCGGATGCCGCTCGGAGCGTTGCGGCGAAGGCGCGTGCGTCCTCGACCGGTGCCATCGGGTCGTGGGTCCCATGGATGATCAGGACCGGCGGCGCGTCGGGGCGGACGTGACCTGCCGGTGACGAGGCCGGGTCGGGCGTGACCCGGCCGTAGTAGCCGTAGAACCCGACCGCGCCGGCGACCCGGGTGTCGACGTCCTCGAATCCGGGCTGGAACCGTGGGTCGTTCGCGGTGAGGGCGCAGGTCATCGCGAGGTGCGCACCCGCGGAACCTCCGGTCAGCAGCAGGCGTGTCGGGTCGGCGCCGTACGTCCCTCCCTCCGCGTGCAGCCAGGCGATGAGCCGCTTGGCGTCGATCACCTGCGTCGGGAACATGGCCGGGTGCAGCTGGTAGTTCGCGGTGACGCATAGCCAGCCGCGGCTCGCGAGCCGCTCCAGCAGGAGCTGGGCCTCCCGGCTCTTGGCGCCGCTGAAGTAGCCGCCCCCGTGGAAGTAGACGAGCACCGGGGCGGACGGCGGGCGTGTGCGAGAGATGTAGAGATCGAGCAGGTTCCCCCGCCCGACGGCGGGCCCGTACCTGAGGTTCTTGAGACGGACGACGTCCCGGCGCGGCCAGCGGACCGGCGCGAGGAGCACCCGCAGCACCTGCCCGGGGTCAGCCCGGCTGCGCTGCCGGGCCTTCGCGTCGAGCGCGCCGGCAAGGGCCACGTCGAGCACCTGACCGGTGCGCGAGGCACGCACCAGAGCCATGCCGATCCCCAGGACGGTGAGCGCTGGGAGGGCGAGTGCCCACAGCTCGCGGGGCAGGTCGAGGTCTCCCTGGGCCACTGCCAACGCTGTCGGCGCTGCGACGCAGAGCAGCATGGGCGCGTAGAGCTCGCTGGAGACGGTGCCGAGCAGATAGGGGAGCGTCGCCCGGGGGCCGCGGGTGCTCGGCGGCCAGAGTCCGAAGCCGACGAACGCGGCCGTGACGACCGTCGAGACCAGGTAGCCCAGCGGCACGCCCGCGATCACCCACTCATTCAAGCCGATCCGGGCTGCGGTGTCCGCCGCCGCAAGGCACCATTGCGCTCGTGTCCTTGCCCACCCCCACGCTTCACACCGCTCGCCTGTGGCTGCGTCCTTTCACCAGCGCGGACGCGGACGCCCTGTTCGCGCTGCACAGCAACCCTCTCGTGTTGCGCTACTGGGACGCGCCGCCCTGGAGGGAGCATGCGCGCGCGGAGCGCTTCATCACGGCTTGCCGCCAGATGGCGGAGGAGGGCAGCGGGGCGCGGCTGGCGATCGACCTCGTGTCCGACGGGGCGTTCATCGGCTGGTGCTCTTTGACCCGATGGAACCCGGACTATCGCAGCGCGTCGATGGGCTACTGCCTCGACGATGCGGCCTGGGGCCACGGCTACGCGACGGAGGCTGCGCACGCCATACTCCAGTGGGCATTCGACGCGCTGGACCTGAACCGGGTCCAGGCCGAGACCGACACCCGCAACGCGGCATCCGCGCGGGTCCTGGAGAAGCTCGGATTCGAGCGTGAAGGGACGTTGCGGGAGGACTGCGTCGTCAACGGCGAGGTATCGGACTCGTGGGTGTACGGGTTGATCCGGCGGGAGTGGCGGCCGTCATCCGGACCGGGCCACTGACGTGGCCCGCTGAGGTGAGCCGGCGCGCACCGGCGGCCGACCGCGCACGGGCTCGTATCCGTCGAACGTCGTCTCCAGGACGCCCTCACCGCCGGTCAGGTCCGGGAGCTGACGTTGCAGCTCATGCAGCCGAGCGGCGACGAGCCGGACCTCGAGCCGGTTGAGATCGCCTGCGGCCGTCTGGCCCAACAGCT
>JAWWPF010000044.1:0-3960 GCA_033850795.1 Nocardioidaceae bacterium | reverse complement strand
CCCTACCGTCATCGCATGGAGATATCGAGGTCGCTGCCGGTCAGTGCCGGTGCGGCGATGCTGGCCGGGGCAACCTGATGACCGACGATCTCCCACCACCCGGCTGGTACGAGCTAGAGGGCGTGTTGCGCTTCTGGGACGGCGAGCGCTGGACCGAGCAAGTGCGGCCGTTGGCGCGCCGGGAGAGGGTGATCCTGCCTCGCGACAGGGAACCCACCCTGATTCGGGTCGTCCTGACGATCACGCTGGGAATACTCGCCGCGCTCTGTTGGTGGGGTTGGTTCACCTGGCCAACCGATGGCGACGTCGACTACCAGGTCTGGCAGGGTGCGGGCTGCGTGCTGTGCCTGGTGGCGCTCGGCATCGCCGCGCCGGTGGTGGTCCATCCTGGATCGGCGATCTTTGCCATGACCATCGGGTTCACGATGGCGGTCGGAATTGACTGGATCCCCGATGATGTGACCGGCCTCTCCGGGGTCGGGGTCACGATGCTGGGCTTCCTCATGGCTGTTGGAAGCTGCCTTGTCATCCTGCTGGCGGATGCGGGCTGGCATCGCGCAAAGCCGGTGCGTCACGCCCCCGGCTGACCAGGGCACGTCACCGCGGTCGGGTTTCAGGGAACCGAACACGCGCTCAGTGCTCTCGGGGCTTGCGGTGAACGTGGGCCTGGACCCGCTGGGGATACCGACTCTCAGTCGACGTCCCTCTCCCCGTCCACGCCGTCGTCGCCCCGAACGCCGGACATCCGGATGGGCGAGGTCGATATCGCCATGAAGGTCAGCCGGTGGTCTCATGCGTGCTGCCGTCTGCGAGCATCACGAGAGAGGTCGGCGCATCCGTCAACTCCGGGTTGTCGGCCTTCGGTTCACCGGCCGGCCACCAGGCGGCGTAGAGACCGCCGGTGACCGAGGCTTGCACCTTGAGTCCCGTGGGGGTGCAGGATGACCCCCACGACGTCGCGTCCGGCATAGCCTTCGGTCCAGTTGAGCCATCCCTCGTCGGTACGGCCGGACATGTACATGGTCTGAACGACGCGGTCGGGGGCCACGTGCGGCGCCCGGGGCACGTCGGAGTCGTAGTCTCCGAAGAACTTGCCAAGTAGTCGGCCGAGCCGTGGCCGACGATGTCGTTGAGGAGAAGGCAAGCGGCCTCCGTGTGCGAGCCGCCGGCCAGCACGGAGGTCCAGTCGCCGCGCCGCTCGGCGAGGAGCACCTGCTCGCCGTGGTCGGGCACGTCGAGGGCCATGCGGCAGCTCGCGCTCGACCTCTTCGCGGCGGTGCTCCCGGCGCCGAGTGTTCTGCAGGGTCTTGCGGGCCACCCCGAACAGCTTCTTCGGGCGGATCATCTCCCGACTCACCTCTGATCGGGCGGTCGAGTTCCTTCAAGACCCCGAGATCGCGGATTCGCGCTCAAGCGAGTGCGCGGGGTGGTCTTCATGCCCTGTTCCTGTCCGGCCGGGCACGAGTGTGTCACTCAACCTCCACGAGAATTGCAGAACCGGTCAAGGCGCACCAAGAAGCCATGAGACGACGCACGGCCGTTCGAGGTGGGTGACGCGGCGCCCGCGCGCAGTTCAGAGCCCCAGCTCGTTGTTAAGCAGCTTGACCATCGGCCATGCGCCATCAGTCCAGTTGGCGAGGACGGTGTAGGTGACGTCCTGACCTGGTTCGTGCAGGCTCGTGAACGACACACCTGCGTCGTACCCCTCCAGCCACACCGCGTTGCCGGTTTCGTGCACGTGGAATCCCAGGCCGTAGCGACGGGACTCCTCCGGCCAGTCGCTGCGAGGGGTGACCATCAGCTGCAGTGTGTCCGGGGAGACGATCCGACCGGAGTGCAGGGCCACCCAGAGGCGGTGCAGGTCGGCCGCGGTGGAGAACGCGCCGCCGTCGCCGACCCCGACGACGGGGAGGTGCAGCACGTTGGTGCGGAGCCCCTCGCGGGCGAGGTAGCCGCGGGCGGCCCGCGCCGGTAGCTCGTCGGACCGCAGGAATGCGGTGTCGGTCATCCCGGCCGGCTCGAGAACGCAGCGTCGTACCAGCTCGTGGTAGCCGGCGCCGCACGCTCGCTCGATGAGCAGGGCGAGTACGACGTACCCACCGTTGTTGTACGCGAAGCGCTCGCCGGCGGCGAACACCGTCGAAAGACCGGCCAGAACCGTGAGGTACGCCTCCGGCGTGGAAAGCTGATGTACCGGGATGGGCATGGCATAGCCGGTCATGTCGTCGAGCCCGGTCTCGTCGAAGTAGTCGCCGATGCCGGACCGGTGCGCCAGCAGGTGCTCCACGGTCACGTCGTCCGCGATCTCGGGTAGGTCGTCGCCGAGGATCGACCGAGCGGCGGTCGACAGGTCGAGCGCGCCTTCCTCGACCAGCGCCATCACGGTCAACGCGGTGAGTGTCTTCGTGGCACTGGCGGTCCCGAACTGCGTGTCGAGGGTGTTGGCGAGCCCATACGCTCGATCGGCGTACCCATAAGCCCGGGCGATCACGGTCCTGCGGCGCTGGTCGACCCGTACCACGCCGGAGAACCCCTCCGCATCGGCGCTGGCGTCGATCAGATCCTCCAGGGACCGCATGGAGCTGAACCTAGCAATACGCGGCCGTCGATGCCTCCTGTCGGTCAGCGCAGCGCCGCGTAGGCCGCGTCCTGCAAGGCGGTGTGGACCGGGGGAGGGAGGTGGGTGTCGAACAGTCGCTGAGTCAGCACGATCACCACCAGGTCGCGGACGGGGTCCACGAGCCAGGAGGTCCCCAGGCCGCCGTCCCAGCCGTAGGCACCGGCCCGCTCACCACCGGTGTGCACAAAGACGCCGTAACCCCAGCCTCCGTCGGCGAACATCTGCGGGCCGAAGCCGCCATGCTGCTTCTGGTCCCGCGTGAGCTGGTCGCGCGTCATCGCCGCGACCGACTCGGCCGGCAGCACGGGCGTTCCGTCGGCCAGCAGCATGCGCGCGAACGCGAGCAGGTCATCGGCGGTGGACACCAGTCCGGCGGAACCGTCGGGGAACGCCGGCGGGCTGCTCCACATGCCGTCTGGCGGGTCCCACACAGCCAGGCCGTCCGGTGCCGTCTGGTACGCCGTGGGAAGCCGGCCCGGATCGGCGCAGAAGCCGGTGTCGGTCATGCCGAGCGGGTCGAAGATTCGGGTACGCAGGACCTCGTCGTATGACGTCCCGGCGGCGCGTGCGGCCAGCACGCCGAGGACCTGGGTGCCGGTGTTGTAGAGCCACCGCTCCCCGGGCTGCGCGATCAGCGGCAGGGAGCCCAGAGCCGCGATCCAGCTGTCCGGCTCCGGGGTAGCAGCCGGGTTCGGTGGCCCGATGGTCAGCGCCCCACGCTCGAAGGTCGCCGTCACTACCGGCCACGGCGTGGGTGTCGCGAACATCGCCATGTCCATGCCGAACCCGAAGGTGAACGTGAGCAGCTGCCGCGCGGTGACCGGGCGCGCGGCCGGGACGGTGTCGGTCAAGGGCCCGTCGGGCCGACGCAGCACCTGGAGCTCGGCGAGCTCCGGGAGCAGCCGGTCGACCGGCTCGTCGAGGTCGAACAGACCCTCGGCCGCGAGCACGAGCGCCGCAGCGGCAGTGACCGGCTTCGTCGTCGACGCGATGCGGAACACCGTGTCACGGCGGACGGCCTCCCCGCCCACGGTGGCCACTCCCTGTGTCTCGACGTGAACCTGACCGCAGTGGGCGACCAGCGCTACCAGGCCAGGCACTCGGTCGTCACCGACGAACCCTTTCGCGACCTCACTGAGGTCACGCAGCGCCTCGTCCGAGAGCACGTCGTGCTCCTCTCAGCTCTGGTCAACCGGCGGTCGCCACGGCTCGTGCTGGTGCGCGAGCCAGACCTCGTCCGGGTCAAGCGCGCGAATCAGCCGCTGCCCTTCGGTGCGGGGTTGGTCCAGATCAGCGAAGAACACCGCCGAGTCCCCCGCGATGACGACTGAGCGCCCGCC
>JAWWPF010000026.1:0-9038 GCA_033850795.1 Nocardioidaceae bacterium | reverse complement strand
CGCTCGGACGCCCGAATCCAAAAGAGTGTCAGATCTGCTGGTCCGATGACGCTCCCCGAGCGGTCAGCGGCCGTCCGTGGGCGTCGGGGCGGGGGTGCCACCGATCGCACGCTGGGCCGGATCAGGCTTGAAGTAGTCCGGTCCGCCCGGGTCGGGGGCGGAGTTCGAGTTCGCGACGATCACCGCGACCGTGGGCAGCACGAAGGATGCGGCGATGAACAGCCACAGCCACCAGTGGCCGATGCTCACGACGGCAAGGACGAAGCAGACCGTCCGGATGCCCATGGAGATCAGGTAGCGCCGCTGACGGAGGGCGATGTCCTCGCCGCGGCTTCGCGTCGCCGTGGTGATGCGGACCGGTGTCGGCTCCTTGGCCATGCCCCCACCGTACGTCCGAGCGCTCTACGATCACAGCGCCAGCAACCGCGCAGATCGAGGAGTGACATGACGAACCGTGTGTACCGCGTCACCGAGGTGGTCGGGACCTCCCCCGACGGGATCGACCAGGCCATCAGCAACGCCATCGAGCGGGCCTCGCGCACCCTGCGGCACCTCGACTGGTTCGAGGTCACCCAGATCCGCGGGCAGGTCAAGGACCAGACCGTCGAGCACTACCAGGTCGGCCTCAAGCTCGGGTTCC
The DNA here is from genome assembly GCA_033850795.1 of Nocardioidaceae bacterium. Taxonomy (GTDB): domain Bacteria; phylum Actinomycetota; class Actinomycetes; order Propionibacteriales; family Nocardioidaceae; genus Nocardioides_B. The sequence goes on along the minus strand of JAWWPF010000026.1, from coordinate 8,398 downwards.
GGCTCGAGGACGACTGAGCCGACCCGAGGGGACCGGCTCCGTCCGGCCGGAGGGCAGCCGCTAGCGTCGGGGGGCGTCCACCCATCTCGGCGCCGACGGAGAGGCAGCACGTGAGCAGATCGGTACTCGTGACCGGGGGCAACCGTGGGATCGGCCGCGCGATCGCTGAGGCCTTCGTGGCCAACGGGGACCAGGTCGCGGTCACCTATCGCAGCGGGGAACCGCCGCAGGGCGTGCTGGCCGTCAAGTGCGACGTCACGGACCCGGACTCCGTGGAGTCGGCCTTCTCCGAGGTCGAGGCCGCCCAGGGTCCGGTGGAGATCCTCGTCGCCAACGCCGGCGTCACTCAGGACACCCTCGTGCTCCGGATGAGCGACGAGGACTGGAGCAAGGTCATCGACACGAACCTGACCGGTTCCTTCCGGGTCGCCAAGCGGGCCGCGAAGGGGATGCTCCGCCTTCGTCGTGGCCGGCTCATCTTCATCTCGTCCGTCGTCGGGCTGCTCGGCTCGGCGGGCCAGGTCAACTACGCGGCCAGCAAGGCCGGACTGGTCGGCATGGCCAGGTCGCTGGCCCGGGAGCTCGGCAGCCGGTCGATCACCGCGAACGTGGTCGCGCCCGGGTTCGTGGAGACGGAGATGACCGCCGTACTCCCCGAGGAGAAGCAGGCTGAGTACAAGGCGCAGATCCCGCTCGGGCGCTACGCCTCCGTCGAGGAGGTCGCTGCCGTGGTGGCCTGGCTGGGGTCGGACGCCGCGGGATACGTCACCGGGGCCGTCATACCGGTCGACGGCGGCCTCGGCATGGGCCACTGACACCCGTGCTGGTCGAGCGACCTGCGTCGGTCGAGCCCGTGGGAGCCACCCGCAACCATCAACACGAAGGAGTACGTCGGACATGGGCATTCTCGAGGGCAAGCGGATCCTCGTCGCGGGCGTCACGATGGACAGCTCCATCGGCTTCGCGGTGGCGCGGGTGGCGCAGGAGCAGGGCGCGACGGTCCTGGTGTCCAACTTCGGTCGCGCGCTGGGGATCACCCGGCGGATCGTCTCCCGGCTGCCGCAGCCGACGCCGGTCATCGAGCTCGACGTGACCGACCAGGCGCACCTCGAGCGGCTGCCGGACCAGGTGGGCGAGCACGTCGACGGTCTGGACGGGGTGGTGCACTCCATCGCCTACGGGAACCCCGAGACGCTCCTCGGCGGAAAGTTCCTCGAGGGTCCCTGGGACGACGTGGCGCAGGCCCTCCAGGTCTCGGCGTACTCCCTGGCCTCGCTGTCCACCGCCTGCCTCCCACTCATGCGTGACGGCGGGTCCGTGGTGGGGCTGACCTTCGATGCGACGGTCGCCTGGCCGGCGTACGACTGGATGGGCGTGGCGAAGGCCGGCCTGGAGTCCTGCGCGCGCTACCTGGCACGCGACCTGGGACCGAAGGGGGTACGGGTCAACCTGGTCTCCGCCGGTCCCCTCAAGACCCTCGCCGCGAAGGCGATCCCCGGCTTCGAGGACCTCGAGTCGATGTGGAGCGACCGGTCGCCGCTCGGCTGGGACCAGACGGACACGCTGCCGACCGCCAGGGCCGTGGTCGCGCTGCTGAGCGACTTCTTCCCGGCGACCACGGGCGAGATAGTCCACGTCGACGGCGGCTACCACGCGATGGGGGCCTAGCCCCAGGTGAGCTCCGAAGCCAGCCGGCGGCTCATCGTGCTCCGCCACGCGAAGGCGGAGCCCTTCGCCGCCACCGACCACGAGCGCCGGCTCACCGACCGCGGACGCGAGAGCGCCTCCGAGGTGGGACGGTACCTACGCGAGTCGAACCTGCTGCCCGACTTCGCGCTTGTGTCCTCAGCGATGCGGACCCGCGAGACCTGGGAGGCCGTCGCCGAGGCGGCCGGTGCCACCGGGACCCGGGTGTCCTACGACGACGCGGTCTTCACCGGCAGCCCCGACGTGGTGCTCGAGGCGCTGCGCGGCATCCCGGCCGAGTCCTCGACGGTGGTCTTCGTCGGCCACAACCCCACGGCGGCGTACCTGTGCCACCTCCTCGACGACGGTGAGGGAGACCCCTCGGCCGTGTCCGGCCTCCTGCAGGGCTTCCCGCCGGCCGCACTGGCGGTCCTGGATCTCCACGTCGCCTGGGCCGACCTCGCCGCCGAGAGCGGGCGGCTCGTCGGCTACCACGTCGGCACGTCCTGAGCCGTCTCAGCCCAGCGGGGGAGCCGGCGTGGTCAGGCCCTCGAGCGCGTCTGCGGCCTCGACCTCCTCGCGGCTGATGCCCAGCAGGTACATGATCGCGTCGAGGTACGGCACGTTGAGCGCGGTGTCCGCGGCCTGCTGCACGACCGGCTTGGCGTTGAACGCGATGCCCAGTCCGGCAGCGGACAGCATGTCCAGGTCGTTGGCGCCGTCGCCGATCGCGACCGTCGCGCGCTGCGCCACCCGCGCCTCGGCCGCGAATCGGCGCAGGGCAGCCGCCTTCCCGGCCCGGTCCAGCACCGGCCCGACGATGCGACCGGTGAGCCGCCCCTCCGCGACCTCCAGCTCGTTGGAGGCCGCGAAGTCGATCCCGAGGTCGGCGGCGAGCCGGTCGGTGACCGCGCTGAACCCACCGGAGACGATCGCGAACCGGTAGCCGAGCCGCTTCAACGTCCGCACCATCGTCCGGGCACCGGGAGCGAGCTCCAGGGCGTCGTACACCCGGTCCAGGGCCGAAGCCTCCAGGCCGGCCAGCAACGCCACGCGGGCCCGCAGGGACTCCTCGAAGTCCAGCTCGCCGCGCATCGCGGCCTCGGTCACCGACCTGACCTGCTCGCCGCACCCGGCTTGGTCGGCCAGCATCTCGATCACCTCGCCCCTGACGAGCGTGGAGTCCACGTCCATGACCACCAAGCGAATGCCGTGCCGCAGCAGGTTGGCGGGCTGCACGGCGACGTCCACGGACTGCATGGCGGCCTCCTCGGCCAGGGTCACCCGGAGCCGGTCGGGGTGCACGCCCGAGACGTGCATCTCGATGGCCGTCACCGGGTAGCGCGCCATCCGCTCGATGCGGTCGATGTTGGCGCCGGTGTCGGCGATGCGGCCGGCGATCGCCGCGACGGCCCTCGACGTGAGCGGTGTGCCGAGCACGGTCACGTGCGAGCGGCCCTCGGGCCGGGGGCGGTTGTCACCGGTGCCCCGGTCGACCTCCGCCTGCATGTCGAGATCCGCGGCGACCCGGTCGACGGCGTCCCGCAGCGCCTTCCAGTCCCGTGGAGCGGTGACCAGGATGCCCAGCAGCAGCCGGCGGCGCAGCACGATCTGCTCGATGTCGAGCACGCTCACCCCGAAGGCGGCGACCGTCGCGAAGATCCGGGAGGTCACCCCGGGACGGTCCTTGCCGGTCAGCGTGATCAGGACGGTCTTCGCGGGGTCGTCAGACTCGTGCATGGCGCGCCGAGGCTATCCGTCCCACGGGAACGTGCAGGCCGCCACCAGGCCGCGTCTCGCTGCGTGGTCAAGCGGCGCCAGTGCGCGACGCCGTGCGTCGGCCTCAGCCGCTGTGATGCTGGCGCCGTCGTCGGCGAGCGCCAGCTGCACGATCGTCCGGCACCGGGTCGCCAGCGACATCATGCGTACGACGCGCGGGGCGGTCCCCGGCGGGACGTCGAGGTCGGCGGTGCGGCGCAGCTCCGTGAGCTCGTCGGCGACCTCGGGGCGCCAGCGGGCGACGTCGAGGTCGGCCAGCAGGTCCGTCGTGCTCAGCAGCGCTCGCCGCAGCGCTGAGTCGGCCTCCGAGGGGTCCGGCAGCTGCCGGCGGGAGACAGCCTGGTGGACGGTCCACACCACCCCGGCACCGGTCCGGTGCGGCACCAGACCCAGGTCCGCCCCCTCCAGCACGACGCTCTCACCGGCCTGCAGCGCCTCGGAGTTGAACTCGCCGGGGCCGCCGAGGCCGAGGAGGTCACCTGGGACGGGCAGGGCCAGCCCGGCACCGGTGGCCCCGGCCCCTCGCAGCAGGCCGAGCGCGACGATGAGCGGCACCGTCGCGGAGCCGGGCAGCCCCGTCACGTCGTGGGCCGCGTCGCCTCCGACTATCGCGTCCCTGGCGTCGTCGAGGCTGGCCCGCCCCGTCACCCAACCGGAGAACCACAAGGCCATCCGGGCGGACAGCACCAGGGGAGTCGAAGGCACCCGTCGAGGGTACGCAGCAGCGTGTCCGGTGCGCCGCCCGGCGTGCGCAGCGGCCCGTATAGGTTGGGACGCGCCCGGCATTGGAGCCCGGCCTTGGAGCCCGCCGCGATCACCGATCAGGAGCAGGAGACCGCTCAGCACATGGATGCCGTTCTCGAGCTCGCCGACGTCACCGTCCGCCGCGGGCAGGCCAGCCTGCTCCGCAACGTCGACTGGACCGTCGAGGAGGACGAGCGCTGGGTCGTCCTGGGGCCCAACGGGGCCGGCAAGACCACCTTGCTGCAGGTCGCGTCCGCACACATCCATCCCACCTCGGGCGTGGTGGGGATCCTGGGCGAGGTCCTCGGCACCGTCGACGTCTTCGAGCTGCGGCCCCGTATCGGACTGACCAGCGCTGCCCTGGCCGAGCTGATCCCGCGTCAGGAGCGGGTCCACGACGTGGTGGTGTCGGCGTCGTACGCGGTCATCGGCCGGTGGCGGGAGCGCTATGACTCGCTGGACCACGAGCGGGCCACGATGCTGCTCCGGGAGGTCGGCGCGTCGCTGCTGGCCGACCGCACCTTCGGGACGCTGTCGGAGGGGGAGCGCAAGCGGGTGCAGATCGCCCGGGCGCTGATGACCGACCCCGAGCTGCTGCTGCTCGACGAGCCCGCCGCCGGCCTGGACCTCGGCGGCCGCGAAGACCTGGTCTCGACCCTGTCGGTGCTGGCCCTCGACGAGGCGTCGCCGGCCACCGTCCTGGTGTCGCACCACGTCGAGGAGATCCCGCCCGGCTTCACCCACGCCCTGCTGCTGCGCAAGGGCGCGGTGGTGGCGGCGGGTCCGCTGGAGGAGGTCCTGACGGAGGAGGTCGTCTCCGCGACGTTCGGCATGCCGTTGCGGGTCTCGCACGAGGACGACCGGTGGGCGGCCCGGCGCCGGGACCGCAGGCGGCATCTCGTATAATCCCCACCCTTGCGGGGGGCCGGATACATTGGAGCCATGCAGTTCCCGGACTGGGCGGCGTGGCTCGCGGCGGCGATCGCCCTCGGCGTGCTCGAGCTCTTCAGCCTCAACCTGATCCTGTTGATGCTCGCCGCCGGCGCGGTCGTCGGCATGGTCGTCGGCCTGCTCGGGCTTCCGGTAGCCGTGCAGGTCCTCGCGGCCGTCGTCACAGCGGTCGCCGCGCTCAGTGTGGTCCGCCCCAGTGCCGTGAAGAGACTGCAGGGCGGCCCGACCCTGGTGCTGGGGCACGAGGCGTTGGTGGGCAGGCAGGCGCTCGTCGTCGAGCGGGTCTCCTGCGACGGCGGGCAGGTCCGCATCAACGGGGAGCTCTGGACCGCCCGTCCGTACGACGAGGACCTGGTCATCGAACCCGGTGCCCGGGTCGACGTACTGCAGATCAAGGGCGCCACCGCGCTCGTGCACGAGATCCCACGGCTAGAGCCGTAGGTTTGTTCCACAAGGACAAGAGAGAAGGACACAATGGAACCAGCACTGATCGTGCTGATCCTGCTCGTGGTTTTCGTGGTGGTGGTGCTCGCCAAGACGGTGCGCATCGTGCCGCAGGCCCGGGCCGGGATCGTCGAGCGGTTCGGGAAGTACAAGGCCAGCCTCCCCGCGGGCCTCAACGTGGTCGTGCCGTTCGTGGATCGGGTGCGCTACATGATCGACCTGCGGGAGCAGGTGGTCTCCTTCCCGCCGCAGCCGGTGATCACCGAGGACAACCTGGTGGTCTCCATCGACACCGTCATCTACTTCCAGGTCACCGACCCGGTCGCTGCGACGTACGAGATCGCCAACTACATCCAGGCCGTCGAGCAGCTCACCATGACCACGCTGCGCAACATCGTCGGCGGCATGGACCTCGAGCAGGCGCTGACGAGCCGCGACGAGATCAACAACCGGCTCCGCGGCGTGCTCGACGAGGCGACCGGCAAGTGGGGGATCCGGGTCAACCGGGTGGAGCTCAAGGGCATCGACCCGCCGCCCTCGATCAAGGACTCCATGGAGAAGCAGATGCGCGCCGACCGCGACAAGCGTGCGGCGATCCTCACCGCGGAGGGGCAGCGGCAGTCCGCGATCCTCACCGCGGAGGGTGGCAAGCAGGCCGCGATCCTGAACGCCGAGGGTGACCGCGAGTCGCTGATCCTGCGCGCGCAGGCCGACCGGGAGTCGCGGATCCTGAAGGCCCAGGGTGAGGGGCAGGCCATCCAGACGGTCTTCCAGGCGATCCACGACGGCCGCCCGGACCAGTCGCTGCTGGCCTACCAGTACCTCCAGATGATGCCGAAGATCGCCGAGGGCAACGCCAACAAGGTGTGGATCGTGCCCAGCGAGATCGGCAAGGCGCTCGAGGGCCTGGGCTCCACGATGAGCAGCATGCAGGGCATCCCGGACAAGGTCGAGGGACCGCGGACCCGGGTGGACATGGGGCCCACCGGGCCTGAGCCCGAGGACGCGGCCCTGCGGACCACGCACCAGGAGGTGGCCGCGGCCATCGCGGCGGCGGAGGCCTCGAGCGACCTACGGACCCATGTGCCGAGCACGCCGGAGCCCGCCGTGTCGAACGGCGCCGTCGCCCCGGCTGGCACGCTGCCCACGGACGGCGCGGCCGGCGGTGACCCGGGGGAGCCCTCTGCCCAGTGAGCTTCGCTGAGATGGCGGCCATCTTCCTCGCGGGGATGGCCGCCGGCACCATCAACACGGTGGTGGGGTCGGGGACGCTGATCACGTTCCCGACCCTTCTCGCGTTCGGCATCCCGCCGGTGACCGCGAACGTGTCGAACACGCTCGGGCTCGTCCCGGGGTCGCTGTCCGGCGCCATCGGGTACCGCCGCGAGCTGTCCGGCCAGCGGCCTCGGCTGGTGCGGCTCGGGTCGGCCTCCGTGCTCGGGGGGATCTCGGGTGCGGTGCTGCTGCTGGTGCTCCCTGCCAGCGCCTTCCAGGCCATCGTGCCGGTCCTCATCGGGCTCGGCTGCCTCCTCGTGGTCTTCCAGCCGGCGATCAGCCGCCGGGTCGCCGCCCGCGCCGAGTCACGGGGCGTGGACCGTCCCGAGCACGGCGCGTCCTGGGTCTGGGTGCTGGTGTGCCTGACCGGGGTGTACGGCGGCTACTTCGGCGCCGCACAGGGTGTCCTCCTCATGGCGGTCCTCGGGATCGGCCTCACCGAGACGATGCAGCGCAACAACGCCACCAAGAACGTCCTGGCGCTGCTGGTGAACCTCGTGGCGGCCGTGGTGTTCGTGTTCCGGGCCGAGATGAACTGGACGGTCGTCGCATTGATCGCCGTCGGCTCGGTCATCGGCGGCCAGATCGGTGCCACGGTCGGGCGACGGCTGCCGCCGTGGGCCCTGCGCGCCTTCATCGTCGTGGTCGGGGTCGCCGCGGTGACGTCGCTGGTCCTGGGCTGATCCACTGGCCCGTGGGATCGGCTGAACTGCGGCTGCCGTGCTCGATCAGTCGTCCCTGGTCAGTCGTCCCTGAAGCGTTTGAGCAGGTCCGCGGGCACCTCCCCGTTGTCGAGGTCCTTGCGGCTGTAGAGCCACAGGAGCAGGTCGGAGGCGGTGGCCTCGAGCGCCGGCGCGTCCGCCATACCTCTCGAGGCCTGCACGGTCCCGGGTGTGTCGCCGTCGGTGATCGTCCAGGCGTCGCCGGTGTCGACGGCGCGCACGACGAAGGTCCCGGCCAGCGGCTGGGGCAGGTCCTCCACGGGGTCGTCCTCGGAGGGCAGCGAGACGGTCAGGAACTCGTCGACCGCGTCGGCGGCCACGGCCGGTTCGATGGGAAAGTCGGCCCCCGCCGCGTGTGCCGCGTCCCAGTGGTGGACGGCCGCCTCCTGGACCTGGTGGCGGGTGATGAACCCTACGTTCTGCTGGTCGGGAGCCCAGGTCCAGCACGCGGCGGACTGGTCGGCCTGCCGCAGCACCTGCACGAGGCGTGCGGCGCCCGCGATGAAACCGTCCACGAGGTCCTCGTCGCGCGGACGAGGCGGCCTGCGCGACTCGTCCGGCGGCTGAGGAAGCCGCTCCTCGGCGATCGTGGCCCAGAACCAGTGCACGTCGGTCAGGTGCCACACCAGGTCGGCAACCGACCAGCCGGGACAGTGCTCAACTTGAGCCGTGAGGTTGGGCCGGGTCGCCTCGGCGAAGCCGGCGCTGTGCTCGGTGATCGCCGCGATGCAGTCGAACGTCGAAAGTGCCATGGCGGCAACGTAGTGCTCCCCGCCGACAGGTCGCCCGGTATTTTC
>JAWWPF010000012.1:0-6375 GCA_033850795.1 Nocardioidaceae bacterium | reverse complement strand
GGGGCCGCTGCCATGCCCGGCCGGGCTCCTCTCGGGCGGGCTCAGGCCAGGGACTGGTACGGCATGTCGACGGTGCGCTCCTGCGCCGCCGGCCGGGACACCTTCCTGCCGACGTAGTAGAAGCGTCGCGCCAGCGAGGGCCGGCGGGAGAGCACCCGGTCGACACCGGCCAGCACGGGGTGGGTCGGGTTCATCCTCGGCCGCCCGCCGAGCAGCGCGACCGTCTCGAAGCCGTGGTGTGTCATCAGCTCGGTGAAGGCCTTCGTCGTCGGGATGTGGATGTGCCCGGCCGGCGGCTCCCCGCCGTACCCCGGGGCCACACCGGCAAGGATCTCGCTCGAGATCTCCACGTCCCGCGGCTGGTATCCCAGGAGCAGCCCGAGCCGGTTGTGCCAGCTGGCGAGGTTGGGAAGCGTCACGAGCAGCCACCCGCCGTCGCAGATGACCCGGTTGAGCTCACGGACGATCCCGTCGAAGCTCACGAGGTAGTCCATCATCCCGAGGGTCATCACTGCGTCGAAGGAGCCGTCGTCGAAGGGCAGCGGCTGGGCCGACGCGTCCTGGAGCGTCACCTCGACCGCCTTGGAGACGGCCTCCGGGACGACCCGCTCGTCGATGTCGACGCCGTGCACCTGTGCGGCACCGAGGTAGTCCCCCACCAGCCGGGACAGGCCGCCGTAGCCGCAGCCCACGTCGAGGAAGCGGGTGACCTCGTCCGAGCCGGCCGCGTCGAGTGCACGGCGCAGGTCGCCCAGACCGTGAGAGGTGCGGCTGCGCTCGCGGTCGTTGTCGGTGACCCACCGGGCCGGATCCCAGGTGCCGCGCGCGGCCCGTCCCGGTGCGGCCGCCTCGACCCTCGTCATCTGCTCCACGCTGCCGTCCCCCTCGCTCGTGACCGAGCCATAGTCCACTTAGTGGGTCGAGTTAGCCTACTTCACCCGGGCGGGAGAGGAGGCAAAACTTCGGTGCAGGGCACCGCTGTGTCAGGGGCTCGCCTCAGTGGCCGGCGACCTTCTGGCTCAGCCGACGCTCGCCGCGCGCGACGGCCCGGACCGACTCGATCAGGTCGAGGTGCTCGTCGCCCTTCAGGACGTAGCCGGTGGCGCCCGCGGCGAGCGCGTCCCGGACATGGCCCGAGTCCGCGTGCCAGGTCAGTACCAGCACATGGGACTGCGGGCACACCTCTCGGATCGCGCGGGTGGCGGCTATCCCGCCCATCCCCGGCATCGACAGATCCATGATCACCACGTCCGGACACAGGGACGGCGCCTGCTCCAGCGCGATCTCCGCGGCGCTCAGGGCGCCGCACACCTCGAGATCGGGCTCTGCGTCCACCATCGCGCGGAGCCCGAGCCGGATGCCGCGATGGTCGTCGACGATGAGTACACGGATCACGGTGCAGGCCACACTTCACGGAGTCGTCGGTCCGGCACCGGCCGGCTCGTGACCACGATCCACGTCGGATCTAGGGAGAACCTTGAGTTCACCGCAGTGCGACCTCCATCGGGAAGGCCGCGGACAGGATCGTCCCGCCGTCCGCACCGGAGTCCACCGCCAGTGAGCCACCCAGGTCGACGAGCGTGTCCTCGAGCAGCCGCAGCCCGAGGTGACCCTCGGTGGACTCGCGCTGCTGGAACCCGCACCCGTTGTCGGCGACCGCGATGAAGACCTCGCCGTTCTGGGCCGTGGCGTGCACCTGGGCCTGCGAGGCGTGCGCGTGCCGCAGCACGTTGCGCAGCCCCTCACGGATCACCCGGTAGCAGAGCTGGCTGACCTCGACCGGCACTGCGGACAGCGCTTCCTGGTCGATCTGCACGTCGACCTCGAGCTCTTCGACCGCGGCGCGACGGGCGAGCTCCTCGACGGCCACGGCGAGCCCGTCCCGCGCCAGGTTGGCCGGGTAGATGTCGGCGAGCAGGGCACGGAGCGACTCGCCGACGTGCCGGACGAGCCCGGACACCTCGTCGATCAGCCGGCGCGAAGCCTCCGCCTCGGAGGGCAATGCGCTCGATGCCGCGGACAGCGCGTAGCCGGCTCCGCTGACGTCCTGCATGACCCCGTCGTGGAGGTCCCTCGCGATGCGGCGACGCTCGAGGTCGGAGGCCGACAGCGCGTGCTGCAGCGACCGCCGGCTCTCGTCCTGCGCCCGGTCCACGCGCCGGGCCAGCGACCAGGCCAACGGCAGGATGACGAGGGAGAAGAGGAGCAGGGCACCGATCGGCAGAGGCGCGATGCGGAGCATGACCGCACGCGCGTCGTTGTTGATCGAGTCGGTCGACCAGTAGGACTCCACGATGATCGGAGAACCCTCGACGCTGTGGGTGGCCGCGTAGACCTCGAGGAGCTGCGCGTGGTCCCCGTCGCCCTCGTTCTCCTCCTTCCTCAGGTCCGACATGTTCGCGACCGAACCGCCCGTGGCGAAGAGTCGCTGCACCGGCGCCTCGAGGTGGAAGACCTTGCCACGCAGTGCGGGCTCGTCCGACCAGAGGACCTGACCGCGGCGGTTCCAGACCTTGATGTGCACCATCGAGTGGTCCCGCAGCCGGTTCTTCATGACGCGGGAGAAGGCCTTGAGGCTCGTCGGGTCGCCCGTGCGGACCCCTCGGTCGACCAGCGGTCCCCCGACCACCTGGGCGAACGTGACCCCACGGGTCCTGGCATGTCGCAGTGCCACGTCGCGACTCACGCCCCGCGAGACGAAGAAGGTCGCGACGATGACCAGCACGAGGACGAGCAGGCTGACCGCCGTGAACCGCAGGAGAGCGCGCCGGGCGACGGTGTTGGGCCGGCCGCTGTCGGGCTCAGGTGGTGGAGTGGACATTGATCAGTCCGTGCCGCATGGCGATGGCCACCGCCTCGAGCTGGGAATGTGCCCCGAGCTTGGCCAGCAGGCTCTTCACGTAGCCGCGGCAGGTGTTGACCGAGATGTTCATCTCCCGGGCGATCAGCCTCGCGTCCAGCCCGGCGGCGAGCATCTGGAGGACCTCCTGCTCGCGCTTGGTCAGAGCCGGCGGCCGGGCCTTGGGGGCCTCCGCCCGACCCACCAGCCGGCGCAACAGCTCCGGGTGGACCGAGAAGCCGCCCCGCTTCGCGGTGCGGAGCACCTGGAGCATGCCGACGAGCTCACCGTCCTTGGGCAGCAGCGCGCAGGCGTTGGCGGCCGCCGCCCGCTGCAGCAGCTGCTGCTCGACGTACGCCGTCAGCACCACCACGCGGAGGTCGGGGTGGCGGGCGGTCAGCTCCGCGGTGGCTGCGATGCCGTCCCCGTCCCCGAGCTTGACGTCCATGACGACGATGTCCGGGTGCAGCGACTCCACGAGCGCGGCGCCGTCCGCGACGCTCTGGGCGTGTCCGACGCACTCGAAGTCGGCCTCAGATTTGAGTGCGAGCGCGAGCAGCTCGGCGAAGACCCGGTGGTCGTCGACGATCACCACGCTCTGCATGTGACCCCAGCCATAGCCTGCCCCCTACGAATGCCTCCCGGCACCCGCGCGCCCGCGGAACCTGCGACGACGCTTCCCCGAGCGCGTTCCCCAAGCCGCATGGCCCCTCATCTGTCCCCAGGCACCAGTGTCGAGTCCGGCAGGCCCGAAGGGCAATAGACCCAAAGGACCTGTTCGGCACCGCACAAACGCGTCATGTTGTCGGTTCAACAAGCGGCCGCGAGCGCCCGAGTGGCCACCTCCGAGAGCGCTGAGTCGCGGGCCGGCGCCCGCACGCCCGGCGTGCAGTCGAGCGCCTGGCGGAGCAGCCGCAGCAGGGTGCGGAGCTCCGAGCCGTGGTCCACCGTCGTCTCGATCCCCGCGTCCGAGGTGTCGCGCAGGATCGCGAGGTACAGCTCCTGGCTGTCACGCCCCGGCTCGTCGCCGAGGTAGTCGCTCATGGCGGCCCGCAGCTCGCCGTACGCCGCGAGCGCGCTGCCGCGACGTCCGGAGAACCAGTGCGCGAGCATCAGCTGGCGCCAGGCGTCCTCGCAGACGGGGTCCCGGTCGATCGCCTCGCGTGCCAGCCGGGCCGCGCGCCCGGTCTGCCCGATGGCGTTCGCCCGCTGGGCGCCGGACAGGCACAGCTCGACGACCTCGCGCCGGAAGGAGTCGCGGGCCCGCACCGCCCAGTCGGCGTAGGGGACGTCGTTGATCAGGTCTCCGTGCAGCAGGGCCAGAGCGCCCTCGACCGCGGCCACCACACCTTCGTTGGTGGCGTCCCCGGCCCGGGCGGCGAGCGCCCGGAAGTCCGCCAGGTCGACGCGGACGTCGTCCCCGGTGCGCAGGATGAAGCCCGCCTCGGTCGTCGCGAGCCGCGAGCTGCGGCCCGCCTTCAGCCCGAGGCTGCGCCGGAGGACGCAGACGTAGCTGTCGAGCGTCCCGATGTAGGAGCTCGGCGGTGAGCCCTGCCAGAGCAGGTCCGCGAGACGCTCCTTGGAGACGGGGGAGCCGGCTTCCAGGGCCAGGATGGCCAGGATCTGCCGTTGCTTCCCGCTCAGTCCGCCGACGACCTCACCGTCGGCCCGCACGCACACCTGTCCGAACAAGCTGATCTCGATCATGATCCCCACCCCGATACGCCCCAAAGAACTGGTGTGTCATCCAGCTCCCCAAACCCCCTGCCGAGCCGACCGGCCCAGCACTGCAATAGTGCGGCTCCCACCCCGTCGCCGGCAGGTCATTCCGGGCGCCTCTTGACCCCCAACTTTGAGTGAACCGGGACCAGCCCACTCCTCACCCCGGGCCATCCCGGGGTTCCAACTGGACCACCCCGCGCATGGTCACCGGCCCCGATGGTCCTAGGACCAAAGGGCATCTGTCCGGGCCCCCGGCAAGGTTCTACCTTGAAGTCAGAAGGATCACCGGCCGGTGACACCACCTCATTCGCTCAGGCGAGCGCGGTACCGGACGTTCGATCGCCACCGCCCCTCCCCCGGCGGGGACGCTCGTGATCCTTCCGCCGACTCCGGGTGGAACGGAACGGAAGGATCCTCCCCCACGATCCTTCCCGGGCCGCCCGGAGCCGGCACCCCGCCTCAGCCCCAGAACACGCGTTCCACGACCTTGCGGGCGCGGCGGGTGACCCGCAGGTAGTCGTTGACCATCAGGTCGGACTCCCCCGGCCCGTACCCCCGGCTCTGCGCGACGGCCGCACGCTCCCGCGCGTCGCGAGGCAGGGAGTCCGCCGGCCGGCCGCGCACCTGCGTCACCGCGTTGCGCAGGCCGCTGGCCATCCGCCAGGCGGCGGTCAGCGCGTCGGCGTCGGAACCGCCCAGCACGTCGGCGGCGACCGCGGCCCGCAGTGCGTCGAGGGTGCGGGTCGTGCGCAGCCCCGGGACCACCCCCGCATGCTGCATCTGGAGGAGCTGCACGGTCCACTCGACGTCCGCGAGACCGCCGCGGCCGAGCTTGAGGTGGGTCGCCGGGTCGGCCCCGCGCGGGAGGCGCTCCGCGTCCACCCGGGCCTTGATCCGCCGCACCTCGCGTACGTCGTCGGCGCTGATGCCGTCCGCGGGGAAGCGCAGCGGGTCGATCAGCTCGGTGAACCGGCGGCAGAGGTCCCGGTCGCCGACCGTGGCGCTGGCCCGCAGCAACGCCTGGGCCTCCCACACCGCCGACCAGGTGGCGTAGTAGCGGGCGTAGGACTCCAGCGTCCGCACCAGCGGCCCCTGCCGACCCTCGGGCCGCAGGCCGGCGTCGATGCTGAGCGCGGGGTCCGTGCCGGGCAGCGCCAGCAGCCGCCGGAACTCGTCGGCCACGTCCCGGGCGGCCCGCGTGGCGTCCTCCGCCGAGACCTCCGGCAGCGGGTCGTGCACGAACATCACGTCCGCGTCGCTGCCGAAGCCGAGCTCGTCGCCGCCGAAGCTGCCCATCGCCACGACGGCCATCCGGGTGGGCAGCGGCTTCCCGAGCCCGGCCTCCACCGCGAGCCGGGCGGCGGTGAGCGCCCCCTCGAGCGTCGCGGTCATCACGTCGGTCAGCGCGTACCCCACCTCTGCCACGTCGAGCATGCCGAGCAGGTCGGCGACGGCGACCCGGAAGAGCTCTCGGCGGCGCACCGCACGGATGGCGGTGACGGCCTGCACGGGGTCGGCGTGCCGGTGCGCGGCTGCGTTCGTCTCCTTCTGGAGGACCTCCCGGGCGAGCGGCTCGAGGGCCGAGTCCTCGCCGAGCATCCGCACCCCGTCAGGCGCTCGTTGCAGGAGATCCGTCGCGAAGCGGCTCGACGAGAGCAGCGTCGCCAGCCGCTGCGCCACCTGACCCTCGTCCCGCAGCGTCTGGAGGTACCAGTGCGTCGAGCCGAGGGCATCGGAGATCTGCCGGAAGCCGAGCAGCCCCGCGTCCGGGTTCGGGCCGTCGGCGAACCAGCCGAGCATCGCGGGCAGCAGGG
>JAWWPF010000003.1:0-8053 GCA_033850795.1 Nocardioidaceae bacterium | reverse complement strand
CGGGGGCGCGCGCCCCCCGACTCCCCGCCGCCGCCTCCGCGGGAGGCGCCGGCGTCCGCGCCGCTGCCGCCACCGCCGCCCTCGACGCGCGGGGCGTTCGGGTCGTCGGCGTAGCGCAGCGCCTCGGCGATCATGGAGTCCGCGTCGTCCATGGGCCGCTTCACGCCCGAGGCGACCAGCGGCTTGCCGGCGAACCGGGCCTTGTCCCGGACCCCGACGTCCACGGCGAAGATCGCGGCGTCCGCTCGGGCGATCACGTCGCCGGGTAGGGGCGTGGTGCCCGCGGAGCCCTGGGTCTCCACAGCGATGTCGACGCCGGCCCGCGCGGCTGCGGCCTCGAGGGCCTCGGCAGCCATGTAGGTGTGCGCGATGCCGGTGGGGCACGCGGTCACGGCGACGATGGACCGCCGGCCGGCGGGTGCGGCGTGGCCGTCGGAGTCGGCCGAGGCCGCCGCCGCGGGAGCGGGAACAGCGGACGGGTTGTCCGCGCTCGCCCCGGTCGGCGTGGTGCCCTGCGTCGGGTGGGGAGTGCCGCTGGCCGGCATCGGTCGGCTGGGTGCCGGCAGCGCCACGACGTCGTTGACGAGCTCGACGACCTCGTCGGGCGTGGCGGCCTCGCGCAGGCCGTCGGTGAAGTTCTTCTTCACCAGGGCACGTGCGAGCTGGGTGAGGACCTTCAGGTGGGTGGCGTCCCCGCCAGCCGGGGCGGCGATCAGGAAGGCCAGGTCGGCGGGGCCGTCCTTCGCGCCGAAGTCCGTGCCCGGGGAGAGCCGGGCGAAGGCCAGCGTCGGGACCTCGACTGCCTCGGTGCGGCAGTGCGGGATCGCGATGCCGCCGGGGAGGCCGGTCGCGGACTGGGCCTCGCGGGCCAGGGCGTCCTGGGTGAGGCGATCCGGGTCGTGGGTGCGTCCCGCCTCGGCCACCTGGGCGGCGAGCGCGTGGATCACCTCGGTCTTGTCGCTGCCGTAGGACACGTCCAGACGGACGAGCCCGGCGGTGATCATCTGCTCGGTGGCGGCATCGCCGGTCGAGGAGGGGACCGGTGCGGTGCCGTTGCTGGTGCCGTTGCTGCTGGAGCCGGAGGCCGTGGCGCCCTGGGTCGGCTGCGGGGTGCCGCTGGCCGGCTTGGGCCGGCTGGGGGCCGGGAGGGCGACCACGTCGTTGACCAGCTCGACGACCTCGTCGGGCGTGGCGGCCTCACGCAGGCCGTCGGTGAAGCCCTTCTTGACCAGGGCCCGGGCCAGCTGGGTGAGGACCTTGAGGTGGGTGGCGTCGCCGCCCGCCGGGGCTGCGATCAGGAAGGCCAGGTCCGCCGGGCCGTCCTTCGCGCCGAAGTCGGTGCCCGGTGAGAGCCGGGCGAACGCCAGCGTCGGGACCTCGACGGCGGCCGTGCGGCAGTGCGGGATCGCGATGCCGCCGGGTAGGCCGGTCGCGGACTGGGCCTCGCGGGCCAGGGCGTCCCGAGCGAGCTGGGCCGCGTCCTGGGTCCGTCCCGCCTCGGCCACCTGGGCGGCGAGCGCCCGGATCACCTCGGCCTTGTCGCTGCCCAACGACACGTCCAGTCGGACGAGCCGGGCAGTGATCATCTCCTCGGTTCCTGCGGTGTCGGTCATCGTTCCCTCAGTTCTCTGTGTGGCTGGCTGTGCTGACGGGGCGGGCAGGTCGGTCGTTGAGCGCGCGGACCTCGACGAGGTCCGCCCGGACATGGGCAGGCGTGGGGATCGTGGTGCCCGGGAGGGCGGCGGCGGCGCTGCCGTAGGCGACGGCGAGCCGGAGCCTGTCCTCGGCTGGCTGGTCCCGGAGATCACCGAGCAGGTACCCGAACAGGCTAGAGTCACCCGCTCCCACCGTGCTGACCACGGTGGTCGGGGGAGGGGTGGCGTGCCAGGCGCCGTCCTGGGTGACCAGCACGGCACCGGAGCCGCCCAGCGTAGCCAGCACGGCGCCGACCCCGCGGTCCACCAGGATCCGGGCGGCGGCGGCCGCGGCAAGCGGGTCGGCCTCGATGGCGTCGGCGTTCCCGCCGGTCAGGGAGGCGAGCTCCTCGCCGTTGGGCTTCATCAGGGTCGGGGCGTGCCGCTCGAGACCGGCCGCGAGCGCCACCAGCGGCGCGCCGGAGGTGTCCACGGCGACGCGGGCGCCGCTGCCGCCCAGGGCGCCGACCAGCTCGGCGTACCAGCCGTCGGGGGCCCCTGGCGGCAGCGAGCCGGCCAGCACCACCCAGCGCGCCTGCCGGGCCCGGTCGGTCACGGCGACGGCCAGCCGGTCGAGGTCGGCGACGCCGACCACGGCACCGGGGGTGTTGATCTTGGTCGTCGTGCCGTCCGGCTCGGTGAGCGTGAGGTTCACCCGGATCGGACCGGCGGGCGGCTCCGGACGACAGTCGATGCCGTCGCGTAGCAGGTCGAGGACGAAGGGGTCGTCCTTCTCGGCGGGCAGCACGGCGATGGTCCGCACGTCCGCGGCCACGGCGGCGCGGGAGATGTTCACGCCCTTGCCGCCGCTCTGCGCGGAGACCGAGTCGGCCCGGAGCACGGCGCCGCGGGCGAGCTCGCCGCTGAGCGTCACCGTGCGGTCGACGCTGGGGTTGGGAGTCAGGGTGACGATCACGCGACCACCACCTCGATGCCCTGCCGCTCGAGCGCGGCGAGGTCCGATGCAGCGATGCCGCTGTCGGTGACCACCACGTCGATGTCACCGAGCTCGGCGAAGCGCACGGTCTGCTCCTGACCGATCTTGGAGGAGTCGACCAGCACCACGACCCGGTGTGCGCTGGACACCATCGCGCGCTTGGCGGCGGCCTCCGCGTGGTCCGGGGTGGTCAGCCCGTGCCCGACGGAGAGACCGTTGGTGCCGACGAAGGCGACGTCGACGCGGAGCCGGGCGAGCGCCTCGATGGTGTCCTCGCCCACGGCGGCGTGGGTGGTGCGGCGCACCCGGCCCGGCAGCAGGTGCAGGGTCACGGCGGACGAGCCGGCGAGCCGGGCGGCGATGGGTACGGCGTTGGTGAGGACGGTGAGCTTGGTGTCGCGGGGGAACAGCATCGCCAGGCGGGCCGTGGTGGTGCCCGCGTCCAGCAGCACGCTGCCGCCCGAGGGCGGGAGCAGCGAGACCGCCTGGCGGGCGATCCGGTCCTTCTCGTCGGCGTGGGCGAGGTCGCGCTCCCCGACCTTGGGCTCGAGGGCGGTCAGCGCGGCGGCGGGCACGGCGCCGCCGTGCACCCGGCGCAGGATGCCGGCCCGCTCGAGGGCGGAGAGGTCGCGCCGGACCGTCTCGGTCGTGACGTCGTACTGCTCCGCCAACGCGTTCACCGACAGCCGGCCACGCTGTGCGACCAGGTCGGCGATGGCCTGCTGGCGTTCCTCGGCGTACACCGCGCCTCCTGTGAATGAGTGGGTATCGATCTGTGCTTGTATTGTTCTACGCCCGTTTCTGTTGACTGTCAAGAGGGGGGCGCACTATGGTGGGACGCATGTCACAGACCTCCAGCCAGCATGCCAAGGGCTCCGTCCTGAGGGGCACACCCGTCGTACCCGGTGTCGCCTACGCGCCCGCAGTGGTGGCCACCGCCGCCGTGTCCCCCGAGGCGGTGAGCGCGTTCGAGAGCGCCGGCTTCCCCGACCAGGACGCCGCCCTGGCCGCCTTCGACAGCGCCGTGGCCGCCACCGCCGACGGTCTCTCGGCCCGGGCCGCGGCCACCAGCGGCGCGGCGACGGAGGTGCTCACCGCGACGGCGGGGCTGGCACGGGACAAGGGGCTGCGCGCCGCGGTGAAGAAGCGGCTCGCAGCGGGCGACTCCCTGCTGACGGCGCTGACCGCCGCGGTCGACCAGTTCGCCGGGATCTTCACGCAGATGGGCGGGCTGATGGCCGAGCGCGTCACCGACCTGCGCGACATCGAGCGCCGGGTCACCGCCCGCCTGGTCGGCGAGCCCGAGCCGGGGGTGCCGGTGCCCGAGACGCCCTCGGTGCTCCTCGCCGAGGACCTTGCGCCGGCCGACACCGCCGGTCTGGACGCGGCCACGGTGGTCGCGCTGGTCACTGAGAAGGGCGGCCCCACCAGCCACACCGCGATCATCGCCCGCCAGCTCGGGATCCCCTGCGTGGTGGGCGTGCACGGCCTGGCGGAGGTGCGCGACGGCACGCCGCTGCTGGTCGACGGCACCACCGGCGAGGTCACCCTGGACCCCGACGCCGACATCGCAGCGAAGCTCGTCGACGGCGCCCGCGCCGCCAGGGAGGCCCTGGAGAAGTGGACGGGACCCGGCCGGACGGCCGACGGCACCTCGGTGAAGCTGCTCGCCAACGTGGCCGACGGGACCTCGGCGGCCACCGCGGGCTCGGGCCCCGTGGAGGGGGTCGGGCTGTTCCGCACCGAGCTCAGCTTCCTCAGCCGCAAGGAGGAGCCGTCGGTCGAGGAGCAGGCGGAGATCTACGGCAAGGTCCTCGAGCCGTTCGGTGACGGCCGGTACGTCGTCGTACGCACCCTGGACGCGGGCTCGGACAAGCCGATCGCGTTCGCGACGCTGCAGGGCGAGGAGAACCCGGCGCTGGGGGTCCGCGGCCTGCGGCTGTCCTTCGGCAACCCGGGGCTGCTGGAGCGCCAGCTCGCCGGGATCGCGCGCGCCGCGGAGCAGACCGGGACGGAGACCTGGGTGATGGCTCCGATGGTGGCCACCGTCGCCGAGGCGGCCGAGTTCGCCGGCCACGTGCGGACCCACGGTCTCAAGGCCGGGGTGATGGTGGAGATCCCCAGCGCCGCCCTGCTCGCGCACCAGATGCTCGAGGTCGTCGACTTCTTGTCGATCGGCACCAACGACCTGACCCAGTACACGATGGCCGCCGACCGGATGGCCACCGACCTGGCGCACCTCACCGACTCCTGGCAGCCCGCGGTCCTGCAGCTGATCGCGATCACCGCCGAGGCGGGCCGGAGCGCCGGGAAGCCGGTCGGCGTCTGTGGGGAGGCGGCGGCGGACCCGCTGCTCGCGACCGCGCTGGTGGGCATGGGCATCACGTCGTTGTCGATGGCCCTGGCCGCCGTACGCCCGGTGGGGGCACAGCTGGCCGCGGTCACCATGGACACCTGTGAGCTGGCCGCCGAGGCGGCCCTGGGGGCCGTCGACCCGATGGCCGCCCGGGAGGCGGTCCGCGGCGTCCTGGCGGGCTAGCCCGCCAGCCGGACCAGCCAGATGACGAGGGCGACGAGCGAGGCGAGCACCCCGATCCCGATCAGCACCTTGTCCTGGGTCGTCACCCGAGGCAGGAACACCCGCAGCCCGGAGACGACGCCGATCAGCGCCACCACGACCACGAGGAACGGGAAGGCGTCGACCGCGGCCAGCACCAGCGCGACGACGCCGAACAGGCACGAGAGGACGCCGACCCCCGACATGCCGCCGGTGACTTCGGGGGATCTCTTGCCGCTGACCGGACCCGCCCGGCCGAGGCGGCCGAAGTAGGTGCTCTCCGGCACGGACTCTCTCTGGTTCTCGTCCGTCATGGTCCGCCCCTCCGGGAGGCTCGACACCGGACACGATCGTGTCCGCCTTCACCGTAGGACCGGCCGCGCGTCACGGGGTCGTCCTGGACGGATGAGATCCGGTGCGATTCGCCCGTTGCTTGCCGACGCTGATAATCTCAGGTAGTGGTCCACGCCGAGGTGTGGACACGAGTCAACGCCGTACGACGGCCGCGGATCGAGAGTGCCCGGGTGAACAGGCCCCGGCGCGCCGCGCAACGACATGAAACCGAGAGGAGCTGCGCGTGGCCACAGGCACCGACGCGGACACCAAGAAGAAGATCATCGCCGAGTACGCCACGTCCGAGGGCGACACCGGCTCACCCGAGGTCCAGGTCGCGCTGCTGACCCACCGGATCAGCCACCTGACCGAGCACCTCAAGGAGCACAAGCACGACCACCACAGCCGTCGTGGTCTGCTGCTGCTCGTCGGCCAGCGCCGCCGGCTCCTCAACTACATGCGCGCAGAGGACATCAACCGCTACCGCTCGATCATCGAGCGTCTCGGTCTGCGCCGATGACCTCGAGGGCGACCTCCCGATCCGGGAGGTCGCCCTTGCTGCTCCACAACTGAACACACATCCACTGCACACACCGGAGCGACCGTCCGGACGTCCGTCCCGGTCCTCGGTAGTGGCCCTCGGGGTCGAGACGACACCGCGGGCTTCGATCGAAGACCGGACCCTGTCCCCAGCGGTTGGACGCATCGCGTGATCGCTCCGCGAGAAACGAAAGGGGGACCCCCCGTGACTGCACAGACGCAGACTGAGGGACCCGAGATCTACGCCGTGGAGACCGTCCTGGACAACGGCTCCTTCGGCACCCGCACCGTCAAGTTCGAGACCGGGCTGCTGGCCCGCCAGGCCGCCGGCTCCGTCACGGCCTACCTCGACGACGAGACGATGCTCCTGTCGGCCACCACGGTCGGCAAGCACCCCAAGGACCACTTCGACTTCTTCCCGTTGACCATCGACGTGGAGGAGCGGATGTACGCCGTGGGTCAGATCCCCGGCTCCTTCTTCCGCAGCGAGGGCCGTCCGGGCGAGGACGCGATCCTCACCTGCCGACTGATCGACCGCCCGCTGCGCCCGACCTTCAAGAAGGGTCTGCGCAACGAGGTCCAGGTCGTCATCACCGTCCTGGCGCTCGATCCCGACCAGCCGTACGACGTCCTGGCGATCAACGCCGCGTCGATGTCGACCCAGCTCTCCGGCCTGCCGTTCTCCGGCCCGGTCGGCGGCGTGCGGGTCGCGCTCATCAGGGGCCAGTGGGTCGCCTTCCCCTCGCACAGCCAGCTCGAGGACGCCGTCTTCGACATGGTGGTCGCGGGACGGGTGACCGAGACCGGCGACGTCGCGATCATGATGGTCGAGGCGGAGTCCACCGAGACCGCCTGGGAGCTGATCCGATCCGGTGCCCAGGCGCCCACCGAGGCGATCGTGGCCGGTGGCATCGACGCCGCCAAGCCGTTCATCAAGCAGCTGGTCGAGGCCCAGGCGGAGCTCGCCAAGCAGGCTGCGAAGCCGGTGCAGGAGTTCCCGATCTTCCTCGACTACGAGGACGACGTGTACGCCGCGGTCGAGAAGGCCGCGGGCAGCAAGCTGGCCGAGGCCCTGACCGTCGCGGGCAAGCAGGACCGCGAGTCCACGATGGACGAGGTCAAGGACGCGGTGCTCACCGAGGTCGGTCCCGACTTCGAGGGCCGCGAGAAGGAGATCGGCGCCGCCTTCCGGGCGCTGACCAAGAAGACCGTGCGCGAGCGCGTGCTGCGCGACAAGATCCGCATCGACGGCCGCGGGCTGGCAGACATCCGCCCGCTGTCGGCCGAGGTCGCGGTCATCCCCCGGGTGCACGGCTCCGCGCTGTTCGAGCGTGGCGAGACGCAGATCCTCGGCGTCACCACGCTCAACATGCTGACGCTCGAGCAGAAGCTCGACACGCTGTCCCCGGAGAAGGCCCGGCGCTACATGCACAAGTACGTGTTCCCTCCGTTCTCCACGGGTGAGACGGGTCGGGTCGGCTCGCCGAAGCGTCGAGAGGTCGGACACGGTGCGCTGGCTCGCCGGGCGCTGCTTCCCGTCCTGCCGACGCGCGAGGAGTTCCCGTACGCGATCCGTCAGCTCTCCGAGGCGATGGGGTCGAACGGCTCCACGTCGATGGGGTCGGTCTGCGCCTCCACGCTGTCGCTGCTCCAGGCCGGTGTGCCGCTGCGGGCGCCGGTCGCGGGCATCGCGATGGGCCTCATCACCGGTGAGGTCGAGGGTGAGACGCAGTACGTCGCGCTGACCGACATCCTCGGAGCCGAGGACGCGTTCGGTGACATGGACTTCAAGGTCGCCGGCACGCGGGAGTTCGTCACCGCGCTGCAGCTCGACACCAAGCTCGACGGCATCCCCGCCGAGGTCCTCGCGGGCGCGCTCAACCAGGCCAAGGACGCCCGTCTCTCGATCCTCGAGGTGATGAACGAGGCGATCGACGCTCCTGAGGAGATGTCGCTGTTCGCCCCGCGGATCATCACCATGCGGGTCCCCGT
>JAWWPF010000310.1:0-16933 GCA_033850795.1 Nocardioidaceae bacterium | reverse complement strand
GCGCGCCGCCCCACCAGCTCCTCGACCCGCTCGCGCATCTCGGCGGCGGCCTTGTTGGTGAACGTGATGGCCAGGATCGAGCCGGGGTGCGCGTGCCGCTCGGCGATCAGCCAGGCGATCCGCCGGGTCAGGACGCGGGTCTTGCCCGACCCGGCCCCGGCGACCACGAGCAGCGGCGCGCCGGCATGCACGACAGCGGCCCGTTGCGGCTCGTTGAGGCCCTCCAGGAGCTCCTCGGGCGTCGGGCCACGGCGGGGGCGCCGGTCGGGACCCCCGGTCGTCGGCTCCAGGTCCAGCTCTCCCTCGGGTGCGGGACGGGTCGGCGAGGGGACCTGCGGGATGGGGAACGACGCGCTCATGTCCCGCCTACCCTACGACCCGGGGGAGGACACCTCCGGTGCGGCGCGGCCGGTGCCTCAGAGCAGTCGCCGGTCGGAGGCCCAGCGGGTCAGCTCGTGGCGTGAGGACAGCTGGAGCTTGCGCAGCACGCTCGACACGTGGGTCTCGACGGTCTTGATCGAGATGAACAGCGTCGACGCCACCTCCTTGTAGGCGTAGCCCCGGGCGATCAGCCGCATCACCTCCCGCTCGCGCTCGGTGAGCCGGTCCAGGTCCTCGTCGACCTGGGCGACCTCGATCGTGCCGGCGAAGGCGTCCAGGACGAAACCGGCCAGCCGCGGGGAGAAGACCGCGTCGCCGCCCGCGACCCGGTCGATGGCCGACACGAGCTCCGGCCCGGTGATCGTCTTGGTGACGTACCCGCGCGCGCCCGCGCGGATGGTCCCGATGACGTCCTCGGCGGCGTCGGACACCGACAGCGCGAGGAACCGGGTCTCGGGCTGGCGGGCGCCGACCCGGCGCATCACCTCGGCGCCACCCCCTCCTGGGAGGTGCACGTCCAGGAGTACGACGTCCGGCCGCAGGCTGGTGACCGCCGCCACGGCCTGGTCGACGTCGGCCGCCTCACCGAGCACCTCGACGCGATCCGGGTGAGCGGCCAGCTCGGCCTTCACCCCGGTCCGGAACATCGCTTGGTCGTCGACGACCACCACCCTGCGCCTCATGCCTGCTCCTCCACCCCGTCGTGGGTCTTCCCGCCGGCCCGGCTCTCCGGCCGCGGCTGCCCGCCGCCGCTGAACGCCAGTCGGACCTCCGTGCCCTCGCCCGGTGCGGTCCGGATGGTCGACGTTCCACCGTGCCGCTCCATGCGGGCCCTGATGCTGTTGCGTACGCCGAGGCGGTCGTCCGGCACGGTCTGCTCGTCGAACCCCCGGCCGCGGTCGCGGACGAACACCTCGGTGGAGCCGTCCGCGCACTCGGCGTAGACGTCCACCCGGTCGGCGCCGGAGTGCCGTGCCGCGTTGGCCATCGCCTCCCGAGCGGCAAGGACCAGCGCCCGCGACCCGTCGGTGGAGACGGCGTCCCCGACCACCACGACCTCGACGGGCACACCGTGGGCGTCCTCCACCTCGGCTGCTGCGGCCTTGAGCGCGCCCGCGACCGACATCTCGCTCGCCGGCTGGTCGTCATACAGCCAGGACCGCAGGTCGCGCTCCTGGGCGCGGGCCAAGGTGGCCACCATGCGGCCGTCCGCCGAGTGCTTCTGGATCAGCGCCAGGGTCTGCAGCACCGAGTCGTGCAGGTGCGCCGCCATGTCGGCGCGCTCCTGGGACCGGACCCGGGCGGCGCGCTCCTCCGACAGGTCGCCGGTCAGCCGGAACAGCCACGGACCGACGACGAGCGCCAGCCCGGCGACCCCGAGGACACCCGCGACCAGGACGTCTCGGGCGACCGCGACCTGTCCCGCCTGGCCGGTCTGGACGGCGAAGAGCACCAGACCGGCGGCCAGGAGTCCGACCCCGGCAAGGAGTCTGGCGTACGACGCCGGCCCGCCGCGGCCGACGACCGCGCGGAAGAAGTCGATCCGCCCGGTGCTGTCGAGCCATCGCTCCCGCTGCGCCTCGTCGGCCTGGCGCATCAGGACGCCGACGCCCACGATCCCCAGCAGGACCGGCCAGAACAGCGCCCCGCCGACCAGGCTCTGCGCGAGTACGGCGAGCCCCAGCGCGACGGCGCCCATCGCGACCAGCGGTCCGAGGTCCTCCAGCCGGCGTGCGCGTCCGGGCCGCTTGCCCTGCCTGCTCGCGGCCTCCAACCCGGGGCTCGCGTGCTCCAGGTGCCGACCGGCGGGCAGCACCAGCCACAGGATCGCGTACAACCCGACGCCCAGACCGCCGAGGGTGGCGGCGAGCAGGAAGGCGATGCGCACGTGCAGCGGCTGCAGCCCGAGGTGCCGGGCCAGCCCCGACGCGACGCCACCGAGCAGCCGTTCGTCGCTGCTGCGGTAGGCCTTGGGGGGACCCGTCGGACGGGTGGGCGCCAATGTGCTCATCGTGGCTTCATCGTCACACAGCGAACGACGCCGGACCATGAGGTGCGCCCCTGAGCGAACCCCTGGCCCGCACCGGGGTGATCCCCGCACGAACCAGGGCTTTCCCCGATGGTGCGGGGGCCCGCCGACCTACAGGATCGTTGACATGACACAGACACCGGGGCCGTCCGCAGCGGGCGACCAGCAGACGACAGCCGGGCACCAGCCACCCCCCGGGATGGACCGGGCCAACCTCCGCAACTACGAGAGGCTGACCCGCAGCACCACGGACCGCAAGATCGCCGGAGTGGCCGGCGGTCTGGGGCGGCACCTGAACATCGACCCCACCGTCCTGCGGGTGCTGCTCGTGGTGCTGTGCTTCTTCGGCGGCGCGGGGTTCCTGCTCTACGCCGTGGCCTGGGCGCTCGTCCCCGAGGACGGCAGGTCCGAGGGGGCCATCTCGACCGGGCCGGGCACCCGGAACGGCCTCTTGATCGGCGCCGGGATCCTGGCCGCCACGCTCGTGGTCGGCGACAGCTGGGGCGGCTTCGGTACGCCCTGGCCGCTGGTGGTCCTCGGCGGCGGCGTGCTGCTGTTCTTCGCGCTGCGCGGTCGCGGTGCCACCCCGCCCCAGGACCTCACCGCGACGTACCAGCAGGGCTACCCGTTGGCGACCGGCCAGCCGGTCTCCCAGGCGACGGCCGAGCCGGCCGGCGCGACCTACCCGCTGCCGGTGGCCACCGGCGAGGAGCCGCCGACCCCGCCCTGGCTTCCGGCGCCGCAGCCTCCGGTCGCCTACCAGCCGCCGCCCCGACGGACCGGTCCGCGGCTCTTCGGCCCCACCCTGGCGATCGTGGCGGTCGCCCTCGGGTCCCTCGGCCTGTACGAGGCATCCGGCGGACACGTCGTGGACTCCGCCTACCCGGCGCTCGCCCTGGCCGTCGTCGGCCTGATGCTCGTGGTGGGCGCGTTCGTCGGCCGGGCCGGCGGGCTCATCTTCCTCGGGTTCCTCGCCTCCGTGGCTCTCGCGGTCACGTCGGTCGTCGGTTCGGCAGGCGACATCCAGGGAGGTGACCGGCAGCCGCTCAGGGTGGCACCGCCGAACGCGGCCGCCGTCAAGCCCACCTACTTCGTGCCGAGCGGGCAGGTCCGGATCGACCTGAGCAAGGTCGCCGACCCGGCAGACCTCGCTGGAAGGAGCATCGACGTCGGCGCCCGCGTCGGCGAGGTCGTCGTCGTGCTCCCGCCACATGTCACCACCCACATCGATGCCGACCTCTCCGGACCGGGGCAGATCGACCTCCCGAGCCGGTCCGCCGGTGGGATCAACACCACGCTCTCCGAGACCGTCGGCAGGGGCCCCGGCACCCTGTCGCTGCACACCCACCTGTTCGCCGGCCACATCGACGTGAGGACAGCCCGATGAGACACCCGACCACCCATCCGCTCAACGTCAGCTACCTCGTGGTGGGCATCGTCTTCCTCGGCATCGCGGGAATCTGGGTGCTGGACTCCACTGGGGTCGTGGGCACCGACGAGCTGCACTGGCTGTTCCCGCTCACCCTCGTCGCCGCGGGGGCCGTCGGCCTGGCGGCCTTCGTCGTCAGGGGGCTGCGGGACGACAAGCGGACCGCCGCAGAACGAGCTGCCGAGGAGCTGGACCAGGACGACCCGGCCGACGCAGGACGAGAGCTCCGCTGATCCGGCAGGTGCCGGCTCAGCGCCCTGCGAACGACCTGCAGGTCACTCGGCGTAGGAGTTGGGACGGCGCCAGGCCCGCTCGAACGGAAGCCGCCAGGCGTGCGGCGCGATGAGCTGGTGGATCGCGTTGGGACCCCAGCTCCCGGGCGCGTAGTGACGCACGGGCGGCGAGTTCTCGATCACCGGCTGGGACTTCGCCCACAGCTCCTCGATCCCCGCAGCGGTCGTGAACAAGGTGTGGTCCCCGCGCATCGCGTCATGGATCAGCCGCTCGTAGGCCTCCAGGACGCCCTTGGAGCTGCCGGTCTCGTGGGTGGCGAACTGCATGGACAGCTTCTCGAGCTTCATGCCGGGGCCGGGGCGCTTGCCGTAGAAGGACAGCGACATCCGGGACTGGTCCGCGAGATCGAAGGTCAAGTGGTCCGGGCCGGCGGCACCGACCCCCGAACCGGACGGGAACATCGTCCTCGGGGGCTCCTTGAAGGCGATGGAGATGATGCGGGCGCCCTCGGCCATCTTCTTGCCGGTGCGCAGGAAGAACGGCACACCCGCCCAGCGCCAGTTGTCGATCTCCACCTTCAGGGCGATGAACGTCTCGGTGTCGGAGTCGTTCGCGACATCGGGGTGGTCGCGGTAGCCGAGGTACTGACCACGGACCACGTTCTGCGGGTCCAGCGGCCGCATGGACCGGAACACCTTGAGCTTCTCGTCGCTGATCGGATCCGGGGCCAGCGACGTCGGCGGCTCCATGGCCATGAAGGCCAGGACCTGCATCAGGTGGGTGACGACCATGTCGCGGAACGCCCCGGTGGACTCGTAGAACGCGGTCCGCATCTCGAGCCCGAGGGTCTCGGGCACGTCGATCTGGACGTGGTCGATGAAGTTGCGGTTCCAGATCGGCTCGAACAGACCGTTCGCGAACCGGAACGCCAGGATGTTCTGGGCCGCCTCCTTGCCCAGGAAGTGGTCGATGCGGAAGATCTGCTTCTCTGCGAAGACCTCGTGGAGCCGGGCATTCAGCTTCTGCGCCGACTTGAGGTCGACCCCGAAGGGCTTCTCCATGATGATCCGCGACCGCTCCACGAGACCGGCCTCCGCGAGCTGCCGGACCACCGGCAGCGCCGCCTTGGGGGGCACGCTGAGGTAGTGGAGCCGGCCGATCTCCTCGTCGGACTCGTCCGCCAGGGCCCGTTCCGCGTCGGCGACGGCCGCGGCCAGCGCCTGCGGGCCGTCGGACTGCCGAACGAAGGTGAGCCTGGAGGCGAACTCCTCCCAGTGGTCCTCGTCGAACGGTCTGCTGAACTCGTCCACGGCCTCCTTGGAGAGCTTCACGAACCGCTCGGTGTCCAGGTCGTCCAGGGAGGTGCCGACGATCCGGCAGTCCTCGAGCAGCCCCGCCTCGTGCAGATGCAGCAGACCGGGGAGAAGCTTGCGCCGGGCCAGGTCTCCGGTCGCGCCGAAGAGGACCACCACATGGGGTTGTTCCATCCGCCCATGGTAGGCCGGGGAGCGCGGGCGCGGGCGAGCCCCTCGCCGGGTCGCTGCCCTCATCCGAGCGCTGCGGCGGGCACCAGCCGGCTGTCGCGGCGCCCGAGCCAGCGCCCCCGGGCCTGCACCGCGGTGTCCGGCTGGTCGGTGAAGACCCCGTCGACACCGGCCTCGAGCAGCGCCTCGGTGTGCGCGCCTCCGTCGCCGCGGCCGTCCGGGTCGGCGCCCCGCCGGTACCGCTGCGGCAGGAACCGGTTCTCGTCGCGGGCGGTCCAGGCGTGCACCACCAGGCCCCCGGCGTGCGCCAGGTCCGTCAGCCGGCCGCGGCCGTCGGCCCGCACGGCACCACACGGCACCCCCACACCGGCCGCGTAGGTCGCCACCTCGCGGAGCCGGGAAGGCGTCAGCAGGTCGCGGCACGGACCCGCCGGCCCGGGGACGAGCTGGACCAGAGGAAGCTCCGTCATCGACGCGAGCGTGCGGAGGTTCGCGCTCCTGAAGGACTGGATCAGCACGGGGGCGCCGGGTCGGTCCAGGTCGTGCCGGCGGAGGGCGGCCAGCAGCGGTTCCTCGAGCGAGAGCCCGAGGTCGGCGAAGTGCTCGGGGTGCTTGGTCTCGGGATAGACGCCCACCGGGGCGCACCGCCGCTCGCTCCCCCGGGATGCCAGCTCCAGCACCTCGTCGAACGTGGGCACCTCGAAGTGTCCGTCGTACCACGTGTTTCGCGGCCGCACGGCCGGGAGCCGCTCGCGCGCCCGCAGCGTCTTCAGCTCGGCCAGGGTGAAGTCCTCGGTGAACCAGCCGGAGACCCGGCGGCCCTCGACGATCCTCGTGGTCCCCCGGTCCGCGAACCGGGGACGGGAGGCGACGTCGGTGGTCGCTCCGATCTCGTTCTCGTGGCGGGCCACGAGAACCCCGTCCCGGGTGGAGACGAGGTCCGGCTCGATGTAGTCGGCGCCCATCTCGATGGCGAGCCGGTACGACGCCAGCGTGTGCTCCGGGCGGTAGCCGGGTGCTCCGCGGTGACCGATGACCAGCGGTGCGAAGTCGCTCATGGTCACAAGGTGACGCCGTGAGGTGGCGTCGGTGACGCGGCACGGTGAACGCCCCGTGAAGCGTGAGCGTCGAACTCGGCTGCTCCCCTGTTTGCCCCTGACGCGCTCGGGGCATGGCTGTGAGGACCATCCGAACACGAGGGAGTTGACCATGAAGGGCAAGATCGCGCTGCTCGCAGGCGGTGCCGTCGGCTACGTCCTGGGCACCCGCGCCGGTCGTGAGCGCTACGAGCAGATCAAGTCGCAGGCGCAGAGCATGTGGAACAACCCGAAGGTGCAGGAGAAGGCCTCCCAGGCGCAGGACCTGGCCAAGGAGAAGGCGTCCGACGCGGCGAGCAAGGTGTCCTCGTCCGGCCAGGACGGCAGCGGCGCGGACTCCACCACGTCCGGGACGGCGCCGTACCCGACGTCGGCCAGCACCGGTCTGTAGGGCCGCTCAGCGGCCGGGGATGCCGGAGATGAAGGTTCCCGACCGGGTCTTGTAGCGGCGGTTGACCGAGATGAGTACGGCGGTCCAGGGCTCGAGCTGACGCGCGATCCGGAGCCGTCCCGCGTCGATGCCGTCGCGGGACGTCACGGCGCGCGCCAGCTCGACGGCCACCGCCTTGGCCTCCGGGTCGTCGCCGCAGACGAGCACGTCCTCGTGGTCCAGGAAGTCCTCGGATCCCCACAGCGACGGCGCCGACACGTGGTGGAAGGCCCCCACGACGCGCGCGTCCGGCGCCAGACGGGCGGCGCTCTCCGCGGCGCTGCCGCCGGGCACATCCAGCCCGTAGGGCCCCTGCTTGTCGAAGCCGAGCGGGTTGACGCAGGAGATCACCACCTTGCCGGCGAGGGCGTCGGCCAGCGAGGCGACGAGTGCGTCGTGGCCGTCGTACGGCACCGCGAGGACGACGACCTCTGCCCCGGCCGCCGCGTCCGCGTTCACCGCACCAGAGACGTGCGCGTCCGAGAGTCGCTCGGCGATCTCGGCGGCGGTCGTCTCGGCGCGGTCGGCGGAGCGTGAGCCGAGCACGACCCGGTGCCCGTGCCGTGCCCACCTGTAGCCCAGGCCGCGGCCCTGGGGACCGGTGCCGCCGACCACCCCGATGTCGTAGGTCGTCACTCCGCTCTCCTTGCCGGTCCGCCGGGTCCGTGACGGCGATACTGTCACGGCCACTGATCGCCCATACCGGGGCCGGCGGCTCGCCGGCCACCACCGTCGAGATCCGAGGACGCCGTGAAGCTCTCCACCCAGCTGAGGTACTCCGGCAACCCGCGCCAGGCCGCCGATCAGGTCGCCGGCCTCGAGAGCGCCGGCCTGGACACCGTCTGGGTGGCCGAGGCCTACGGGTTCGACTCCCCCACCCTGATGGGGTACCTGGCCGCGAAGACGTCGACGGTCGAGATCGGGGCGGCCATCTTGAACGTGTACTCACGGACCCCCGGCGCGCTCGCGCAGACCGCGGCAGGTCTGGACAACGTCAGCGGTGGCCGGGCGATCCTCGGTCTAGGCGCCTCGGGTCCTCAGGTGGTGGAGGGTTGGCACGGCGTCCCCTTCGACAGGCCGCTGACCCGCACCCGCGAGGTCGTCGACATCGTCCGGTCGGCGCTGCGCCGTGAGCGCCTCGAGTACGACGGCACGGTCTTCCACCTGCCCCTGCCCGACGGACAGGGCACCGGCCTGGGCAAGCCGCTGAAGCTGATGAACCGGCCCGAGCGCTCGGCGGTGCCGATCTACGTCGCGGCACTCGGCCGGCGGAACGTCGAGGGCACGGCGGAGTACGCCGACGGGTGGCTGCCCTTCCTGTTCGCCCCCGAGAAGGCCCGGGACGTGTGGGGCGACGCGCTCGCCGCGGGTACCGACCGGCGACAGCCCGGGCTCGGGCCGCTCGAGGTCGCGGCCGGCGGACTCGTCTCGGTCGGCGAGGACGTCAAGGCGATGCTCGACCTCGCCCGCCCCGTGTTCGCGCTCTACATCGGCGGCATGGGGGCCCGGGGCAAGAACTTCTACAACACCCTCGCCTGCGAGTACGGCTTCGAGGCGGAGGCCGCGAAGATCCAGGACCTGTACCTCGACGGAAACACGCGCGATGCCGAGGCCGTCGTACCGCTCGACCTGCTGGAGATGTGCAACCTCGTCGGGCCGGAGTCCTACGTCAAGGAGCGCATCGCAGCGTTCGCCGAGGCCGGCGTGACGAACCTGCAGGTCACCCCCGCACCGGCGGACGGCGGCGACCCGGCCGCCCTGGTGGCACGGCTCAAGGAATGGGTGAGCTGATGCCCCCGACGATGCCGCGCCCCCTGCTCGAGGAGGACCACGAGTCCTTCCGGCAGGTTGTGCGGTCCTTCATCGAGCGGGAGATCGCCCCGCACCATGCCCGGTGGGAGACCGAGGGGCAGGTGAGCCGTGAGGTGTGGACGCGCGCCGGAGCGCAGGGCCTGCTGTGCTTCGATGTCGGGCCGGAGTACGGCGGACCGGGGGTCTCCGACTTCCGCTACAACATGGTCCTCGCCGAGGAACTCACCCGGGCCGGCGCCCACGGACCCGGCTTCCTGGTGCACACCGACATCGTGGTGCCGTACCTCAGCAGCCTCGGGACCCCCGAGCAGAAGCGCCGCTGGCTGCCGGGCTGCGTGAGCGGGGATACGGTCACCGCCATCGCGATGACCGAGCCCGGCGCGGGCAGCGACCTCCAGGGGATCACCACCACGGCCGTCGACAAGGGCGACCACTTCGTCCTCTCCGGCAGCAAGACCTTCATCAGCAACGGCACGCTTGCCGACCTCGTCGTGGTGGTGGCCCGCACGGACACGGGCGGCGGGCTCGGGCACCGTGGGATCAGCCTGCTCGTGGTCGAGCGCGGCATGGCCGGGTTCGAGCGTGGGCGCAACCTGGACAAGGTCGGGCTCCACGCGCAGGACACCTCCGAGCTGTTCTTCGACGGCGTGGTCGTGGCCCGGGAGAACCTCCTCGGCGAGGTGGGGAGCGGGTTCGTGTCGCTGATGCAGAACCTCCCGCAGGAGCGGCTGTCCATCGCTGTGACGGCCGCCGCCGCCTGTGAGGCGGTGCTGGAGATGTGCCTGGCGCACGTGAAGGAGCGACACGCGTTCGGCCGACCGATCGGGTCGTTCCAGAACACCCGCTTCGTGATAGCGGAGATGGCGACGGAGGCTCGCATCGCCCGGGTCTTCGTCGACGACTGCGTCCGGCTCCACAACGCAGGCGAGCTCGACGCGGCCGGCGCGGCGATGGCCAAGTGGTGGACCACCGAGCTGCAGAAGAAGATCGTGGACCACGGGGTGCAGCTCTTCGGCGGCTACGGCTACATGCGGGAGTACCCGATCGCCCGTGCGTTCGTGGACAGCCGGGTGCAGACGATCTACGGCGGGACCACCGAGATCCAGAAGGAGATCATCGGCCGCTCGTTGGGGTTGTGACCCTGTGCCGCAGTCAGCGGGCGGTCAGAGCAGTGCTGCCTCGGCGCGCAGCCGCACCGGCAGGGACTCGAGGCCGAAGACGATCGACATCTCGCGGAAGGGCAGCTCGTCGGTCGCCACCGCGAGGTCCGGAAAGCGCCTGGCCAGGGCCGGGAAAGCGGCCCGCAGCTCCATCCGGGCCAGCTCGGCGCCGACGCAGCGGTGGAAGCCGTGGCCGAACGCCAGGTGCGAGACGGGCGCGCGCCGCGCGTCGAACCCCTCCAGACCGGGGCCGCCCCTGGCGTCTCGGTTGGCGCCGGCCAGGTGGCAGATCACCACGTCGCCCTTGGACACGGTGTGCCCCCCGAGCTCGATGTCGCGCTGGGGGAAGCGGGGGAAGGCGATCTGCACGACGGAGAGGTAGCGGAGCAGCTCCTCGACCGTCCGGTCCGCGAGCGCGGGGTCGGTCGCCACCCGGCGGTAGTCCTCGGGGTGCTCGAGGAGCACCGCGGTGCCGAGGGCGAGCATGCTCGCGCTGGTCTCGAGGCCGCCGGTGAACACCCCGTCGGCGAGCCCGGCGAGGTCGAAGTCGCCGATCTCGTCCCCGTGCTCGCGGATGATCTGGCCGATCAGCCCGTCACCGGGCTTCTCCCGCTGCTTGCGGGTGGCCTCCATGAGGAACTTCCGTGACCCGGACACGGCTCCGAACGTGCCCTGCCCGCCGTACGACACGTCGAAGCGCGCGGAGCCGAGCTGCCGGAAGGTGTCGCGGTCCTCGTCGGGCAGCCCGAGCAGCTCGCAGATCACCAGGAACGGCACCGGGAAGGCGAAGGCCTCCACCAGATCGACACTGCCCCCGTCCGCTCCCTGCCGCTCCATCTCGTCGAGCTGCGCCTCGACGATGCCCGCGATCCGGGGACGCAGCCGCTCCAGCCGGCGCATGGTGAACTCCGGGGTCAGCAGCCGGCGGAGCCGGGTGTGGTCCGGCGGGTCGGTGAAGCCGAGGCCGCCGATGTCCCCGTCCGTGGCGGACCCGCGTCGGCCCATGAAGGGGCGGATGTCGTTGCTGTAGCCGGTCTTGTCCGCGAGCACCGCCCGGACCTCCGCGTCGCCGGTGACCAGCCAGATGGTCATCCCGAGGAAGGACGTCAGCTTGCTGACCGGTTCCCCGGACCGCAGCTCGCCCAGCCTCTCCACGGGGTCGAGGCCGCTGCGCTGCAGCGGCCAGGACAGCGTCTCGGGGACCCGGTCGAGCTGGGAGAGGTCGATGCCGTTGCCTGCGACGCGAGACATCACCAGGCGTCGGGCCTGGCTCTTGAGATATGTCAGGGGGCGTGGCACGTGTGGTCTCCTGGAGGTACGGCGGAAGAGCGTCTGGCCGCAGTATGCCGGAGGCCACCGCGTTCAGGGCCGATCACAGGGGCCTGTCGTTGAGGATCCGCTGATAGAGGCGGTGGTCCTGCCAGGCGCCGGCGATGAACAGGTAGCTCGGCGCCGTACCGAATTCGTGGAAGCCGCAGCGCTCGAGGACCCGCTGCGAGGCGACGTTGTGCAGGAGCGTGCCGGCCTCGACCCGGTGCAGGCCACGCGCGTCGGCGTGGGCGCAGACGTGCTGCACCGCAGCGCTGGCCAGGCCGCGCCCCTGGTGGTCCGCGTCGACCCAGTAGCCGAGGCTGCCGCTGCGCAGGACGCCCATCACGATGTTGTTGAGGTTCACCCGCGCGACGACCTGGTCCGCCTGCATCACGACCCAGGCCGTCGGCTGCCCCTGGCGGGCGCCGGCGAGCTGGCCGGCCACTGCCGCGACCTGCCCGTCGTCGGTGTAGAAGCTCTCGTCGCGCACCGGCTCCCAGGGCGCCAGGTGGCGCCGGTTCCGGCGGTAGGCCGCCCCAAGCGCGGGCGCGTGGGCAGGCGAGAGGTCCTCGATGCGGTAGCCCTCGGGTAGCACGTCGAGGAGGCTATCCCCCGCCTGGGACTACGGGCGGAGGATCGCTATCGTCGGCGCAGGAAGGGGGATTCCGGTGGTGTCAGGGGAACGGCAGGAGAGGGTCGCCGCGGGGGGCGGGTCCGTCGCGGCGAGGGCAGGCGCATGAGCGCCGGGGGGCGGGAGGTCTCGATCCGGGCTGGCGCCTACCACGGCGTGGTCACCGAGGTCGGGGGTGGCTTGCGGCAGCTCCGGCACGGCGAGACCGACCTGGTGCGGACGTACCCCGCGGACGAGGTGCGCCCCCGGTACGCCGGCGCGCTGCTGGCGCCCTGGCCGAACCGGGTCGCGGACGGGGCTTACGTCTTCGACGACGAGACGCACCAGCTGCCCCTGACCGAGCCGGAGCGCGGCAACGCGCTGCACGGGCTGGTGACCTGGGACCGGTTCGAGGTGGTGGACCGTTCCGGCTCCTCGGTCACGCTGGCGGACCGTCTGGTGCCCCGGACCGGGTATCCCTTCGAGCTCGAGATCACCGTCAGCTACACGCTGCACGGCCATGAGGGGCTGCGCACCAGCGTGTCGGTGCGCAACACCGGCCGGCGCGCCGCGCCGTGGGGCACCGCGGCCCACCCCTACCTGCAGGCCGGGACCGACCACGTCGACGAGTGCCGGCTGGTCCTCCCGGCCGCCGAGGTCCTCGAGGTCACCCCGGACCGGCTGCTGCCGGTGCGCACCGCCCCGGTGGACGGGTCCGGGCTGGACTTCCGCGGCGGCCGCGAGATCGGCGAGACCTTCATCGACCACGCCTTCGCCGGCCTGGTGACCGATGACGACGGACTCACGCGGGTACGGCTCACCTCGCCGTCCGGCGGCGGGGTGGAGTGCTCGTGGGACCCGGCCGTGCTGCCCTGGGTGCAGGTGCACACCGCGGACACCCCGGACGTGGCGACGAACCGCACCGGGCTGGCAGTGGAGCCGATGACCTGTGCCCCGGACGCCTTCAACAGCGGACAGGACCTCGTCGTGCTTCCGCCGGGCGGTGAGCACACCGCCTCCTGGTCGCTGCGGTCGCTCTGAGCGTGCTGTAGCTCCTCGGGCTCCTCGGGCTCCTCGGGCTCCTCAGGGGAGGTCGCCGGTGGTGCTTTCACGCACCAGCAGCCGGTAGCCCGCCACCAGGTCCCGGTCGGGTCGCGCCGGGTCGGCGATCCGGTCCGCCAGGCAGTCGAGGGCCAGCCGCGCGATCTGCGCCTTGTCCGGGGCGATCGTGGTCAGCGACGGCCGCGCGAACCGGCCGTCCTCGATGTCGTCGAAGCCGACGAGAGCAACGTCCTCGGGGACCCGGTAGCCCCGCTCGGAGAGCGTCCTGAGGGCGCCCAGTGCGAGCTCGTCGGTGAAGCAGAACACCGCGTCGACGGGGTGTGGGCCGTCGAGCAGCCTGGCCATGGCGGCCGCGCCGTCGGGCCGGTGCAACGTGGTGACCGGCACGACGAGGTCCTCCGGCACGGGCAGCCCGGCGGCCGAGAGCGCCGCCCGGTAGCCCTCCAGGCGCAACCGGGCGGTCTCGTTGTGCAGGTGCGGCTGGACGCCCACCGCCGCGATGTGCCGCCGGCCCGTGGCGACCAGGTGCTCGGTGGCTGCGCGGCTGGCGGCGACGTTGTCGATGGCCACGTGGTCGAGCCGGCCGGCGGCAGCGCGCTCACCGAGGAGCACGAGCGGCCCGGCGCTCAGCCGCGAGAGCTCCTCGGGCCCGACGGCCCACGGGCTGCAGATCACGCCGTCGACCGACCGGCCCACGGGACCGGAGATCATCTGGCGCTCCCGGTCGGCGTGCCCGTCGGTCTGGTCGATGTGCACCGTCCAGCCCCGCTCCTCGGCGATCCGCACAGTGAGGGACGCGAGCTCGGCGAAGTAGGGCGAGCCGATCTCGGGCACCACCAGGCTGATGGTCTCGGTGCGGCCGCGGCGCAGCTGGCGGGCCGCGGAGTTGGGCCGGTAGCCGAGCTCGTCGATGGCCCCCTGGACGCGGCGGCGGGTCTCGGGTGCGACGTGCGCGAACCCGTTCGCGACGTTGGAGACGGTGCGCACCGACACCCCGGCGCGGACCGCCACGTCGCGCAGGCTGACGGCCATGAGTCCTCCTCGAAAAACCTCGCCCAGAGTATTGCATCGTAGCATTGCAACGTTGCAAAATAGGGCGTACGCCGCACAAGCCGGGCATCGCCGGGCACCTAACGGGACACGACCGCTCTGCAGGAGGACGCATGACCGACACCGCCACGACCGGAGCCACCGTCACCGAGGCCGACCGCGAAGCCGCGGTCGAAGCCCTGATGACCGACGGGATCATCGGCCGCAAGGGTGCCTTCTCCCGGGAGTTCATCGAGCAGATGCGCGAGGACGTCGAGGCGGCGTTCACCGAGGCCCGCTCGCGCGAGAACGGCGCGGTCGGCCGCGGCCCGAACCGCTGGTACGTGGAGACTCACCCGCAGGCGCTGCGCGGCTTCGCCGAGCTCGTCGACCACCCCTGGATCCGCGCCGTCTCCGAGGCCGTGCTCGGCCCTGACTACAAGATCGTCGAGGTCGGCTTCGACATCCCGTTCGCCGGCGCCGTCTACCAGCCCTGGCACCGGGACTTCCCGATGCCGGTGGAGACCCGCGACGAGCACCGGCTGACCAGCCTGGCCTTCAACCTCACCCTCGTCGACACCGAGGAGGACATGGGCCCGTTCGAGATCGCTCTCGGCACCCAGTGGGACCGCGGCGAGGAGTTCGACCACGAGATGTTCCCGGACAAGTCCCTCTACGGACGCTACGAGGAGCGCGCGGTCCGCAAGTACCCGCAGATGGGCGACGTCTCGGCCCGCTCCGCGCTCACCATCCACCGCGGCACCATCAACCACTCGCAGAAGTCCCGCCCCGTGCTGGTGCTCGGGATGGACGGGCCGGAGGGTGGCAACGCCGAGCACCACGACCTCGCGGTCACCAAGGACTACTGGGAGTCCCTGCCCCAGCGGGTCCGTGACCACCTCGGCTGCCCCATCGTGGACGAGCTGACCCCGATCACCCAGAAGCACACCATCGAGGGCCTGGTGATGGGCGCGGCCGAGTAGGCCCTGCGCCTCTCGCGCCTGCCCTGCACCGTCAGGCGCCCGGTCAGGCTCCCTGGCCGAGCGGCGTGATGGCCCCGCTCTCGGTCAGCTGCTCCAGCGCCGACGAGCAGCCGGCCTGCCACCGCCCGTCGGGGTCCTCGAACGAGACGACCGCCTCGCCGCTGCACGCTCCGCGGTCGGGGCGGTCGCCCTCGTGGTAGGAGCACCGGCCCTCCGCGGCCGCGGTCCCCTTCTCGTGCAGCTCCGGGTCGTAGGGGTACGACTGGTTCACCGCTGACCACCTCTTCGCTCGGCACGGACGCGAGCCCTCGCCGTACCCGCACCGGGTTCCGCTACTCCCCGGCGCTTGTTCCCGCAGGCTCCTCCGGCAGCCGCTCGGACGTGCAGTGGCGTCGCCGTACGCCCGGTTCGTCCTGTCCCGCGGCTTTCCGCCCGGGCGAGTGCACGTCCGAACGGTTGTCGAACCCGGGCGGACGGACCTGGGCAGGCCTCAGCGGCCGACCCGGTACCGCACGTGCGTGGCGAGCGGCGAGGCGACCACCTCGACCGGCTCGAGACCCGGGTCGACGACCCCCTCGAACAGGCGCTCACCGCGGCCGAGCAGGACCGGGGCGATGTCGAGGGTCAGCTCGTCGAGGGCACCCGCCGCCAGCGCCTGCCGGACCGTGGAGGCGCCGCCCGCGACCGCGATCTCCCGATCCTCAGCGGCGGCCCGCGCCTGCTCGAGCGCCGCCTCGAACCCCTCGGTCACGAAGTGGAAGGTGGTCCCGCCGGCCATCGGGATGGGGTCGTGGGGGAAGTGGGTGAGGACGAACACCGGCGCCTGGTACGGCGGCTCGGTCCCCCACCACCCTCGCCAGTCCTCGTCCCACTCGCCCCGGATCGGCCCGAACATGTTGCGGCCCATGACGTAGGCGCCGCGGGCCCGCAGCAGGTCGTCACGCGGCGCGACGTCCACCTCGTGCCCCGGCTCGTCAGCCTCGAAGTGCCACTGGTGCAGCCGGAGCCCGCCGACCCCGAGCGGGTTCTCGCGGCTCTGGTCCGGGCCGGCGATGAAGCCGTCCAGCGAGATGGACACATGGCAGGTGACTCGACTCATGCCCGGACAGACCACTGGACGGGCCAGAACTCATCGCCGCGGCCGGTGACACGGCAGTGAGATGGATCGATGTCAGATGCGCGTTCGCGGTATGCAGCGGCTCGCCCACTCTGCGCCTGCACGAGGTGCAGGTCAGACGTGGTGGCCCTACTCCCACTCGATCGTGCCCGGCGGCTTGCTGGTCACGTCGAGCGCGACCCGGTTCACCTCGGGGACCTCGTTGGTGATCCGCGTGGAGATGGTCTCTACCACGTCGTACGGCAGCCGAGCCCAGTCCGCGGTCATCGCGTCCTCGGAGGTCACCGGACGGAGCACCACCGGATGGCCGTAGGTCCGTCCGTCACCCTGAACTCCTACCGAGCGGACGTCGCCGAGGAGCACGACCGGGAACTGCCAGATGTCGCGGTCGAGGCCGGCCCGGGTGACCTCCTCGCGAGCGATCGCATCGGCCGCCCGCAAGATCTCCAGCCGGTCATGGGTGACCTCCCCGATGATCCGGATGCCGAGCCCCGGGCCGGGGAAGGGATGCCGCCAGACGATCTCGGCCGGCAGCCCCAGCTGCTCGCCGACCATCCTGACCTCGTCCTTGAACAGGGTCCGGAGCGGCTCGACGAGGTCGAACTCGAGGTCCTCGGGGAGGCCGCCGACGTTGTGGTGGCTCTTGATCGTCGCCGCGCCGGTGCCACCTCCGGACTCGATGACGTCGGAGTACAGCGTGCCCTGGACGAGGTAGTGCACGTCGCCGAGGAGCACGACCGGGAACTGCCAGATGTCGCGGTCGAG
>JAWWPF010000297.1:0-9186 GCA_033850795.1 Nocardioidaceae bacterium | reverse complement strand
GGGGGGGGGGGGGGGGGGGGGGGGGGGGGGGGGGGGGGGGGGGGGGGGGGGGGGGGGGGGGGCGGGGGAGGGGGCTGCCGTGAGGGTCGCGTCGTCTACGTACAGCAGCTTGCCGCCGGTCGTGGCGGCGGCCTCCGAGACGACGCAGACCCGGTTGCCTGCGGTGCCGCCCTGTGTCCAGGTGCTGGTCAAGCGGGTCCAGGTGCTGCCGGCCGGCGCGACCTGGGTCCGGGTGGTCGAGTTGACCCGCAGCTGTGCGGTGACCCCGCCCCTGACCCATGTGCTCAGCGTGTAGGTGATGCCGGGCGTCAGCGTGGTGGGGTAGCACGCGCCGGTGTGGGAGCCGGCGGTCATCACCGGCAGGGTGACCTTCAGGGCCTTGGTCCCGGAGTGGACGGGGGTGGAGACCACGGAGAGAGCGGGCCATGTGGGACCGGTCCCGACCCAGGGCGCGACGGTGCCCTGCTCCAGGCCGCCGTTGGCCAACGTGGCCGCGCTCGCGGGGGCGAAGAGCCCTCCGGCAACGGAGACGCCGGCCACGAGGGCGGACGCGACCACGACGGCGAGGGCGGCGGTGCGACGGCGGGGGGTCTGGCGGGGGGTCTGGCGGGGGGTCTGGTGGTGCAGGCGCATGCAGTGGTCACCTTCGGGGAGATGGCGGGAGCGCGGTCGGAGCACCGACGAGGTGAGGGGAGGCGCGAGCGCATTCGTCGAGCGCATACATGTCTTCGGCGTCCCACCGGCGGTCACTTGAGGCCTGTCACGAGTTACGTGCCGGACCGCCCAGCCAGTGGGACGCCGGCGCACCGTCATACCGGCGCGCCGTCACGCGTCACGCCGGCGCGAGGGTGATCACCCGCGCGAGCGGGTACAACCTGACTCATGAAGTGGACCCGGGCCGTGACGGCCGCCGGCGGCGCCGCGATGGCGAGCGTGGCCGCCTACGACCTGGCGCAGCGCAAGCACGCGCTGCTGCGCAACTTCCCGCTCATCGGGCACGGTCGCTACCTGCTCGAGTCCGTGGGACCGGAGCTACGGCAGTACATCGTGACCGGTAACGACGAGGAGCGTCCGTTCAGCCGGGACCAGCGGCGGTGGATCTACGCCTCCTCGAAGCTGGAGAACAACTACTTCGGCTTCGGCACGGACAACGACGTCGAGCACACCGAGGGCTATCCCGTCATCAAGCACCGGACCTTCTCGGAGATCTCGCCGGCGACGCACCACCACGCGGGCGAGGAGGAGACGCTGCCCTCGGCCAAGGTGCTGGGCGGGCCGCGCGACCGGGCCCGCAAGTTCCGGCCCGCGTCGATCGTGAACGTCTCGGCGATGAGCTTCGGCTCGCTCTCGGCGCCGGCCGTGGAGGCGTTGAACCGTGGCGCGGCGCTGGCCGGCTGCCTGCACAACACCGGGGAGGGCGGCCTCTCGCCGTACCACCGGAAGGGAGGCGAGCTGGTCCTGCAGATCGGCACCGCCTACTTCGGCTGCCGCGATGGGAAGGGTCGCTTCGACCTGCAGCGGCTGAAGGACGTGGTCGAGTCGGCGCCGGTGCGGGCCCTGGAGATCAAGCTGAGCCAGGGCGCCAAGCCCGGTCTCGGTGGCGTGCTGCCGGGCGCCAAGGTGACCCAGGAGATCGCCGACATCCGCGGCATCGAGCCCGGGGTGGACTGCATCAGCCCCTCGCGGCACGCCGAGTTCAGCGACGTCGACAGCATGCTGGACTGGGTCGAGCTGCTGGCCGCCGAGACCGGCCTGCCGGTCGGCATCAAGTCGGCGGTCGGGGACCTGAGCTTCTGGGACAGCCTCGTGGCGCAGATGGCCGACCGGCAACGCGGCGTCGACTTCGTGACCGTCGACGGCGGCGAGGGCGGCACGGGCGCCGCGCCGATGGTCTTCGCGGACTCTGTCTCCCTGCCGTTCCGGGTCGGGTTCAGCCGGGTCTACCGGGTGTTCGCGGAGGCGGGGCTCGAGCACGACGTGACGTTCATCGGCGGCGGGAAGCTCGGCCTCCCCGACAACGCCGTCGTGGCGATGGCCCTCGGCGCCGACATGCTGAGCATCGCCCGCGAGGCGATGCTCGCCGCGGGGTGCATCCAGGCGCAACGCTGCCACACCGACCGGTGCCCGACCGGGGTGGCCACCCAGGACCCGTGGCTGTCGCACGGCCTCGACCCGGACCTGAAGTCGGTCCGGGTCGCCAACTACATCAAGACCCTGCGCCGCGACCTCCTGAAGCTCGCCGAGACGTGCGGTGTGGCGCACCCGGCCCTCATCGACGCCGAGGACATCGAGGTGCTGCACGGCAACCACACGGCCGCGATGCTGCGCGACGTGTACGACTACCGCCCCGGGTGGGGCCAGGTGTCCACGCAGCAACGCGACGACGTCGTCCGGCTGATGGCCGGCGCACCGGTCGGTGGGTCCGCTCCCGCATCTCCCACCGCCCGCTGAGTCCCGGGTTTGTCACCAGGGCCACGGGGTAGGAGCCGCCCCGGGACTTCGACGGAGGGTTTTGTCAT
This sequence comes from Nocardioidaceae bacterium, assembly GCA_033850795.1. Classification (GTDB taxonomy): domain Bacteria; phylum Actinomycetota; class Actinomycetes; order Propionibacteriales; family Nocardioidaceae; genus Nocardioides_B. Next base: position 6,667 of record JAWWPF010000297.1, on the reverse strand, counting down.
GATCGTGCGCTCGTCCGTGCCCGCTGCCGTGCTCGGCCTTGCCGTGAGCGGCACCCTCGTCGCACTTCCCGCGATGCCCGGCTCCGCTTCACCGCTCTCTGCGAAACACCCGGGTGCGGCCGCGGCCAAGGCACCCGGCGCACCGGGCGGCAAGACCGTGTGGACCGAGGCGGACAAGGCCGGGTTCGGGACCGCGAGGAGCCGCCGCAGCCCCGTGTGGTTCACGCTCGAGCGCGGCCGGACCAGCGAGGTCTTCTACCCGAACCTGTCCACCCCCTCCTACCGCAACCTCGAGCTCATCGTGACCGACGGCCGGACCTTCACCGATCGTGAGTCGACGGGGACCCGGCACCGCACCGTCCGGCCGGACCCGCGGAGCCTGAGCTTCACGCAGGTCGACACGGCCAGGTCCGGGAGGTACCGGGTCACCAAGCGGTTCGTCACCGACCCTCGGAGGGCCACGCTGGTCGTGCAGGTGCGGCTGCAGTCGCTGGACGGCGGCCGCTACCAGCTCTACGCGCTCGCCGACCCGGCTCTTGCCAACGGCGGGAACGACGACCGGGCTCGCACCGTGGGTCATGCACTGGTGGCCACGGACCGGCACCTGGCCAGCGCCCTGGTGTCCCGGCCCCGGTTCGGCGCCACATCGAACGGCTTCCTGGGCCGCAGCGACGGCTGGACCGACCTGCGGCACGACCACCGGCTCGACCACCACTACCGCAGCACCGGCGCCGGGAACGTCGTGCAGACCGGCCGCATCACCGGGGTCACCGGCCGGGCCGGTCACCAGAGGGCGACCCTGGTCCTCGGGTTCGGCAGGCACCAGTCCCAGGCGCGGCACGCGGCCCTGGCCTCGGCGCGGACCGGCTTCGCCCGCACCGCCGGCCGCTACGGCGGGGGCTGGCACCGCTACCTGCGCTCGCTCAAGCCGGTGCCGGCCAGCGCCGCGCGGATCCGCCGGCAGTACGAGGCCTCCGCGCTCGTGCTCGCGGCCGCGGAGGACAAGCGGAACCGAGGCGCTTTCGTGGCCTCGCCGACGGCGCCGTGGGTGTGGGGCGACGAGGTGCCGGACCTGTCCTCGCCGTCGGGGGCCTACCACCTGGTGTGGTCCCGCGACGCCTACCAGTTCGGCACCGCGCTGTGGGCCGACGGCGACCACGCGGCGGCCCGGCGGATCGTCCGGTGGCTGTTCACCCGGCAGCAGAAGGCGGACGGCTCCTTCCCGCAGAACTCCGACGTCACCGGCCGGCCGGTCTGGACCCAGCTGCAGCTGGACGAGACGGCCCTGCCGATCGTGCTCGCGCACCTCGTCGGACGCGACGACCCCGGGACCTACGCGCACGTGAAGCGCGCGGCCGACTTCATCGCCGGCTTCAAGGATCCCGACACCGGGCTGCGGGCCCCGTTCTCGCCGCAGGAACGCTGGGAGAACCAGTCCGGCTACTCGCCCAACTCGATCGCCGCCCAGATCAGCGGGCTCGTGTGCGCCGCCGACCTGGCCCGCCGCAACCACGACGACGCGTCCGCGCGCCGGTGGCTGAGGCTCGCCGACGCCTGGCAGGCGAAGGTCGAGGACTGGACGGTCACCCGCAACGGGCCGCTGTCGGACCGGCCGTACTTCCTCCGGCTGACCAAGGACGGCCACCCCGACGCCGGGACCACGTACTCCGTCGGCGACGGAGGCCCCTCGGTGATCGACCAGCGCAGGGTGGTCGATCCCAGCTTCCTGGACCTGGTCCGCTACGGGATCGAAGCGCCGGGCGACCCGGCGGTCCGGTCGACCCTGCCGGTGCTGGACGCGCAGCTGAAGGTCCGGACCCCGAACGGCCCGTTCTGGCACCGCTACAGCTTCGACGGCTACGGCGAGAAGCGGAACGGTGCCGAGTGGGAGCCGACGGACCCGGACACGTCCACCACGCTCGGCCGGGCATGGCCGCTGCTCACCGGTGAGCGTGGCGAGTACGCGGTGAGCGCCGGCCGGCCCGCCGGGCGCTACCTGACCGCGATGGCCAGGGCGACCGGGCAGGGCGACATGCTGGCCGAGCAGGTCTGGGACGGCCGGTCCCCCGCCGGCCGGACAGCCGGAGAGGGGACGCGCTCGGCGACGCCTCTGGTGTGGTCGCACGCCGGGCTGGTGCGGCTGGCCTGGACGATCCAGCGCGGACGGCCCGTCGACCGGCAGGCAGTGGTGGCCCGGCGCTACACCCGCTGACACCAGGTCGTCCGGGCCGCCCGCAGCACACGTCACACCAGGTGCGGCAGCGGCTCGACCTCGCCCGTGCTGGTCTGCACGAGCGCGGCGCGCTCGAGGGTGGCCGGCAGCGGCAGGATCTCGTTCACCCGCTCCGCGAGGACGGCCAGCTCACGCAGGCGCAGCCGGGGTGCCAGCGTCAGGTGCGGCAGCCAGTCGCCCGGCCGGTACGCCGGGTGGACCTCGGCGCCCGTGCCGCGGACCGCGTGCACCGCGGCCTCTTGCCGCAGCAGCAGCCCGGTCGTGACCGTGGGCGCCAGCCAGCAGCGGCTGCGCCGGAACATGCCGAGGGCGTCGAACCGGGTGGCCAGCGGCTCGGCGGCCGGCAGCGCGGTCAGGGCAGCGCGCACGCCCTCGGGGTCGTAGGAGGTCAGCGAGGCCAACGTCAGGTGGGGGAGGTGGCGGCCGTGGGTGTGGCTGAGCAGGGTCGTCACCCCGGCCTCCTCGAGACGACCCCACAGCCGGCGTACCGCACGGTCGGCCACGTCGTCGAGCAACAGGCAGACGGACAGGGACACGATCGCTCAGGCGCCGGTTCCGTGCACCACGTCCATCGCCTGGCGGGCGATCTCCCACTCCTCGTTGGTGGGTACGACGAGCACTGCGACGTCGCTGCCCTCCGGCGAGATCGTGAACGCCCCGTCGCGACCGGCGTCGTTGAGCTGGGGGTCGACCGCGATGCCGAGCCGTTCCAGCCCGGACAGGGACGCGGCGCGCATCGCGGCGGCGTTCTCGCCGACCCCGGCGGTGAAGACGACCGCGTCCACGGTGCCGAGGACCGCGTAGTAGGCGCCGACGTACGTGCGGACCCGGTGGCAGAAGACGTCGAAGGCCAGCCCGGCCGCGGGGTCACCGGACCGGCGCAGCCGGTCGACCTCGCGGAAGTCGTTGTGCCCGCAGAGCCCCTTCAGGCCGGACTCGCGGTTCAGGATGTTGTCGACGTCCTCCACCGACCACCCGAGCTGCCTGTGCAGGTGTGCGTGCAGCGCGGGGTCGACGTCACCGGACCGGGTGCCCATGACCAGCCCCTCGAGGGGGGTGAGCCCCATGGAGGTGTCCACCGAGCGGCCGCCCTGCACGGCGGTGGCGGAGGCGCCGTTCCCGAGGTGCAGCACGACCAGGTTGACCTCGGACAGCGGGCGGCCCAGCAGCCGGGCGGCCTCGCGAGAGACGAATGAGCAGGAGGTTCCGTGGAAGCCGTACCTGCGGATCTGGTGCTCCTCCACCCAGCTGCGGGGGACCGCGTAGGTGTAGGCCGGCTCGGGGAGCGTGTGGTGGAAGGCGGTGTCGAAGACGGCGACCTGCGGCACGTTCGGGAAGACCTTGCGCGCCGTCTCGATGCCCTCGAGGTTGGCGGGGTTGTGCAGCGGTGCCAGCGGCACCAGGGACCTGACCGCCTCGACCACGTCGTCATCGACGAGGACGGGGGAGGAGAACGTCGGCCCGCCGTGCACGACGCGGTGTCCCACCGCCTCCAGGTCGACCTCGTCCAGGGACGGCCCGTGCTCGGCGAAGGCGTCCAGCGCCGCCCGCAGTGCATCCTCGTGCGAGGGGAACGGTTGCTCGATGCGCTGGTCGCCCGAGGGCCCGCGGTGGGTGAGCGTCCCGGAGCGCTCGCCGATCTGCTCGACCAGGCCGGACGCGGCGGCCTCTCCGGACGCGGCGTCGACCATGGAGTACTTCAGCGACGACGACCCCGCGTTGATGACCAGCACGTGCTCGCTCATGAGACCCCCAGCTGCGCCTGGATCGCGGTGATCGCCACCGTGTTGACGATGTCGCGCACCGTGGCGCCCCGGGACAGGTCGTTGACCGGCTTGCGCAGCCCCTGCAGGACCGGGCCGACCGCGACGGCGCCCGCGGACCGTTGCACGGCCTTGTAGGTGTTGTTGCCGGTGTTCAAGTCCGGGAAGACGAACACGGTGGCGCGTCCGGCGACGATGGAGTCCGGCAGCTTGGTCTTCGCGACGGCGGCGTCGATCGCTGCGTCGTACTGGATCGGGCCCTCGACGAGCAGGTCGGGGGAGCGCTGCTTCACCAGCGCGGTCGCGCGGGAGACCTTCTCGACGTCGGTGCCCGCGCCCGAGGCGCCGGTGGAGTAGGAGAGCATCGCGACCCGCGGCTCGATGCCGAAGGCGGCCGCCGTGGCCGCGGAGGAGATCGCGATGTCCGCCAGCTGCTCGGCGGAGGGGTCGGGGTTGACGGCGCAGTCGCCGTAGACGAGCACCTGGTTCTCCAAGCACATGAAGAACACCGAGGACACCACGGAGCTGCTCGGCCGGGTCCGGACGATCTCGAAGGCCGGCCGGATGGTGTGCGCGGTGGTGTGTACGGCGCCCGAGACCATGCCGTCCGCGAGGCCCAGCTCGACCATCATCGTGCCGAAGTACGACACGTCGCTGACCAGGGTCCGGGCGGTGTCCAGGTCGACGCCCTTGTGCTTGCGCCGCTCGTGGTACTCCTTCGCGAACCGCTCGACGAGCCCCTCGTCGTACGGGCTGAGCAGGTGGGCCGGGCCGAGGTCCACACCGAGGCTCGCTGCGCGGGCGTTGACCGTCCGGGGGTCGCCGAGCACGGTGAGGTCGGCGACCCCACGCCGCAGGAGGATGTCCGCGGCCCGCAGCACCCGCTCCTCCTCGCCCTCGGGGAGCACGATGTGCTTGCGGTCGGCCACCGCCCGGTCGATCAGCTGGTGCTCGAACATCAGCGGCGTCACCGCATCGGTGCGCGCGACCTCGAGGCGGTCGAGCAGCGCGGCGCCGTCCACGTGGTCCTCGAACAGCGACAGCGCCGTCGCCACCTTGCGCGGGGACTCCTTGCTGAGCCGGCCCCGCACGGCGTTGCACGTCGTCGTGGTTGCGTGGGTCCCCAGCGAGGTTGACACGATCGGCATCGTGGCGCGGATCCCCTCGATCAGCCGGCTCACCTGCTCGGGCAGGCCGATCCCGCCGTTCAGCATGATCCCCGAGGTCTGCGGGAAGGTGGCCGACACGTGCGCGGTCAGCACTCCCAGCACGATCTCGGGACGGTCCCCGGGCGTGATCACGACCGCTCCATCGAAGAGCCGGTCCAGGACGTTGGGCAGCGTCATCGCGGCGACCACGAGCCCGGTGACCTCACGGCCCAGCAGCGACTCGTCGCCACTGACGAGGGTCCCGTCGCAGGCGTCCATCAGGTCGCCGACCGAGGGCGCGCTCAGCAGCGGCTCCTCCGGGATCGCGTAGGCTGGTGCCCCGTCGACGGCGATCGCCGCGATGTCCTGCGCGACGGACTCCTCCGAGACCCGGTTCGCGACGACCGCGAACAGCGTGCCGTGCTGGGCCCTCAGCTCGGCCACCGCCGTCGATGCCACCGTGTGCAGGTCCTCGGGGCTGCGACCCGAGCCGTTGACCACGAGCAGCACCGGTGCCCCGAGGTTGGCGGCGATGCGGGCGTTGTAGGAGAACTCGGTCGGCGTGCTGACGTCGGTGTAGTCGCTGCCGACGACCACGACCGCGTCGCACTGGTCGGCGACCCGGTGGTAGCGCTCGACGATCCGGTCGAGCGCGGCCGTGGGGTCCTCGTGCACCTCGTCGTAGGTGACCCCGACGCACTCGTCGTAGGACAGTGTCACCGCCTCGTGCGAGGTGAGCAGGTCCAGCACGTAGTCCCGGCCGGCATAGGCCGCGGTGTCCGCGCGGACCACCGGCCGGAAGACCCCGACCCGCCGTACCCGCCGGGAGAGCTGCTCGAGGAGTCCGAGGGCAACGGTCGACTTGCCGGTGAACCCCGCGAGCGAGGCGACGTAGACGCTGGTCCCCATGCGAGGACAGTAGCGGTGCCCCGCCCTGCGGCCGTGCGGCCAGCCGGTCTCACTCCAGCCACCGCGGATCGGTCGGCACGTCGACGGCGTGCTCCTCCAGCCACAGCATCGGCACGACCTCCAGGGCGCGCTGGTTGGTCGAGGCCAGCACGACCGGAGCCACCGCGCCGGCCTGGTAGGCCTGCATCCAGCGGGTCGCGACGACGCACCAGCGGTCACCTGGCTGCAAGCCGGGGAACCCCCACTCCGGCCGAGGCGTCACCAGGTCGTTGCCGACGGAGCGTTGGTGCGCGAGGAACTCCGCGGTCATCACTGCGCAGACCGCGTGCAGCCCGACGTCCTCCGGTCCACAGGTGCAGGAGCCGTCGCGGTAGAAGCCCGTGACCGGGTCGCTGCCGCACGGCTCGAGGTCCTCGCCCAGGACGTTGCGCTCGCTCATGGCTGCAGCCTCCCACCGCGCGGGGACAGCCGGTCCGCTGCACGTCGGGGTGGCCCCGACGTGCAACGCGACCCGTCGACGTCGTCCGGCCCCCGGGTGCCGGACGACGTCGCTGGGCCGGCTCGACCTCGAGATCACGAGGGAGGCCGCGCAGGCGCACCTCGTGATCTCGCCG
>JAWWPF010000032.1:0-53929 GCA_033850795.1 Nocardioidaceae bacterium | reverse complement strand
GGGGGTAGGACAGCCGGTCCGGCTGGCTCGACCAGCCGAACGCGAAGCGGTCCTTGTCGGTGATCCACTCCTCGTTGACCTCGGGGTCGTTGCCCGCCAGCCGGCGGGTGACCTTGCCGCGACGGTGGTCGGTGCGCAACGCACACCCGGACGCGCAGTGCTCGCAGACGGAGTCGGTCGAGATGAGATCGAACGGCCTCGAGCGGAAGCGGTACGACGCGGAGGTCAGCGCCCCGACCGGGCAGATCTGGATGGTGTTCCCGGAGAAGTAGGACTCGAACGGCTCGCGCTCGTAGATCCCCACCTGCTGCAGCGCACCGCGCTCCACGAGCGCGATGAAGGGGTCACCGGCGATCTGCTCGGAGAAGCGGGTGCAGCGCGCGCAGAGCACGCACCGCTCACGGTCGAGCAGCACCTGCGCCGAGATGCTGATCGGCTTGGGGAAGGTCCGCTTGCTCTCGGTGAACCGGCTCTCGCCACGGCCGTTCGACATCGCCTGGTTCTGAAGCGGGCACTCGCCGCCCTTGTCGCAGACCGGGCAGTCCAGGGGGTGGTTGACGAGCAGGAACTCCATGTTGCCCTGCTGGGCCTTGTCGGCGATCTCCGAGGTCGTCTGGGTGCGGACCACCATGCCCTCGGACGCGACGAGGGTGCACGACGCCTGCGGCTTCACCCGTCCGGGCGGGCCCATCATCGTCTTCGGGCTGCCGTCCTTGTCGGGCAGGGCGACCTCGACGAGGCACTGCCGGCAGGCCCCGACGGGGGCGAGCAGCGGGTGGTCGCAGAACCGGGGGATCTGCACGCCGACCTGCTCCGCGGCCCGGATCACCAGGGTGCCCTTGGGCACGCTGACCTCGACGTCGTCGATCGTCAGCGTGACCAGGTTCTCGGCGGCGGCGGTGCCGGACGGGACCATCGTGCTCATGCAGGTGCTCCAACGGGCGCGAAGAGCGTGGCGGCGGCCGGGTCGAAGGGGCAGCCGCCTTGCTCGAGGTGGTCGACGTACTCCTGACGGAAGTACTGCAGGGACGAGGTGATCGGGGAGACGGCACCATCGGCCAGGGCACAGAAGGACCGGCCGAGGATGTTGTCGCACTGGTCGAGCAGGATCTCGAGGTCGCGCTCGTCGCCACGGCCCTGCTCCAGGCGCGCCAGGGTCTGCACCAGCCACCAGGTGCCCTCGCGGCACGGGGTGCACTTGCCGCAGGACTCGTGCTTGTAGAACTCGGTCCAGCGCAGGACCGCGCGGACGATGCAGGTCGTCTCGTCGAAGATCTGCAGGGCCTTGGTGCCGAGCATGGACCCGGCCGCGCCGACGCCCTCGTAGTCGAGCGGCACGTCGAGGTGCTCGGCGGTCAGGATCGGCGTCGAGGACCCGCCGGGGGTCCAGAACTTCAGCTGGTGGCCCTCGCGCACCCCGCCGGCGAGCTCGAGCAGCTTGCGCAGGGTGATGCCGAGCGGTGCCTCGAACTGCCCGGGACGCTTCACGTGGCCGGACAGCGAGTAGAGCGTCATGCCCTTGCTCTTCTCGGTCCCCATCGAGCCGAACCACTCGGCGCCGTTGCGCAGGATGCTCGGCACGGATGCGATGGACTCGGCGTTGTTGATCACCGTCGGCGCGGCGTACAGGCCGGCGACGGCCGGGAACGGAGGCCGCAGCCGTGGCTGCCCACGGCGGCCCTCGAGCGAGTCGAGGAGCGCGGTCTCCTCGCCGCAGATGTAGGCCCCGGCGCCGGCGTGCACGGTGACGTCGAGGTCGAACCCGGAGCCGTGGATGTCCTTGCCGAGGTGACCCGCGAGGTACGCCTCCTGCACGGCCCGCTGCAGGCGTCGTACGACGTGCAGCACCTCACCTCGGACGTAGATGAACGCATGGTTCGCCCGGATGGCGTAGCAGGTCAGGATCACCCCCTCGACCAGGGTGTGCGGGGTAGCCATCATCAACGGGATGTCCTTGCAGGTCCCCGGCTCGGACTCGTCGGCGTTCACCACCAGGTAGTGCGGCTTCCCGTCGCCCTGCGGGATGAACCCCCACTTCATGCCGGTGGGGAAGCCGGCGCCGCCGCGGCCGCGGAGCCCGGAGTCCTTGACCAGCGCGATCACGTCGTCCTGCGACATCGCGAACGCGGTGTCCAGTGCCGAGTAGCCGTCGACGGCCTCGTAGGACTGCAGCGTCCACGGCCGGTCGCTGTCCCAGGCCGCGGAGAGCACCGGGGTCAGCGTGTCGATGCTGTTCGCGCTCACTCGTCCACCTCGTCCTTGCCTCCGTGTGTGCCTGAGCCCGACTGCTGCACGCGCATGGCGGACGCGTCGTCGCTGGCGTTCGACTGCTCCGCGGCTCCTACCATCGTGTCGGCGAGCGAGCCGGCCGCTCCTGAGCGCCCGGTGTCCGGCGCAGACCAGCCCGGCTCCTTCGCGAGGCGCAGCCCCCGCAGCGTCGCCGGCCCGGCGGCGGGTCCCTCGTCGGCCCGGTCGTCGGGGAAGCCGGCGAGCACCCGCTCGGCCTCGCGCCACGTGCAGATCCGCGGACCCCGCGTGGAGCGGACCTCGACGCCGGCCCGGAGGTCGTCGACGAGCCGGGTCGCGGACTCCGGCGTCTGGTTGTCCATGAACTCCCAGTTCACCGTCATCACCGGGGCGTAGTCGCAGGCCGCGTTGCACTCGATGTGCTCGAGGGTGATCCTGCCGTCCTCGGTGGTCTCGTCGTTGCCCACCTCGAGGTGGTCCTTGAGCCGCTCGAAGATGACGTCGCCCCCCATCACCGCGCAGAGCGTGTTGGTGCAGACGCCGACGTGGTAGTCGCCGACCGGACGCCGCTTGAACATCGTGTAGAAGGTCGCGACCCCGGACACCTCGGCCGCGGTGATGCCGAGGATGTCCGCACACGCCTCGATGCCACGCGAGGTGACCCGTCCCTCCACGCTCTGCACGAAGTGCAGCATCGGGAGCAGGGCCGAGCGGGGCTCGGGGTAGCGGCGGGTGATCTCGCGCAGCTGAACGAGGGCTTCCTCGTCGAGCGGGCTCTCCTGCAGCTCGGTCAACGGTCCACCCCTCCCATCACGGGGTCGATCGAGGCGATGGCCACGATCACGTCGGCGACCATGCCGCCCTCGCTCATCACCGAGGTCGCCTGCAGGTTCGTGAAGGACGGGTCCCGGAAGTGCACCCGGTAGGGCCGGGTGCCGCCGTCGGAGACCACGTGGGCGCCCAGCTCGCCACGCGGCGACTCGATCGGCACGTACGCCTGGCCCGGAGGCACCCGGAACCCCTCGGTGACCAGCTTGAAGTGGTGGATCAGGGCCTCCATCGACTCGCCCATGATGTGCCGGATGTGGTCGAGGCTGTTGCCCATGCCGTCGGTCCCCACGGCCAGCTGGCTCGGCCAGGCGATCTTCTTGTCCCCGACCATCACCGGAGCGCCCTCGAGCCCGGCCAGGCGGTCGGCGGCCTGCTCGATGATCTTCAGGGACTCCCACATCTCGTTGAGCCGGATGCGGAAGCGACCGTAGGCGTCGCAGGTGTCCCAGGTCTGCACGTCGAACTCGTAGTCCTGGTAGCCGCTGTACGGCTGCGTCTTGCGGAGGTCCCAGGCGTACCCGGTGGAGCGGAGCACGGGTCCACTGATCCCGAGCGCCAGACAGCCGGCGAGGTCGAGGTAGCCGACCTCCTGAAGGCGGCCCTTGAAGATGGGGTTCGCGTTGCACAGCGCGGCGTACTCGGGGAGCCGCTTCTTCATCAGGGCCACGAAGTCGCGGATCTGGTCCAGCGCCCCGGGGGGCATGTCCTGGGCGACGCCGCCGGGGCGGATGAAGGCGTGGTTCATCCGCAGGCCGGTGATCAGCTCGAACAGGTCGAGGACCATCTCGCGCTCACGGAAGCCGATCGTCATCACGGTGAGGGCGCCGATCTCCATCCCGCCCGTCGCGATGCAGACCAGGTGGCTGGAGATCCGGTTCAGCTCCATCAGCAGGACCCGCATGACCTGGGCCTTCTCGGGCACGTCGTCCTCGATGTCGAGGAGCCGTTCCACGCCCATGGAGTAGGTGGCCTCGTTGTAGAACGGGGACAGGTAGTCCATGCGGGTGCAGAACGTGACGCCCTGCACCCACGAGCGGAACTCCATGTTCTTCTCGATGCCGGTGTGCAGGTAGCCGATGCCGCAGCGGGCCTCGGTGACCGTCTCGCCCTCGAGCTCGAGGATCAGCCGCAGCACGCCGTGCGTCGAGGGGTGCTGGGGACCCATGTTGACGACGACGTGGTCGTCGCCGGCGTCGTCGGAGACGTCCGCGATGCCCTGCACCACGGAGTCCCAGTCCTGGCCGGTGACCGTGAACACCCGGCCCGAGGACGTCTCCGCGGCCTGGGCATACGGGTCCTGGGCGGCGGGGTCGTGGGTGGCAGTCATCAGTTGTACGACCTTCGTGTGTCCGGCGGCGGGATGGTGGCGCCCTTGTACTCCACCGGGATCCCACCGAGGGGATAGTCCTTGCGCTGTGGATGTCCCGGCCAGTCGTCGGGCATCTCGATGCGCGTCAGAGCGGGGTGACCGTCGAAGATGATCCCGAAGAAGTCGTAGGTCTCGCGCTCGTGCCAGTCGTTGGTCGGGTAGACCGCGACCACCGAGGGGATGTGCGGGTCGGCGTCGGGGCAGGTGACCTCGAGCCTGATCCGCCGGTTGTGGGTCATCGACAGCAGGTGGTAGACCGCGTGCAGCTCGCGGCCGGTGTCGTCGGGGTAGTGCACCCCGGACACCCCGGAGCAGAACTCGAACCGCAGCCTGGCCTCGTCGCGCAGCAGCCGCACCACCGCGAGGAGCTCGCTGCGCCGGATGAAGAACGTCACCTCGCCGCGGTGCACCACCACCTTCTCGATGGCAGTCGCCAGGCCGCCCTGCAGGCAGGCCGCCTCGAGCTCGTCGGCCACCTCGTCGAACCAGCCGCCGAAGGGGCGTGCCGTTCCTCCGGGCATCGCGACGGGGCGCACCAGGCCGCCATACCCCGAGGTGTCGCCGGTCCCACGGACGCCGAACATGCCGTGCCGGACGCCGACGACCTCGGGCTGGAGCTGCTCGGGGTCGGCGGGCAGTCGGTTCTCGTCCCCCCGGTCCGTCGCGTCTGGCTCGGTGCCAGGCGTGACCTCCGGGAAGTCACCCGGTTTCAGGTCCGCCGGCTTCTTGTCCGCCGTGTCGTCGCTCACCGCAGCAGGCCCTTCATCTGCGAGGTCGGCAGGGCGTTGAGCGCGTCGGTCTCCTGCTCCTCGATCTCCGCCTTGCGGTGCGGGCCGAGCTTCGTGGCCTGCACCTGCTTGTGGAGCTTGAGGATGGCGTCGATGAGCATCTCCGGGCGGGGCGGGCAGCCCGGGAGGTACATGTCGACCGGGACGACGTGGTCGACGCCCTGGAGGATCGCGTAGTTGTTGAACATCCCGCCGGAGCTGGCGCAGACACCCATGGCGAGGACGTACTTCGGCTCGGCCATCTGGTCGTAGATCTGCCGGAGCACCGGGGCCATCTTCTGGCTCACCCGGCCGGCGACGATCATCAGGTCGGCCTGCCGAGGCGAGGCGCGGAAGACCTCCATGCCGAAGCGGGCCAGGTCGTAGCGGGGTCCGCCGGAGGTCATCATCTCGATGGCGCAGCAGGCCAGGCCGAAGGTGGCGGGCCAGAACGACGCCTTGCGCATGTAGCCCGCGACGCCCTCCACGGTCGTCAGCAGGACGCCGCTCGGAAGCTTCTCCTCGAGACCCATGTCAGTCCCCCCTTGCTTCCCCGGTCACAGTCACGGTCACGTTCACGGTCAGTCCCATTCGAGGCCCCCGCGCCTCCAGACGTACGCGTACGCCACGAAGACGGTCAGGATGAACAGCACCATCTCGACGAGCCCGAAGAACTTCAGCGAGTCGAAGTAGACGGCCCACGGGTAGAGGAAGACGATCTCGATGTCGAAGACGATGAACATCATCGCGGTGATGTAGTACTTCACCGGGAACCTGCCGCCGCCGAGGGCCTGCGGGGTCGGCTCGATGCCGCACTCGTAGGAGTCCAGCTTGGCCCGGTTGAAGCGCTTCGGCCCGGTCAGCGAGCTGATCGCGACCGAGAAGATCGCGAACCCTGCCGCGATGAGCAGCAGTGCGAGGACGGGGGTGTAGAGCTCCACCGTTCTCCCTCCTGTCCTCCGTCGATGTCGTGCCGGTGTGGTGCGAAGTCTGGTCCTGCGATCGGCTAGGCGGCGGGTGCCACGCGCGAGAGCGCGTTGATCACCTTGTCGGCCACGTCTCCGTCGCGCGGGTCGGTGAGGTTCGCCATCAGCTTCAGCATGAACTTCATCAAGGTCGTGCGGGGCAGGCCGTGACGCGTTGCCTGCTTCATGAAGGTGGGGTTGCCGATCATTCTCGCGAAGACCCGGCCGAGCGTGAAGTAGCCGCCGTACGCCGCGTCGAGCGCTGCAGCATAACCCTCGAGGACGCGCTCGCGCGCCGGACCCTCCGGTCGGGCGAGCGCCTGCACGACGGTCTCGGCGGCGAGGTGCCCGGACTCCAGGGCGTAGTCGATCCCCTCGCCGTTGAAGGGGTTCACCATGCCGCCGGAGTCCCCGGACAGCAGCACGCCGCGGGTGTAGTGCGGCTTGCGGTTGAACCCCATGGGCAGGGCCGCCGAGCCGATGCGCCCGACGCGGTTCTCGTCGCGGAAGCCCCACTCCTCGGGGGTGTGGTCGAGCCAGCGCCGCAGCACGTCCTTGTAGTCCACGTGCTGGAAGGCCCGCGACGTGTTCAGGATCCCGAGCCCGACGTTCGCGGTGCCGTCACCGACCCCGAAGATCCAGCCGTAGCCCGGGAGCAGGTTGCTGCGGCCCGGCTCGCCGTCCCACAGCTCGAGCCAGGACTCCATCCACTCGTCGTCGTGGCGCGGTGTCGTGTAGTAGGCCCGCACCGCGACCCCCATCGGGCGGTCCTCGCGGCGCTCGAGGCCGAGCGCGGTCGCGAGGCGTGCGGAGACGCCGTCGCACGCGATGACGAGCGGAGCCGTGTAGGTCTCCTCGGGCTCGTCGAGCCGGCGGCCCCGGTCGTCCACGGCGCGGGCCCTCACGCCGATCACGCGGCCGCTGCGCTCGTCGAGGACGGGACCGGTGACCGCCGTACGCTCGCTCAGCCGGGCGCCGGCCTTCTCCGCGTGACGCGCCAGGATCTCGTCGAGGTCGCTGCGGGTCCGGACCAGGCCGTACGACGGGAAGGCAGCCAGCTCCGGCCAGGGCAGCTCCAGCCGGTGCCCGGCGCCGACGATCCGGAGCCCGCGGTTGCGCTGCCAGCCTGGGGCGTCGAGGTCGATGCCCATCGCGATCAGCTGGCGCACGGCGCGGGGGGTGAGCCCGTCGCCGCAGACCTTGTCGCGGGGGAAGGCGCTCTTCTCGAGCAGGAGCACGTCCACCCCGGCCTCGGCCAGGTGGTAGGCGGCGCTCGCGCCGGCCGGGCCGGCGCCTACGACGATGACATCGGCCTGCCGCGCGTCGGCGGTGGTCCGGGTCATGCTGGGCACCTCGTTCACTGACGTCGAACCGGAGCTGCACGTGCCCTTGTGAAATGCTTCACTAACCGGCACGCCTAGGAGTCTAGAGGCCCGGGTCACATCGTGCGACCCACCACCCCCCGCCGACCCGGCGCGTCCGCAGGTCTCAGACCCCTCGACCCGGCGCGTCCGCACGTCTCAGGGGCAGCCGAGGCATGCGGACGGGCCGACTGGAGCGGGTTGAGGCATGCGAACGGGCCGACTCGAGATCAGGCGGTGGCGTGGTGCAGCGCCACGATGCCGCCGGACAGGTTCCGCCACCGAGGGCCCGACCAGCCGGCCGCCGCGATCCGCGCCGCGAGGCCCGCCTGGTCCGGCCAGCCCCGGATCGACTCGGCGAGGTACACGTAGGCGTCCGGGCTCGAGGACACCGCGCGGGCGATCGACGGGAGGGCGCGCATCAGGTACTCCACGTACACGGTCCGGAACGGCGTCCACGTCGGATGGCTGAACTCGCAGACCACCAGCCGTCCCCCCGGCCGGGTGACCCGCAGCATCTCGCGGAGCCCGGCGTCCGGGTCCACGATGTTGCGCAACCCGAACGAGATCGTGACCGCGTCGAAGGTGTCGTCGTCGAAGGGCAGCCGGGTGGCATCGCCCGCCGTGAACCCCAGGAGGGGTCGGGCCCGCTTGCCCTCCCGCAGCATCCCGAGCGAGAAGTCGCACGGTACGACGTGGACGCCGCGGTCCGCGAACGGCTGGCTCGACGTACCCGTCCCGGCCGCGAGGTCGAGCACCACCTGGCCGGGCAGGGGGTCGACGGCCTCGACGACCGCCCTGCGCCACCGCCGGTCCTGACCGAGCGACAGGACGTCGTTGGTCAGGTCGTAGCGGCGCGCCACGGCGTCGAACATGGCCGCCACGTCGGCCGGCTGCTTGTCGAGCTGCGCACGGGTCACGCAGGCCAGCCTAGGGTCTGGACCCGTAGGCTTCGCGCGTGAGTGAGCCCTCCAGCCCCGACGGCGCTCCGGCCCCGCGGCTGGTCGTCCGAACCGTGCGCGTGGACGACCCGGGTCCCCTGCTGGCGCTGCTCCCCGACGGTGCCGACACGACCGCGTGGGTACGGCGCGGCGCCGGGCTGGTGGGCTGGGGCGTCGCCGCGGTCTGCCGTACGACGGGCGCCGATCGGTTCGCGGAGGCCAGGGACTGGTGGACGGACCGGGTGCGGAGCGCGGTGGTCCGCGACGAGGTGCGCGGGCCGGGCACGGGCCTCGTCTGCTTCGGGTCGTTCGCCTTCGCGGACGAGCCCGGCCACAGCGTCCTGGTGGTGCCCGAGGTGGTCGTCGGACGACGGGGTGACTCGACCTGGCTGACCACGACCGACGTCGGAGCGTTCGGATCATCCCGTGCACTGGGCCCGGCTCTCGCCCCCGCCACGCGCCCTGAGGCGCCGCAGGGCGTGACCTTCGCCGACGGGGTTCGCAGCGGCCCGGACTGGGTCCACACCGTCGCCGAGGCGGTCCGCCGCATCGGGGATGGCGACCTGGAGAAGGTGGTCCTCGCCCGCGACCTGCTCGCCACCGCCGAGCAGGACATCGACGTCCGGTGGCCGCTGCGGCGGCTGGCCGAGGACTACCCGATGTGCTGGACCTTCCACGTCGACGGCCTGTTCGGTGCCACCCCGGAGATGCTGGTCCGCCTCGAGCGGGGGCTGGTCACCTCGCGGGTGCTCGCCGGCACCATCCGACGTACCGGCGACGACGCCCACGACCTCGCGCTCGCGGCCACGCTGGCCCGATCGTCGAAGGACCTCGAGGAGCACGAGCTCGCGGTCCGCTCGGTCGCCGAGGCGCTGGCGCCTCACTGCTCCTCGATGAACGTCCCCGAGTCCCCGTTCGTCCTTCACCTGCCGAACGTGATGCACCTGGCCACCGACGTGACCGGGGTCGTCGACGGGGCCACCGGGTCCGGCAACGCGCTGAGCCTGGCCGAGGCCCTGCACCCGTCGGCAGCCGTGGGCGGGACCCCCACGGACCTCGCCACGGCGCTGATCACGGAGATCGAGGGGATGGCCCGAGGCCGCTACGCCGGCCCGGTGGGCTGGATGGACGCTTCCGGCGACGGTGAGTGGGGCCTCGCGCTCCGGTCCGCGGAGGTCGCCGGCCCGCAGGTCAGGCTGTTCGCCGGGTGCGGGATCGTGGCCGACTCCGTCCCGGAGGCAGAGCTCGCCGAGGCCCAGGCGAAGTTCGTGCCGGTGCGCGACGCGCTGACGGCCGGCTGACCACACGGATCAGCCATCAAGGTCCCACGAGCGCCACCTCGCGCCAAGTGACCATGCCGAGGGGCCGCCGGGGTAGCACAGCTCGAAACGCCACGACAAGACGGCGGAAGGTGGCTGAACAGACGCGCCGCGTCAGAGGAATACGCGCCGCCTCAACCGAGACACCTGCCGCCTCAACGGAGGTGAGCTTCGGCTCAACGGCAGCTCAGAGGGTGATGTCCTCCCCGGGCTGGACCCGGGCGTACTGGTGGTCGTCGCCGTCGAGCAGGGTGCTGAGGTTGCGGTTGACGACGGCGAGGCCGGTGTCGTTCAAGAGCCCGTCGTGCACGGCGACCGAGCGCCGGGCGCCGACGGAGCGGGCGAAGTCGATGATCTCCGAGATCTTGCTCCACGGCGCATGTATCGGCAGCAGGAGCAAGTCCACCGGACCGCCTGCCGGCGTGAAGGAGTCGCCGGGGTGGTAGATCCTGGTGCCGCCCACGTCCACCACGAAGCCGCTGTTGCGGAAGCGCGGCAGGTCCTCGTGGATCACCGCGTGCAGCTCGCCGAGCGTGGTCACCGGGATCCCGACGTCGACCTGCTCGCCTGGCGAGACGACTTGCACCCGCTCGGCGACCGCCGGGTCCGCCGAGGCGATCTGGTCCCGGACCGCCTCGATGGTGTAGACCGGCGCGTCGGTCGCGGCCAGGTGCTCGACGTGCAGGTGGTCGGCGTGCTCGTGCGTCACGAGTACGGCGGTCGCCCCCTCGACGGCCTCCCGCTCCGTGAAGGCGCCCGGATCCAGCACCACCACGGTGTCGTCGTGCTCGATGCGGACGCAGGCGTGGCCGAACTTGGTGATCCTCATGGACCGAACCTAGTGCGCGAGAGGTGACCCTCCGCGAGGGCCTGGCGCGCCGAACCCCCGACCGCAGCGGCTATCCGCGCATGTGCGGGTGCCCGGCATCGGCGCTCACCGCGCACTGGAGTGGCGTCCAGCCACGGCCTCGGAGCTACGAGACGCGTCGCGTCGGCACGAAGCACCCTCGAGCTGGATCCGCGCTGCTCCGAGAACCCCTCGGACGTGCACGAGGGCCGACCAAAGGCCCCACAACCGGTACAAACCGGTTGGCATCCGCCTGGAGTGCCCGTCCGGGCGGTTGTCGATTCGGCGGCGCCATACTCCCTGCCGATGACCAGGGACGGGACTGCGCTCGCAACGCCCCACCGCATCAACCGGAAACTACAGCCGCTTCGACGGGAATCACTGCCGTCTCAACGAGGGCGACAGTCAGCCGAGGCGGCTGTCGACGAAGCACCACCGCCACTCCTCACCCGGCTCGGCCGACCGCATCACCGGGTGCTGGCGGTCCTCGTAGTGGGCCGTCGCGTGCCGGCGGGGCGAGGAGTCGCAGCAGGCGATGTGGCCGCAGGTCAGGCACTTGCGGAGGTGCACCCACGACGTGAAGCCGTCCCGGACGCAGTCCTCGCACTCGCCCTCGACGGCGGACTCGACGTCCCTCGGCGCGCCCTCCAAGTGCTCGCAGGCGCTGATCGTGCCGGCCACGCCCTTGACCGTGCCCGCCTCCTCCAGCTCGGCCCGCCGCTGGGTGCGGATGTCGAGCATCGACTCCTCGACGTCGAGGGCGGTGAGCACGTCCTCGACCACCTCGTGCGGGATGGCACCGGTGCCGCGGACCTGCAGGACCTTCTCGCGCTCCGCGTCCAGCATCTCCAGCCGCAGCCGGGAGTACGCCTCGCTCGGGGTCTCCTCGTCGCTGCTCGTGCCGCCGAGCCGCTCCCACGCGGCGGTGTTCCGCTGGGCGGCCCGGGTCCGCAGCGCGCCCACGGTGTCGAAGGGGTCCTCGTCCCCGACGTGCTCCTCGAGCCGGGACAGTCCCGCTGCGCTCGCCTTCTCGAACAGGGCAGCGCGAGCCAGCGCGTCCTCACGCGGGTCGGGCGGGGGCAGCCGCAGCCGACGGACCAGCCAGGGCAGCGTCGAGCCCTGGAGGAACAACGTGCCGGCGGCGACGACGAGGGCGGTGAGGATCAGCGTCTCGCGGTACGCGAAGCGGCCGGGGATCGCGAACGCCGCGGCGAGGGTGACGACGCCGCGCATCCCGGCCCACCCGAGCACGGCGGTGTACTGCCAGGACGGGTGCCGGCCGGTGTCCGGGTCCGGGCCCGGACGGACCAGGAGGAACCGCGCCGGGAACACCCACACCAGCCGGAGTACGACGACCGCGAGGAAGGTCGCCACACAGAGCTTCACCACGTCGAGCATCGGCACCGCGCTGGCCTCGACGTCCGCGATGATCGAGCGCGCCTGCAGCCCGATGAGGAGGAAGACCGAGTTCTCCAGCAGGAACGAGATGGTCCGCCAGTTCAGCCGCTCGGCGATCCGCGAGCCGGCGGTCTGCAGGACCGGGGCGCGGTGCCCGAGCAGCAGCCCGGCGACCACCACGGCGAGCACCCCCGAGCCGTGGATCTCCTCCGCGGCCACGTAGGCCACGAAGGGCGTGACCAGCGACAGGCTGGTGTCGATGACCGCGTCGGCGACGTGCTTGCGCACCAGCCCGACGAGCAGGTACAGCCCCAGCCCCACCACGATCCCGCCGCCCGCGGCCTTCACGAAGTCGAGCCCGACCCCGAGCACGGTGACGCTGCCGCCGAGCCCGATGGCGGTCCGCAGGGCGACCAGCGCCGTGGCGTCGTTCAGCAGCGACTCACCCTCCAGGACCGTGACGATCCGTCGCGGTATCCCGATCCGCCGCGCGATGGCCGTCGCCGAGACGGCATCCGGCGGGGCCACCACGGCCCCGAGCGCGAACGCCGCCGGCCAGCTGATCGCCGGGAGGACGTAGTAGGCGGTCACGGCCACGCCAACGGTCGTGAAGGCCACCAGGCCGATCGAGAGCAGCAGGATCGCGCGGCGGTTGGCGTTGAAGTCCACGAGCGAGGTCTGCAGGGCGGCCGAGTACAGCAGCGGCGGGAGCAGACCCACCAGGACCACCTCGGCGGTGAGGTGCACCTGCGGGACGAACGGAAGGGAGGACCCGGCCGCACCGACCGCCACCAGGACGATCGGCGCGGGGAGGTCCAGGCGTCGGCACACCCCCACCACGAAGATGACGGCGACCGCGAGCGCCGCGAGTGAGAGGGCGAGGTGCACGGCCCCATTCAACCAACCGGCGGCGAGCCGCCCGTCAGGTCCGGGCCTCCGCGACCCACCGCATCGGGTCGCCCCAGCCGAGGTCGCCGACCCCGTGCTTGTCGAGGGCGAGCACGGCCAGGGTCCGGCGGTGGGCGGCGAAGGTCAGCACGTGGGCGATCATGCCGCCGTAGGTGAACACCTCGGCCGGCTCGCACAGTGCGTCGACGAACGTGTCGTCGAGGCGGCCCTCCTCGGCGACGGACCGGACGGCGGACAGGTACGCCGGTCCCTCGGTCGCCAGCCGCTGCCGCAGCGAGTCGAGCGTCTCGTGCTCCTCCACCGACCAGTCGTAGGCGCGGTGGGCCAGGGCCGCGTTCCACATGCCCATCTGGCCGACCAGCCGCGACATCAGCCGCCGGAGCGTGGTGGGTGCGGGGTCGTCCTCGACGTTGAGCTCGATGCGTTCGTCGAGCTGCTCCTCGGTCAGTCCGGCGGCGTGCTCGATGATCTCGCCGGTCAGCCAGACGTGGTGCTCGACCATCTTGGTCAGCAGGTCCATGGGGGTCACCTTCGTTCGGGCAGGCAGCCTCAGGCTGCCGGGGGGATGGAAGTGGACGTCGCTCGGTGCGTCGAGCGTCATCCGGGTCGGTCCGGCCCGCCACCGGCCGGGGGGCACGCCGTAGGCCTTGGTGAAGGCCCGGGTGAACGCCTCGTGCGACCCGTAGCCGGCCTCGACCGCCACGTCGAGGATGCTCCGATCGGTGGTCGCGAGGCGGTAGGCGGCTCGTTCCAGCAGGATGCGCCGCCGGAACCGGCTGGGCGGCTCACCCGCGACGGAGGCGACGATGCGGTCGAGGTGGAACCGGGAGAGGTACAGCCGAGCAGCGAGCTGCTCAGCAGTGGCCTCGTGGTCGTCGAGAACCTCGGCCAGCAGCTCGAGGAAGCTGGTGAAGTGGTCGGCGGCTGCGGTCATGTCCTCATCCTGACGGTTTCGTCCGGAGGGCCGCTTGATCGCCGTTGCGCACTCAGGGGGCGGTGGCGAGTGCCCGGATCCGGGCGTCGAGGTCCCTGCGGTTGTCGCGCCGTACGACGGCCTCGAGCACCTCGATCCCGCCGGCGGGACTGCTCAACGCGTGCCGCAGCTCGGCCGGCGACCGCACCTGCCAGTGCGGGGTCCGGGTGGCGGCGCAGAGGCTCGCCAGGTCGACGCCGTGCGGGGTGCCGAAGAGCCGGTCGTAGGCCGGCGCGTAGCGCTCGGCGCCCTGCTCCAGCGAGGCGAAGATCGAGCCCCCGTCGTCGTTGACCACGACCACCGTCAGGTCGGGGCGCTCCTCGTCGGGGCCCAGCACGAGCCCGTTCGCGTCGTGCAGGAAGGTCACGTCGCCGAGCAGGGCGATCGCCCGGGTGCTGCTGGGCCGCCCCAGCGCGGCTCCGACGGCGCTGGACACGGACCCGTCGATGCCCGCGAGGCCACGGTTCCCGATCACCATGCGCCGCTCACCGACCCGGTAGGGCGCCACGGACAGGTCCAGGTCACGGACCGGGTTGGAGGCGCCGACGAACAGCAGCCCTCCGGCCGGCACGGCCGCGCTGACCGCCGCCGCGACGTCGTACGGCGTGAGGCCCTCCTGCTCGGCGAGCAGGGCGTCGAGGCGCTTGGACACGTCGGCGTCGCGCTGTCGCCACTCCTCGGTCCAGGAGTCCGGCTGGGCGGGGGACGCCGTCACCGCGTGCACCACCCGGCTGGCCTGCAGACCCGGGTCGGACCACCCGGAGGGCCCGGTCACGGCGACGACCTCGACGTCGTCGCGGGCGAGCAGCCGGGTGACCGGCCGGGACAGGGTGGGGTGCCCGAACAGGACGACGCGCTGGACCCGGCCCGCGAGCCGCTCGTCGCCGAGCAGCAGCCGGTAGGTGCGGATCACGGCCGCTCCGGTCCTCGACCCGCTCGTGGGCTCGGCCAGCAGCGGCCACCCCGCGGTCTCCGCGAGCATGCGCGCCGGGGGGCCTGCGTCGTCGCCGGCCACCACGACGGTCCGCGGTGCCGGGTCGAGCTCCTCGGGCTCCGCCGCCGGCGGCCGCCCAGGGACCATCCATGGCTCCTGCTCGGTGCGTCCGTCGAGGGCACTGCCCCAACCGTCCTCGGCGCCGGGGGTCAGAGGCTCCTCGAACTGCACGTTGAGGTGCACCGGTCCGGGCCGGCTGCCGAGCCGTCCCGGCAGCCGCCCGCGTGCGGTGGCCGAGGCCCGCGCGGCGAGCGCACGCCAGGCGGCCACCTGCCGGACCTCGACCTCGCCGCTGCCCGGGTGCGCCGCGGGCACGTCGGCGGCGTCGCGGACGGCGGACCCGAAGATGCCGACCTGGTCGGTGGTCTGGTTGGCGTTGCTGCCCCGCAGCCGCGCGGGACGGTCGGCGGTCACCAGGAGCAGCGGTATGCCGGCGTGGGACGCCTCGAGCACGGCCGGGTGCAGGTTCGCCACCGCCGTGCCGCTCGTGGTGACCACGACGACCGGGCGTCTGCTGGTCCGGGCGATGCCGAGGGCGAGGAAGGCCGCGGAGCGCTCGTCGACGCGGGTGTGCAGGCGAAGGCGATCCCGTGCGTCGAAGGCGGCGAAGGCCAGCGCCGCGCTCCGGGACCCCGGCGCGAGGACCAGGTCACGCACGCCGCACCGGACCAGCTCGTCGAGCAGCACCGTGGCCATCGCGCTCGAGGCGTTGGCCGGGGTCATGCCGGTGCGTCCGGAGCGAGCTCCGTCACCCGCCGCCGCCAGTGCTCCACCCGGTCAGGAGGCGCCTGGGTGCGGACCAGTGCGTCCGGGTCCACCTCGGGCCGCACGACCGGCAGCTCACCGTCCAGCGGGAGCAGGGAGTGCACGACCAGATCGTCGGTGAGCAGCTGCACAGTGGCCAGGCCGCACGCGAACGGAAGGTCGGGCAGCGCGGCGGCCAGCGCGAGCCCGGCGGCGATCCCCACACTGGTCTCGAGGGCGCTGGACACCACGACCGGCATCCCGATGTCCTCCGCGATCCGCAGGCACGCCCGCACCCCGCCGAGGGGCTGGACCTTGAGCACCGCGACGTCGGCGGCCTCCAGGTCCCTGACCCGGAGTGGGTCCTCGGCCCGCCGGATCGACTCGTCGGCGGCGATCGGAACGTCCACGCGGCGCCGCACCGCCGCCAGGTCCTCCACCGCGGCACACGGCTGCTCCACGTACTCCAGCCCGCCGGCCGCCCGGTCCAGCACCGGGATCAGCGTCACCGCCTCGT
The DNA here is from genome assembly GCA_033850795.1 of Nocardioidaceae bacterium. Taxonomy (GTDB): domain Bacteria; phylum Actinomycetota; class Actinomycetes; order Propionibacteriales; family Nocardioidaceae; genus Nocardioides_B. Next base: position 37,747 of record JAWWPF010000032.1, on the reverse strand, counting down.
CCACGGACCACAGGCCGTTGACGTCGATCCGGATGCGGCCGCCCGGTCCGAGCGCGTCCCGGACCGCCTCCAGCCGGGCGACCTCGTCGCCGAGGCTCTGTCCGGGCTCGGCCACCTTGACCTTCGCCGTGCGGCACCCGGAGCTGTCCCCGACGATCGCAGCGGCGTGCTCGGGGCCGACAGCCGGGACGGTCACGTTCACCGGGACGGTCACCCGCAGCGGGTCGGGCCAGCCCTCGTCCGCGGCCTCGCGAGCGGCACGGAGCCAGGGCTGCACCTCCGCGGGGCCGTACTCCAGGAACGGGCTGAACTCCCCCCACCCGGCGTCGCCGCGCAGCAGCACCCCCTCGCGGACGGTGACGTCGCGGAACCGGATCCGCATGCCCACCGAGAAGACGTGCCCCCTCACGACGCGTCCCCGCCGGGCGCTCCCGCCGCCAGCCGCTCGACGGCCAACCGGTCGACCTTGCCGTTGGGCAGCAGCGGCAGTGCCGGCACGGGTACGACGCGGCGCGGTGCCCACGCCCGCGGGTGCCGCTCGCCGATCCAGTCCCGCAGCTCCGCCAGGCCGACCTCGCCGGCCACCACCGCGACCACCTGCTGCCCCCACTCGTCGTCGGGCACGCCGACGACCTCGGCCTCGCGCACCCCGGGATGCTCGCGGAGGCGGACCGCGACCGCAGGCGCGGGGACGTTGACACCGCCGGAGACGACCATGTCGTCGACGCGGCCGAGCACCTCGAGCCGGCCGTCGTCGAGCACCCGGCCGCGGTCCTGGGTGACGAACCAGCCGTCGACCTTCGCCGCCGCGGTGAGGTCCGGCGCCCCGTCGTACCCGTCGAAGAGCACGGCGCCGCCGACCCGGACCCGGCCCTCGTCGCCGACCGCGACCCGAACCCCGTCGAGGGGGACCCCGTCGTAGACACAGCCACCGCAGGTCTCGCTCATCCCGTAGGTGGCCACGACCCGCACGCCCTCGTCCTCGGCACGCCTCCGCAGGCCCGGGTCCAGGCGGGCGCCGCCGACCAGGATCGCGTCGAACCCGCGGGCCTCCGCAGGGCTCGAGGCGAGCATCCGGTTCAGCTGGGTCGGGACGACGGCGAGGTACCTGCGCTCACCGGTCATCGCGGAGATCTCCTCCACCGGCTGCGTGGCCCCCCGCACGGACCGGAACAGCACCTGGAGCCCGGCCACGTAGGTGGGCGGGAGGCCCAGCAGCCACTGCCCGGGACCGCCGAGCCGGGCGTGGGTCGCGTCGGCGGAGGCGCGCATCGCGGAGCGGGAGAGCGCCACCCGCTTCGGCTGCCCGGTGGACCCGGAGGTCTCCACCAGGAGCGGGTCGGGGTCGTCCGCGCGGTCCCACGCGTGCAGCAGCGCCAGGACCTCGGCCGGACTCCCCTGCACCGGTCGCAGGCTGCCGCCCACCGGTGTCGTCGAGCGGGCGATCGGCCTGGTCACGAGGTGACACCGTATGCCTGCGACAATCCCCCATCATGGCTACCCCTGCGCAGTGGCTGGAAGGCGCACGCCCCCGCACCCTCCCCGCGGCCGTGTCCCCGGTGCTCGCCGGCACCGGGGTCGCAGCGTACGTCGACCGGGCTGTCTGGTGGAAGGCCGCGCTGGCGCTCGTGGTCGCGCTGGCCCTGCAGGTCGGGGTGAACTACGCGAACGACTACTCCGACGGGATCCGCGGCACGGACGCGGACCGGGTCGGGCCGTTGCGGCTGGTCGGGTCGGGCGCCGCCTCCGCGCGGTCCGTGCGGCTGGCGGCCTTCGCGGCGTTCGGCGTGGCCGTGGTGGCCGGCCTGGTCCTGGCGGCGACGACCTCGTGGTGGCTGGTCCCGGTCGGCGCGCTGGCCGTCCTGGCGGCCTGGTTCTACACCGGCGGTTCGATGCCCTACGGCTACCGGGCTCTCGGCGAGGTGATGGTGTTCCTGTTCTTCGGGCTGGTTGCGGTGCTGGGTACGACGTACGTGCAGACCCGGTCGCTGCCGCTGCCGGCCTGGTACGCCGCGGTCGGCGTCGGTGTCCTGGCCTGCGGGATCCTGGTGGCCAACAACCTGCGTGACATCCCCACCGACCGGGCCGCCGGGAAGGCGACCCTCGCGGTCGTGCTGGGCGAGGAACGCAGCCGCTACCTCTACGTGCTGCTGGTCGCGGCGGCGGCCGTGGCCCTGGTGGCGCTGGTGCTGACCACCAGCCGGCTGGCGCTGCTCGGCGCCGCCTTCGTAGTCCCCGCCGTCCCGGCCGCCCGGATGGTGCTGGCCGGGGTCACCGGCCGGGACCTGGTCCCGGTGCTGGCCCGCACCGGGCTCGCCGAGCTCCTCTGGGCCGCTGGCGTCCTCCTGGGGCTGCTCGTCGCGTCCCTGTGACGGTCCGTCAGCGGGTCGGCTCGGACCAGGTCCCGGTCTCGTGGAACCGCTCGAGCGTCACGGCGTACGGCGTGATGTCGATGCCCTGCTCGGCCAGCCAGCCGTCGTCGTAGTAGGTGCCCGCGTAGCGCTCCCCGCCGTCGCACAGCAGCGTCACGACACTGCCGGCGGTCCCCGAGGAGCGCATGGAGGCGACCAGCCGCAGGGCTCCCCACATCGCGGTTCCCGTCGAGCCACCGACCAGCCGCCCCGTCACCTGCGAGCACCAGCGCATCGCCGCGATGGACGCGCCGTCGGGCACCGAGATCATGGCGTCGACCACCGACGGCACGAACGACGGCTCGACGCGGGGCCGGCCGATCCCCTCGATCCGCGACCCGCGCCCGGCGCCGGCCACCGTGACGGAGACGTCCGAGGTGGACCAGCCGTCGAAGAACGCGCTGTTCTCCGGGTCCACGACGCAGACCCGGGTGTCGTGGCGCCGGTAGCGGACGAACCTGCCGATCGTCGCCGAGGTGCCGCCGGTCCCCGCGCCGACCACCACCCACGCCGGCACCGGATGCCGTTCCGCGGAGAGCTGCGCGAAGATCGACTCGGCGATGTTGTTGTTGCCGCGCCAGTCCGTGGCGCGCTCGGCGAAGGTGAACTGGTCCATGTAGTGGCCGCCGGTCTCTGCGGCCAGGCGGCGCGCCTCGTCGTACATCGTCCGGGGGTCGCGCACCAGGTGGCAGCGCCCTCCGTGGAACTCGATCAGCTCGATCTTGCCCGGGGAGGTGGACGCCGGCATCACCGCGACGAACGGCAGGCCGAGCAGCCGGGCGAAGTAGGCCTCCGACACGGCGGTGGAGCCGGAGGACGCCTCGATCACCGTGGTGCCCTCGTCGATCCATCCGTTGCAGAGGCCGTAGAGGAACAGCGAGCGCGCCAGCCGGTGCTTCAGGGACCCGGTCGGGTGGACGGACTCGTCCTTGAGGTAGAGGTCGACGTCCCAGGTCTCGGGCAGCGGGAACACGTGCAGGTGGGTGTCTGCGGACCGGTTGCTGTCCGCCTCGACCTTGCGGACCGCCTCGCTCACCCAGGACCGGTCCCGCTCCCGGCGCTCCTCACGGCAGCAGCCGTCGGACGGCACTAGTCGTGGTCCTCTCTCGCCCGCACCTCCTCGAAGCGGCGGCTCATGTCCGAGGCGCGCTTCTCGACCCGTGCCGCGAACCGGCTCCGCGGGCCCTGCAGGAGGTAGTAGGAGGCGACCGCGGACATCGCCGCGGCGAGCAGGAACGGGACGAGGATCGGCACCGTGTCACCTCTGGTGAGGAGCATCCAGACGCCGGCCACCACGGCGTACGACGCCACGAACAGCCCGATCCGCGCCAGCGTGTAGACCGTGAACTCCTTCACGGGCTCAGCCTAGTCGCCGCCCGACCGCCCCTCCCCTTGCGGAGGTGCCTACGCTGGGGGCGTGGGTAAGTTCCTGCTGGTCGTGATCGTGTTCGCGGCGCTCGTCTACACGATCTTCTGGCTCATCGAGCGCCGCCGCGGCACGGTGCCTTCCCCGCGCCGTACCCCCTCCCGCCAGGCTCCCCGGACCGTCGCTCCCGACGACGACGAGGACTTCCTGCGAGACCTGAAGCGCCGGAACCGGCCAAGGGACCAGGACAAGCCGAACGGCGACTGACGCCCGGCCTGGCGAACGGACCGGCGAGCGGTCGGGCGTGCCGGGCGCGGAGGCTCAGCCTGCGTAGGAGTGCAGGCTCCCGCCGCCGAAGAAGTAGTTGATCCCCACGAAGTTGAACAGCAGCGAGGCGAAGCCGACCAGCGCGATCACCGAGGCGGCCTTGCCCTTCCAGCCCGCGGTGGCGCGGGCGTGCAGGTAGGCGGCGTAGATCACCCAGGTGATGAAGGCCCAGACCTCCTTCGGGTCCCAGTTCCAGTAGCTCCCCCAGGCGTACTCCGCCCAGATCGGACCGGCGACCAGGGCCGCGAACGTCCAGATGGGGAACCCGAACGCGTGCATGCGGTAGGCGACCCGCTCGAGGACCGGCGCCTCCGGCAGCCGGCTCAGGTAGCCGCGGGGCCGCAGGGTCCCCCGACGGATCGCGCGGTCCTTGGCCAGGAAGAGCACCAGTGTCAGCGCGCCGACGGAGAACGCGCCCGAGGCGATCACCGCCGCGAGGACGTGGATGGCCAGCCAGTAGGAGTGCAGCGCGGGCACCAGCGGCCCGGCGTCCTGGTAGAGGACCAGCACGTCGAGCATCAGCACGACGACCAGGAAGCCGGTCACCAGCACACCCATCCAGCGCAGCTCGAACCGCTTCAGCAGGAGGAGGTACATGACGCTGACGCCGAAGGTGCCGGCGAGCGTGAACTCGTACATGTTGCCCCAGGGCACCCGGATCGGGTCGGACCCGAGGCCGCGCGAGACCAGCGCCATCAGGTGCAGCGCGCAGGCGAGCACGGTGAGCGCGACGCCGATGCGGCCGTACTTCTCGACCCGGAGCTCCTGCTCCTCCTCCCGGCCCGAAGCCGGGTCCGCGACGGGGACCGCAGGTTCCGTGGGTCCGGCCGCCGGCCCACCGACCGGGACGGCGTCACGTACGACAGCCTGTGCCGTCGTCTGTGCCGCCATCTCTGCCGTCGTCTGGGGCGCGGGCAGGGAGCGGATCAGGACCCACTCCGTCAGGTGCGCCAGGAACGCCAGCGCGTAGACGATCGAGGCGAACATGACGGCGTTGTCGCTGAAGGTCGCGAAGTCCGCGGTGCTCACGCGTGCTCCTCCGGTGTGGGCGTGGTGTCTGAGGTCCCGGATGGACCGGACGAGGCCGTGATCAGCCGCTCCAGCTCCTCGACCTCGCCGGACAGGTCGCCACCGGAGCTCCGGTCGAGCCCGCCCAGCTCCACCACGGTACGCCGAGGGTCGCCCGGGCCGACGGGCGCCTGGGACACCCGGACCCAGGCCCGCCGCGGCCGGATGAACAGCGACCCCATGAGGCCGAGGATCCCCAGCAGCACGCCACCGAGCGCGATTCCCTTGCCGGGGCTGTGGCTGACCTGGAGCTTGACCCACCGCTGGACGCCGTCGAACCGGATCGACCCCTGCCCGTCGGGGAGCCGGACGGTCTGGCCCTCCTCGAGCTTGAGCCGCTTGACCGGGCCGAGGGACGGGTCCGAGCTCGGGTAGGTCTTCAGCCCCTTCTTGTCCAGCGAGTAGACCGACTGCGGCCGACCGCCGTCGAGGCCGAGGTTCCCGTGGTAGGGGACCAGCGACAGCACCGGGCGCAGGGCGTCCGGGAACTGGGAGAAGGGACCGCGGGCCACGGTGAACCCGTACGTCGGGAGGAACAACCCCTCGAACCCGAGCTGCTGGGGTACGGCGTCGGGGACCTTGATCACCCCGAAGGAGGCGAACGTGCTGTCCTGGGGAAGGAAGACGGCCGGCCCCCGGTAGGCGACGTTCCCCTTCCCGTCCTTGACGGTGACCACCGGGGCGTACCCGTGGCCGACCAGGAAGACGTTGGCGCCGCCGGCCGCGAGCGGGTGGTTGACCGCGAGGTCGTGGTGCCGGGGCGCTGCGCCGGGCGCGGTGCGGTAGGTGATGTTCGCGTCGAAGGAGGACGGCTGGCCCATCGCCGGTCCGCTGGTGAGCCACTTCACGTGGAAGTCGTCGACGGTGAAGCTCAACGGGGACAGGTCGTCGGAGTTGAACAGCCGCCCCGGGGCGAAGTCGTCGTACTGGCTGAGGGTGTTGGAGAATCCCTGCCCGACGATCGTGATGACCCCGCCCTTGTAGCCGAACAGCTGTCCCGCGGCGAAGCCGACGAGCGCCACGAGGACCGAGAAGTGGAAGAGCAGGTTCCCGGCCTCCCTGAGGTAGCCCTTCTCGGCGGAGACGGCGCCGGGATGCACGGCCAGCCGGTAGCGGCGGCGGCGGAGGACGGCGGTCGCCCGCGCCAGCACGGCCTCGGGGTCCGGGTCCGCGACCTCGAAGGTGCGGGACTCCGGGAGCCGGGACAGGTGCCGGGGCACCTGCGGCGGCCGGGCCCGCGCCGCGCGCCAGTAGACCCGCAGCCGGGGGACGACGCAGCCGACCAGCGAGACCATCAGCAGGATGTAGATCGCGGCGAACCACGGGGACCCGTAGACCGCGAACAGGCCGAGCCTCTCGTAGACCGGGGTCAGGGCCGGGTGCGCCTCCTGCCACTGGGCGACCTTGACGGAGTCGATGTTCTGCTGCGGTATGACGGACCCGGGGACCGCCCCCAGCGCCAGCAGGAACAGCAGCACGAGCGCCGTACGCATCGAGGTGAGCTGTCGCCACGCCCACCGGGACAGCTCGACGGGGCCCAGGGCGGGCGGGGCCGATGGCGGGGTGGGCGGCGCCGTGGCCGACCCTCCGGCGTCGGTGTCGGGCCGGCTGGTGGCGGTGCGGGAAGTGCTCATACCGGCGCCTCGAACCCGCCGATCCAGGACTGCAGGTCGACGACCCACCGGTCCCAGAGCCCGGTCACCAGCAGCAGGCCCACGACGATCAGCATCGCCCCGCCGAGCCGGGTGACCCAGGCCTGGTGGCGGCGCACCCACCGGATGGCGCCCAGGGAGCGCCGGAAGGCCAGACCGGCGACCAGGAACGGGATCCCGAGGCCGAGCGAGTACGCGAGGCTGAGGGTGGCGCCACGCGCGGCCGTGCCCTCGTTGACCGCCAGCGCCTGCACCGCCGACAGCGTGGGGCCGATGCACGGGGTCCAGCCGACGGCGAACAGCACGCCGAGCAGGGGCGCCGCGGCGAGGCCCACGGCCGGCACCCGATGGACCCGCAGGTCCCGCTGCAGGACCGGGACCAGCCCGACGAACGCGACGCCGACGAGGATGGTGAAGAGGCCGAGCACGAAGCTGATCTGGCTGCGGTAGTCGATCAGCCAGTTCCCGAGGGAGCCGAAGAGCGCGCCGTAGGCGATGAACACGAACGAGAAGCCGAGCACGAACAGGAAGCTGCCGAGCAGCATCCGACCGCGGCGCGCCTGCTCGAGGTCGACCCCCGACAGCCCGGTCGCGTAGGACAGGTAGCCGGGGAGCAGCGGGACCACGCAGGGCGAGAAGAACGAGACCAGGCCGGCGACGAGCGCGACGGGCACGGCGAGCAGCAGGGACCCCGTGAGGACGGTCTCCTGGAACCAGCCACCGACGTCGAGGAGCGTCATGCCGGGCCTCCACCGGAGACGTCCTGGACGAGGTCGTAGAGCGTGGTGCGGGACACCTGCCCGATCACGCTGGCGGCGACCCGGCCCTGGCGGTCGATGACCACGGTGCTCGGGATCGAGCTGGGTGACAGGGTGCCGTGGAAGGCGAGCAGCGAGCGGCCGTCCGGGTCGTAGATCGACGCGTAGGGGATCCGGTAGCGACGCTGGAACGCCAGCGGACCGGCCCGCTCGGGGTTCCGCGAGTCGATGCCGAGGAACGCCACGCCGCGCTTGGCGAGGTCCCGGGCGGCCGCCGCCAGCATCGGGGCCTCGGCCCGGCAGGGCGGGCACCACGAGCCCCATACGTTGACCACCACGACCTTGCCGCGGTACGCGCCGAGCGCGGCCCGCCGCCCCTCGAGGGTGGTGCCGGAGACGACGCCGGGCCGCTTGCGGTCGGCGACCGCGAGCGTGGTGATGACGCCGTTGCCTGCGACGAACCCCTGGTCGCCGGAGGACCCGACGTTGTGGGAGCAGCCGGACAGCACCCCGGCGCCCAGGACGGCGGCCAGCCCCGCGGCCAACCGAGGCGTCACCCCGGTGCGGCCGCGGCCCACGGCCGGTGAGCGTGTCACGGCAGCGTCACGACGGGCGCGTCCCACCGGTCGGGGCGGCCGGACCGGTGCCCGAGGAGAAGGCCTTCCTGCGGTCCTTGACCGGGATCAGGTCGGCGGCCGGCTCGGAGTAGCGGACGGTGGTGAGCCGGTCGCCCTCGAAGACCAGCGAGGTCAGGCTGCACAGCGTGCACTGACGGTTGCGGGGGTTGTGCAGGAAGGGCCGGTGCTCGACGTGCAGCCGGGTGATCCAGATCGGCAGCTGGTGGGAGACGACGACGACCTCGTGACCGCGGGCGTCCTCCCGGGCCGCGTGCACGGCGGCCATCATCCGGGCGACCACGGCCTTGTAGGGCTCCCCCCAGGACGGCCGGAACGGGTTCCACAGCCGCGGCCAGGTGTCGGGCCGCTTCAGGATGCTGTCGCCGAGGCTGAACCGCTTGCCCTCGAAGACGTTGCCGGACTCGATGACCCGCGGGTCGGTGACGATCTCGACGCCCCTGGCCAGCGCCAGGGGCCGGGCCGTCTCCTGGGCGCGCTCCAGCGGGGAGGCCACCACCCGGATGATGTCCCGGTCGCCCACCGCGGCGGCGATCCGCCGGGCCATCTGCTGGCCGAGCTCGGAGAGGTGGTAGCCCGGCAGGCGGCCGTAGAGGATCCCGGTCGGGTTGTGCACCTCACCGTGCCGCAGCAGGTGCACCGTGGTGCGCTCGCTCATCGGGTCCCGCCCGTCCGGCCGGGGTCGACCGCGGCGGCGGCGTCGGCCGCTGCGGGCAGGGCCGAGACGATCCGGTCCAGGGCCCGGTCGTCGTGGGCCGCGGAGAGGAACCAGACCTCGAAGGCGCTCGGCGGCAGGTAGACACCCTGGTCCAGCATCGTGTGGAAGAAGGCCTTGAACCGGTCGACGTGCTGGGCGCTCGCTGCGGCGAAGTCCGGAACCGTCTCGACGCCCTCGTCGGTGAAGAACACGCTGAACATGTTCCCGACGTTCTGCACGACGTGCGGCACACCTGCCTTGGCGAGCGCGGCCGAGGCGGCTACCCGCACCTGCTCGGCGGCCCGGTCCAGGCAGGCGTAGACCTCCGCGGTGGCCAGCCGCAGCGTGGCCAGGCCGGCCGTCGTCGCGACCGGGTTCCCCGACAAGGTGCCCGCCTGGTAGACCGGCCCCTCCGGGGAGAGCATCGACATCACGTCGGCGCGCCCACCGAACGCGGCCGCCGGGAAGCCGCCACCCATGACCTTGCCGAAGGTGAGCAGGTCAGGGGTCCAGCCCTCGACGGCTCCGTCGAGGCCGTGGTGGCCCGACCGGGTGACCCGGAAGCCGGTCGTCACCTCGTCGCTGATGAAGAGGGCACCGTGCTCGGTGCAGAGCTCGGAGAGCAGCCGGTTGAAACCGGGAGCCGGCGGGACGACGCCCATGTTGCCGGGCGCGGCCTCGGTGATCAGGCAGGCGATCCGGTCACCGACCTCGGCGAAGGCGGCCCGGACCGCCGCCGGGTCGTTGTAGGGCAGCACCAGGGTGGCGGCCGTCGAGGCCGCCGGGACACCCGGTGTGCCGGGGACACCGAGCGTCACGAGCCCCGAGCCGGCCTGCGCCAGCAGCGAGTCGACGTGGCCGTGGTAGCAGCCGGCGAACTTCACCACCAGGTCGCGGCCGGTGAACCCGCGCGCCAGCCGGATCGCCGACATGGTGGCCTCGGTCCCCGAGGACACCAGCCGCACCTTCTCGACGGGCGTACGGCGGACGATCGCCTCGGCGAGCTCGACCTCCGGCCTGGTCGGGGTGCCGTACGACGTGCCCCTCGCGACTGCGGCGCGCACGGCGTCGAGCACCTCGGGGTGGGCGTGCCCGAGCAGCATCGGGCCCCAGCTGCCGACCAGGTCGACGTACTCGGTGCCGTCGACGTCGAAGAGGTACGGCCCCTGCGCCCGCTCGATGAACCGCGGGGTGCCGCCCACCGCGTTGAACGCGCGCACCGGGGAGTTGACCCCGCCCGGGGTCACCGCCTTCGCGCGCTCGAACAGCGCCGCCGAGCCGTCGCTCACCACGCGGTCCGCAGCCTGGCGGCCACCTCGGCAGCCCAGTAGGTCAGCACGACGTCTGCGCCGGCGCGACGGATCGAGGTCAGAGTCTCCAGGATGGCCGCGTCGCGGTCGATCCAGCCGTTCGCCGCCGCGGCCTCGACCATGGCGTACTCGCCGGAGATGTTGTAGGCCGCGACCGGCACGCGCACGGCCTCGCGGACCGCCCGGACCACGTCGAGGTAGGCCAGCGCCGGCTTCACCATCACCAGGTCGGCGCCCTCCTCCACGTCGAGGAGCGCCTCGCGGACGCCCTCGAGGACGTTGGCGCCGTCCTGCTGGTAGGTGCGCCGGTCCCCCTGCAGCGAGGAGTCCACCGCCTCGCGGAAGGGCCCGTAGAACGCCGAGGCGTACTTCGCCGAGTAGGCGAGGATCGCGACATCGGTGTGCCCGGCGCCGTCGAGAGCGGACCGGACCACCCCGACCTGGCCGTCCATCATGCCGCTGGGCCCGACCAGGTCGACCCCGGCGGCGGCCTGCGCCAGCGCCATCTCGGCGTAGATCTCCAGCGTCGCGTCGTTGTCGACGGCACCGGACTCCGTGAGAACCCCGCAGTGGCCGTGGTCGGTGAACTCGTCCAGGCACAGGTCTGCCATCACCGGCAGCGCGTCCCCGACCTCCGCGACGCAGTCGGCGATGGCCACGTTGAGGATCCCCTCCGGGTCCACCGCCCCGCTGCCGCGGGCGTCCTTGGACTCCGGGATCGCGAAGAGCATCACCCCGCCCAGGCCGAGCTCGGCGGCCTCCGAGACGGCCTTGCGCAGCGAGTCGCGGGTCTGCTGCACGACGCCCGGCATGCTGGTGATGGGCGTCGGCTCGGTGGCACCCTCGCGGACGAAGACCGGCAGCACGAGCTGACGCGCCTCGAGCGACGTCTCCCCCACCAGCCTGCGCAGCGCGGGCGTACGGCGCAGCCGCCGCGGCCGGACCGACGGGTACCCCATCAGGTGGCCCTGCGGCGCGCGGAGGGACGACGCTCGGACGGCCTGGTGACCGGGTGCCCGGCCTCGATCATCGCGGCCCGGCGGGCGGCGCCGAAGTCGGCGAGCGCGTCGACGAGTGCCTCCACCGACGGCGTCGGCGCGAGCACGTCGACCCGCAGGCCGTGCTCCTCGGCGGTCTTGGCCGTCGCCGGGCCGATCACCGCGATGATCGTGCTGGCGTGCGGCTTGCCGGCGATCCCGACCAGGTTGCGGACCGTCGAGGACGAGGTGAACACGACCGCGTCGAACTTGCCGGTCTTGATCGCCTCGCGCACCGCGGCCGGCGGCGGGGCGGCGCGCACGGTCCGGTAGGCCGTCACGTCGTCGACCTCCCACCCGAGATCGAGCAGCCCGGCGACCAGGGTCTCGGTGGCGATGTCCGCGCGAGGCAGGAAGACCCTGTTGATCGGGTCCAGCAGGTCGTCGTACGGCGGCCAGTCCTCGAGCAGCCCCTGGGCCGACTGCTCGCCCGAGGGCACCAGGTCCGCGCGCAGCCCCCAGGCCTCCATCGCGGCGGCGGTCTTCTCACCGACCGCGGCGATCTTGAGGCCGGAGAAGGCGCGGGCGTCGAGGCCGTACTCGTCGAACTTCTCCCGCACCGCCTTGACGGCGTTGACCGAGGTGAACGCCACCCACTCGTAGCGGCCCTCGACCAGGCCGCGGATCGCCTTGTCCATCTGCTGAGGGTTGCGCGGCGGCTCCACGGAGATGGTCGGCACCTCCTCGGGCACCGAGCCGAAGCTGCGCAGCCGGCTGGACAGCGCGCCGGCCTGGTCCTTGGTCCGCGGGACGAGCACCCGCCAGCCGAACAGCGGCTTGGTCTCGAACCAGGACAGCGCCGTGCGCAGGTCCACGACGTCCCCGATGACGGTCACCGCGGGCGGCGTCATCCCCGCCGCCCGGGAGTCGGCCTCGATCCGGCTCAGCGTGGACACGACGGTCTCCTGCTCGGTGGTGGTGCCCACGCGGGTCATCGCCACCGGGGTGTCCGCACTGCGGCCCGCCTCGATGAGCGCCGCGGCCACCTCGCCGATGCAGGCCACCGCGGACAGCAGCACCAGGGTGCGGTCGTCGGCGTACTGGCTCCAGACGACCTTGCCGTCCGAGCAGTGCACGACCGCGACCTCGCGGTGCGCCTTGGTGGTCAGCGGGACCCCGGCGTACGCGGGCACCGCCGTCACCGACGACACCCCTGGGACGATCTCGAAGCCGACGCCGGCCTTGACGCAGGCCTGCGCCTCCTCCGGACCCGATGCGTAGACGAACGGGTCGCCGGCCATCAGCCGGACCACCCGGCGGCCGGTCTTGGCCTGCTTGACCAGGACCTTGGCCCGACCGGCGTGGGTCAGGGGCTGCCCGTCGAGCCCGAACCCGCCGTCGACGACCTCGGCGCCGGTGCAGAACGCCTCCACCAGGGCCGCGTGCTCGGGGGCCTCGATGACCACCACCTCCGCCGAGCGGAGGAGGTCGACGGCCCGCAGCGTGAGCAGCTCGGGGTCACCCGGCCCGCTGCCCACGAACGAGACGAAGCCGACCGGCAGTGCCGACTTCACGGTGGCCTCGGCCGGCGCCGCCCCGCTGCGGGCCGCCGAGGTCTTCTTGGCGCCTCGCTCGCCGGTCGTCGCCTTGGGGCTGTTCATTGCCGTCTCGCTCACGGTCGCCTTCTTGCTACTGGTCATGGGGTCTGCCTTCTTGCTGCTGGTCATGACGCCTGCTCCTCGATGAGGTCCGAAGCCCCGTCCTCCAACATCTCCTGCGCGAGGTCCCGGCCGACCTTCTCGGCCTGCTGCGGAGACCCGGTCGCGGACCGGCGTACGGTCGCCGACCCGTCCCCCGACAGCGCCACCGCCCGCAGCCACAGCTCGTCACCGGCGTCGCCCTCCGCGATCTCGGCGAGCGCGCCGACGGGTGCCGAGCAGCCGGCCTCGAGGCCGGCGAGCACCGCACGCTCGGCGGTGACGGCGGTGCGGGTCCGGGCATCGTCGATGGCGGCGCGCACCTCGGCCTCCAGATCGGTGTCCACGCCCCGGCACTCGACCGCGAGCGCGCCCTGGCCCGGGGCCGGGAGCATCTGCAGCGGGTCGAGCACCTCGGTCACCTCGTCCATCCGTCCCAGCCGGGCGATGCCGGCCCGGGCCAGCACCACCGCGTCCACCTCGCCGGTCGCCACCTTCCGGATGCGGGTGTCCACGTTGCCACGGATCGCGACCACGTCGAAACCGAGTCCCAGCGCCCGGAGCTGGGCGGCCCGGCGCGGTGAGCCGGTGCCGACGCGGGCGCCGGCCGGCAGCTCACCCAGGGTGAGCCCGTCGCGCGCGACGACCACGTCACGCGGGTCCTCCCGCAGGGGTACGGCGGCCACGGCGATGTCCGGGTGCGGGCTCGTGGGCAGGTCCTTCAGGGAGTGCACCGCGATGTCGACCTCGCCGCGGAGCAGCGCGTCGCGCAGGGCGCCGACGAAGACCCCGGTTCCTCCGATGGCGGCGAGCGGGGCGCGGGACACGTCGCCTTCGGTGGTGACCTCCACCATCACGACCTCACGGCCGAGGCGCTCGCGCAGGGCCTGGGCCACGTGGCCGGACTGGGTCCGGGCCAGCGTGGACGCACGGGTGCCGACGCGGACCGGGGGCAGGCTCATCGCAGTCCCTCCGCCCGGGTCATCGCCACCACGGCGTCGGGGTCGAGCGAGAACAGCTCGGCGAGCGCGGTCGCGTAGGAGACCGCCCCCGTCTCGTTTGCGAGCTCCTTGACCCGCACCGTCGGCTGGTGGAGCAGCTTGTCGGCGACCCGGCGCACGGCGTGCTCGACCTCGTCGCGCACTGCGGGGTCGAGGTCCGGCAGCCGCGCGGACAGCCGCAGCATCTCGGCCTCGACGATGCCGGTGGCCATGGTGCGCAGGGCGACCACGGTCGGGGTCACGGTCGCGGAGCTGCGGGCGGCGAGGAACGCGGTGATCTCCTGGGTGACGATGTCACGGACCGCCTGCACGTCGCCCGCCTCGTCCCGGTTGACCACCTCGGCGAGCCGGGCCAGGTCGAACAGCGTCACGCCGGGCAGCTCGGCGACCGCCGGGTCGACGTCGTGCGGGAGGGCCAGGTCGATCACCGCGAGCGGCTCGGTGGTGCCGGCCCGGGCGGCGGCGACCGTCGCCAGGGGCAGGACGACACCGGTCGCGCCGGTGCAGGACACCAGCACGTCGGCCTCCGACAGCGCCTCTCCCACGTCGGCGAGCGGGACCTCGCGTCCGCCGTACTGCTCGGCGAGCCGACGGGCGTGCGCCTGCGTCCGGCTGGCCACGACGACCTCACCGGCACCGAGACGCGAGACGGTCGCGACCGCGAGGCCAGCCATCGAGCCGGCGCCGACCACCAGCACGCGCGCCCCTGCCACCGGACCCACCTCGGCCGCCGCCCGGTCCAGGGCCAGGCCGACCAGTGAGGGAGCGGCGTGGTCGATGTCGGTCTCCGCGTGCACCCGCTTGCCGACCCGCAGGGCCTGCTGCAGCAGGACGTTCAAGGCCGGACCGAGGGTGCCGGCCTCCTGCCCCACGCGGAGCCCCTCACGGACCTGACCGAGGATCTGGCCCTCCCCCACGACCATCGAGTCCAGGCCGGAGGCGACGTGGAACAGGTGCGAGACGGCGCCGTCGTCGTAGTGCACGTACAGATGCGGCACGACGTCCTCGGGAGCCTCGTCGGCGAGCTCGCAGAGCAGCCGCGAGACCGACTCGACACTGCCGTGGAACCGGTCCACCTCGGCGTAGATCTCCACCCGGTTGCAGGTGGCCAGCACCGTCGCCTCGAGCACGTGGTCACAGCCGGCCACCTCGTGCACCAGCTTGTCCGCGCCGCCCGGGCCGAGGGTCAGCCGCTCGAGCACGGAGACCGGGGCCGTCTTGTGGGACACGCCCACCACCAGCACGCTCATGCGCCCACCACCCCGTCCAGCGCCACGGGTCCGGCCATGGACCGGGCCGGCTCGACCGGCGCCTTGCGCTGCTGGTGGTACGCGAGGATCTGCAGCTCGATCGAGAGGTCGACCTTGCGCACGTCCACCCCGGCGGGCGCCGAGAGGACCGTCGGGGCGAAGTTGAGGATGCTCGTGACGCCTGCGGCAACCAGGCGGTCGCACACGTCCTGGGCGGCGACCGCCGGGGTCGCGATCACCCCGATCGCGACCGAGTGCTCGGCCACCAGGGACTCGACCTCGTCGAAGGCCCGGATCCCGAGCCCGCTCACCCGCTCCCCCTGGCGCCGCGGGTCCGCGTCGAGCAGCGCGACGATCCGGAAGCCGCGGGACGAGAAGCCGCTGTAGTTGGCCAGCGCGTGCCCGAGGTTGCCGATGCCGACGATGACGACCGGCCAGTCCTGGGTGACGCCGATCTCACGGGCGATCTGGTATCGGAGGTACTCCACGTCGTACCCGACACCACGGGTCCCGTAGGAGCCGAGGTAGGAGAGGTCCTTGCGGAGCTTGGCGCTGTTGACGCCTGCGGCGGTGGCCAGCTCCTCGCTCGAGCAGGTGGCGGTGCCGCGCTCGGAGAGCCCGACAAGGGCGCGCAGGTAGATCGGCAGCCGGGCCACGGTCGCCTCGGGGATGCCCCGATCGGACCGTTCGGATGCCCGCTCGGACGTCACCCCGGCCGCCCCCTGGGTCGGGGTCCCGTTCCGGGCGGTACGCGGCGAGGTCACACTGCTCCTGACGTCCTGGACACGCTCTGGTCAGCTGCGGCGGCCCGTGTGCCCGACTCTGCGCCCCACTGTGCGTTCGACTCGGGACCGGTCCACTCGGCAGCGAACTCACTCTAGGATTTTGTGAACCGGAGAACAAACCGAGCGCTTCGGGCACTAGCACAGGTGACCGGTGTCACGCCGCCCAGGGGTGAGAAGAGGCGATCCCGCGCGGGAGAGGCGGTTGCCTCTCAGGTGAGGGCGGAGCGCAGCCGGTCCGGGTCGACGCGCCAGAAGTCGTGCTGCTGCCCGTCGACGAAGGTGACCGGGATCTCCTCCCCGTAGGCGCGGGTCAGCCGGTCGGCCTCCGGCCCGGCCGTGATGTCGACCTCCTCGAAGGTCTCCCCCAGCTCCACGCAGACCTGCGCGACCACCGCCCGGGCGTCGTCGCAGAGGTGACAGCCGGGCTTGGAGTAGAGCACGACCCGGGCCGTCACTCGAGGAGCCCCGGGGTGATGTGCCGGCGGGCGTCGCGCAGCCGTCCCTTGGCCACCTGGCCGGTGGCGGTGTAGGGCAGGACGTCGACGACGTGCACTTCGGCCGGCCGCTTGAAGCGCGCCAGCCGGGCCGCGCAGTGCTCACGGACCCGCTCCACGAGCTCCTCCGCGTCGTACGACGATCCGGCCGCCGGCCTGACGTAGGCGGCCACCGCCTCACCGGTCCTCGGGTCGGACGTGCCGATGACAGCGACCTCGGCGACCCCGTCCACCTCGGCGACCACGTCCTCGACCTCGGACGGGTAGACGTTGAACCCGGAGACGATCACCACCTCCTTGAGCCGGTCCACCAGGAACAGGTCGCCCTCGTCGTCGACGAAGCCGACGTCGCCGGTGGCGAACCAGCCCTGCCGGTCGGGGCCCCCGGTTCCGTCGGGCCAGTAGCCGCTGAACAGGTTGGCGCCGCGGACCTGGACCTCCCCGGTGTCCTCGCCCTCGGGGGCGAGACCCGCGTCGTCGGTGACACGGAGCTCCACCCCGGGCAGCGCAGCACCGACGGAGCCGAGGGCGGTGAGCTCGGCGACGCCGCGGTTGGAGCAGAGCGTCGAGGTCACCACCGGCGCGGCCTCGGTCAGCCCGTAGCCCTGGTGGACCTCGATGCCGGTGCGTTCGGTGAACGCCCGCACCGGCTCGCGCGGCAGCGGCGCCGACCCGGACACCACCAGCCGCACCCCCGCCAGCCGGTCCCGCAGGTCGGGCATCTCCCGCCAGTAGCCGAACACCGGTGGGGCGATCGGCAGCACCGTGACGGCCTCGTCCTCGGTGACCGCCAGGGACCCCTCGACGTCGAACCCGTCGACGAGCACGAGCCTGGCCTGCTGGCGCAGGACCTGCCCCAGCACGGCGTTGAGCCCGTAGACATGGAACAGCGGCAGCACCCCGAGGACCACGTCGTCCCGGGTCATCAGAGGCGGGCGGATGGCCGCGACCTGCTCGACGTTGGCGAGCAGGGCGCGGTGGCTGAGCATCGCCGCTCGTGGGCGTCCCGACGTGCCGCTGGTGTAGAGCAGCACCGCGAGCCGCTCCGCGTCGACGGTCACCGGGGCCTCCGTGCCGGCGACGGACAGCAGCTGCTCGTAGGAGGTCTCCCCGGGGAGGGGCAGGGCGGACACGACCACGATCCGGGGTACGGCGGTCGTACGGCGCAGCTCGTCGTCGGCTGCCGCCAGGGCGTCCTCGAGACCGGAGACCGCCTGACGCGCGGTGGTGAGCGTCGAGGTGTCCGCCACCAGCACGCGGGCCCCGCAGTCGGCGAGCAGCCGGACCAGCTCGCCGGTGGCCGAGCGCGGGTTCACCGGCACGGCGACCAGCCCGGCCCGGAGGGCGCCGAGGTAGGTGGCCACCAGCTCGACCCGGTTCACCATGGCGATCACCACTCGGTACCCCGCGACCAGCCCCATGGCGTTCAGGCCGCGGGCGACCAGGTCCGCCTCCCGGTCCAGCTCGGCCCAGGTGAGCCGGCGTCCCGACACGACGTCCACGAGCGCCGTACGGCTGCCGGACTCGGTTGCCGCTCGCGACAGGAGGTCGGCGAGATGGACCGTCACACGCGCGAGTGTGGCACAGGGCGACCGCCGCCCCGGGGCACTAGGGTGACGCTGTGGCTGCTCCACAGGACCTTCGGAGCCGGTCCGCGCTCGCCGGTGAGGCGGCCGCCGCGGTGGCCGAGGTGGAGTCGTCCCTCGCCGTCCCGCCGGACCCGGGGGCGGCGGCCTTCTTCGACGTCGACAACACGATCATGCAGGGCGCCTCGATCTTCCACCTGGCCCGAGGGCTCCACCGGCGGGAGTTCTTCACCACCCGCGACATCCTGGGCGCGGCCTGGAAGCAGGCCTACTTCCGGCTCGCCGGGGTCGAGGACCCGGACCACGTGGCCGAGGCCCGGGCGTCCGCGCTCGCCTTCATCAAGGGCCACCGGGCCAGCGAGCTCGAGGACCTTGCCGAGGAGATCTTCGACGAGGCGATGGCGCACCGCATCTGGCCCGGCACTCGAGCACTCGCCCAGCTGCACCTCGACCAGGGCCAGCGGGTCTGGCTGGTCACGGCGGCTCCGATCGAGATCGCCCGGATCATCGCCGGCCGGCTCGGACTGACCGGGGCGCTCGGCACGGTCTCGGAGCACGTGGACGGTGTCTATACCGGCCGTCTCGTCGGCGAGATGCTGCACGGGCAGGCCAAGGCCGAGGCGGTGGCCGCGCTCGCCGAGCGTGAGAGCCTCGACCTGCGCCGGTGCTCGGCCTACTCCGACTCCTACAACGACCTCCCCATGCTGAACCTGGTGGGCGACCCGGTCGTGATCAACCCGGACAACCGGCTCCGGGACCACGCCCGCGCGCACGGCTGGCGGGTCCGCGACTACCGCACCGGTCGCAAGGCGGCCCGGATCGGGCTCCTCGGCGCCGGGCTGGCCGGAGCCGTCACCGGAGCAGTCGCGGCCGCCGTGGCGATCCACCGCAAGGTCCGGTGAGGTTCACAGATCCCGGCGCCACCCCTAGTCTTGGCTGAATCACCTGGGGATGGCACCCGGTGCGGGTCGGCAGACGTCGGCGCGTCCGGGGAGGGAGTCCGATGTGTCGCGGGACCAGGATGTGCGCGCCGGGCTGGCGAGGCTGAGGCTGGCGATCCGTCTGGCGCTCGACCCTGCCCTCCCCGCGGCAGCCGGGGCCGGCGCGTGGCCCGGAGGCGCCGCTGCCCCGTGGCTGCTCTCCGAAGCCGTGGGGGTGGACCGCCCGGGTGAGGCCAGGGACCCGTCTTGGCCGTCGTCCGAAGGGTTCCCGTCCGGCTCTGCGCCCCGCGGGTCCACGCAGTCCGCGGAGCCCGCCGACACCAGGCTCGTCGCGCTCGTGGAGCTCGCCCGGTCCGGTGACGCCGAGGCGTTCGGCCTCCTCTACGACCACTACCACCTGTCGGTGTATCGATTCATTTACTACCGTGTCGGGTCGGTCCAGCTGGCCGAGGACCTGACGTCGGAGACGTTCCTGCGCGCCCTGCGGAGCATGGGGTCCTTCCGGTGGCAGGGCAAGGACTTCGGCGCCTGGCTCGTCACGATCGCCCGCAACCTGACCGCCGACCACTTCAAGGCGGGGCGGACCCGCCTCGAGCAGACCACCGAGGACATGTCCCTGCACGACGGCTGGACCGAGGGCCCGGACAGCGCCGTGCTGGCCGCCCTGACCAACGACGCCCTGCTGGCAGCCCTCAAGGAGCTGCCGCACGAGCAGCAGGAGTGCCTGATCATGAGGTTCCTGCAGGGTCTCTCGATCGCGGAGACGGCCAAGGTGCTCGGGCGCTCGGCAGGCGCGGTGAAGCAGCTCCAGCTCCGCGCGGTCCGCAACCTCGCCAAGCTCCTGCCGGACGGTGTGCGATGAGCCGCGTAACCCGAGCCGTCCGTCGCTCGTTACATCTACGGACACACCTGACAGCCCGGACGTCGCCCCAAGGATCCCCCAGATGAGCCCCGTCTTCCGCTCCCGAAGGCGCGCCGAGGAGTTCGCCGCGCTTGTCGAGAGGTCTGCCGCGCCCGGCACGCCGGTCGAGGTGGGTGTCGGCATGGAGCAGGCCCGGCTGCTGGAGCTCGTCGCCGGCCTGCGCGCCCGCTCCGAGGCCGAACCGACGCCTCGGCCCGCCTTCACCGCGGGCCTCCGCGACCGGCTGATGGCCGAAGCCGCGACCGGCCTGGTCAGGCACGAGACCGCCCCGCTGGTGCCGGACCACCCGCGCAGCGGCAGGGAGCGGAGGCTGGTGGCCGCGGCGACGGTGTCCATCGTGCTCGGCGGCACCGCCGGCATGGCTTCGGCCGCGGAGGGCGCGCTGCCCGGTCAGGCGCTCTACCCGCTGAAGCGAGGCATCGAGCAGGCCCAGGTCGATCTCGCCGGCTCGGCGTTCGCTCGCGGACGCCAGCTCCTCCAGAACGCCTCGACGCGACTCGACGAGGTGCAGGGCCTCCTCCAGTCCGGACCGGTCACCAGGGCCACCGAGATCCCGCACACCCTGCAGGACTTCAGCCAGCAGGCCGGCGAAGGCGCCGACCTGATGCTGCGCTCGTACCGCATCACCGGCAACCCGAAGGCGGTGGCCACCGTCCGGCAGTTCGCCGCGAGCCAGCTGCACACCCTGAAGCACTTCGCCTCGGACACCCCGCCGAAGGCCCACAGGGACCTGGTGTTCGCCGCGACGACCCTGGGTGCCATCGACGGCAACGCCCGCGTGGCCTGCGACGACTGCGCGGACATCGCGCCGCTCCACGTGCCGCTGACGCTGAAGCACCACGGCAGCGAGCCGACCGCACTGCAGCTCACGGGCGCGACCAGCGACACGCCGGCGGTGGTCGCCGACGTTCCGCCCGAGGCGCCCGGTGGCGACCCCGCCCGGGTCATCGCCCTCATCGGCCTGGCACCGCCCCTCGGACTCCCTCCGGTCGACACCGCCCTGCCCCTCGGCGCGCCGGCCACCGCCCCGGCGCCTGCGGGGCCCGTGGACCAGGCTGCCACCCCGGCTGCGGACCCCGTGGTGTCAGCCCCCGCACCGGCCGCGGAGGTTCCGTCCACCCCCGCGCCGTCGGACGCGGCGCCCGTCCCGGCAACGCCCTCGGCTCCGGAGGCCTCGGCGCCCGCACCTTCCGCGCCGGCACCCTCAGACCAGGCACCCTCGGACCCCGCACCCTCGGTCCCGCCGACCCCCGCCCCGGCACCCTCGGTCCCGGCCCCCTCGGTTCCCGACCCCACCGACGCGGCACCGACGGAGCCGCCGCCCTCGGACCCGCCCTCGCAGAACGTGGCACCCTCCGTCGCGGAACCGTCGCCCGCGGCGTCCTCGGGGGCGTCTTCCGCGCAGCCCGGTGGCGCCGCGCAGGAGCCCGCGGGCGGCTCGGCGCCGTCGGGGCTGAAGTCCTCGCAGGTGCCGAAGTCGCAGTAGAAGGTCCTGTGGAGGGCCAGGAGAAGGCCCAGGAGAAGGCCTCGGAGAAGGCCCGGCACCCCGGGCCGGGGGGAACTCAGTAGAAGACGGAGCGGCGCTGCATGAGCAGCGAGTACAGCGTCTGCTGGATGGTCTCGCGGACCTGGTCCGTCACGTTGAAGACCAGCATCGGGTCGTCCGCCGCGCCTTCGTCGTAGGTGTCCGTGCGGATCGGCTCCCCGAGCTCGATCAGCCACTTCGAGGGCAGCGGCACCATTCCCAGCGGTCCCAGCCAGGGGAAGAACGGGGTGATCGGCAGGTACGGCATGCCGAGGAGCCGGGCCAGGGCCGGCAGGTTCCCGATCAGCGGATAGGTCTCCTCGGCGCCCACGACCGAGCAGGGGATGATCGGCACGCCGGTGCGGATGGCGGCCGAGACGAAGCCGCCGCGGCCGAACCGCTGGAGCTTGTACCGCTCGGAGTACGGCTTGCCGATGCCCTTGAAGCCCTCGGGCCAGACCCCGACGAGCTCTCCTCCGCTCAGCATCCGTTGGGCGTCCTCGTTGCAGGCCAGCGTGACACCGCTCTTGCGGGCCAGCTCGCCGATGAAGGGGAGCCGGAAGACCAGGTCGGCGCCGAGCGGGCGCAGGTTGCGGCCGGTGCGGTCGTGCACCGACACCATCGTCACCAGGCCGTCCATCGGGACGGTGCCGGAGTGGTTGGAGACCAGCAGGGCACCGCCCTCGGCCGGGATGTTCTCGGCACCACGGACCTCGACGCGGAACCACTTCTCCGCCAGGGGGCGGACCGCGGCGAGCAGGAACCGCTGGGTCAGCTCGGCGTCGAAGCCGTACTCGTCGACCTCGTACTCGCCGGTGAGCCGGCGGCGGAGGAAGGCCAGCAGCTCTGCTGCCCTCGGCTCCCACTGCTCGCCGAACACCTCGACGGCAGCGGCCGTCAGGGCCTGGAGCCAGTCGTCCGCCAGGTCCGCTGGGTCCGCCGGGGTGGCCGGCGGCTCCGGGGGCGCAACCTGGGGGCCCCGGTCCGACGGCTGCTCCGGCCGCTCGTCGGCTCGCGGGACAGCCTTCTTCCGTGGACCGGGCGTCGCCAGGGTGCGGGCTGCCGAGGACGGCTTCGTGCTGCCGGTCCCGCGTCCCGGCCGGCCGTGGGTGCCGAGCGGGATCACTTCCGCGTCAGGCATGTGCACCAGCTCCTGCGAAGTCGGCCAGGGCCGCGGCCGTGCTGTAGCGGGGGGAGAACCCCAGGACGTCGTACATCCGGCTGGTGTCCAGGCCGCGGCCGAACGTCAGGAAGCCGGTGAGGTCGCCGTGGATGCCCCGTAGGCCGCCGGTGCGGGTCACCGCTCCTGCCGCGCTCAGCGCGAAGGGCGGCACCGAGACGCGGGGACGGCCGAGGCGGCGCAGCGCCTGCGACATCACGAGCACACCGTCGCCCGCGAGGTTGAAGGTCCCGTGCACGCCGGCCAACGTGGCGTGGTGCAGGGCCGCGAGCAGGTCGGCCTCGTGCAGCAGCTGCAACCGGGCGTCGTACCCGAGCACCGTCGGTACGACGGGCAGCCGGAAGTAGTCGGTGAGCGGCGAGGAGACCTTCGGCCCCACGGTGCCCGCCGCGCGCAGGAGGGTCACGGTGACGTCGGGGCGCCGGCGCGCGAAGCCGCGGACGTAGCCCTCGACCTCGAGGACGTCCTTCGGGTAGCCCGATCGTGGCAGGCGCTTGGCGGACATGTCCTCGGTGAACATGGCCGGGTCGCGGCTGGAGGACCCGTAGACCGACGAGGAGGACTTGACCACCAGCCGCTGGACCCCGGGCGCGCGCTGGCAGGCGGCCAGCAGCTGCATCGTCCCGATGACGTTGTGCTCCTTGACCGAGGAGCGTCCCGCACCGCCACGCCCCGACGACGACGTCACGCTCGTGTGCACGACGGTGTCGACGTCCTGGCCGGCGATCACCTTGGCGATCACCGGGTTGCGGATGTCGGCGCGGACGAAGGCCACGCCGCCGAGGTCGGTGCGAGGGGGCAGGACGTCCACCCCGATCACGCGGTCCACCTCGGGGTCGCCGGCGATGCGGCGCGCGAAGCGTCCACCGAGGTCGCCCGCGACCCCGGTGACCAGAACCACGCGACCCATCGCCTGACCCCCTGCGGACGGCCCGGGCTACTTGCCCTGGCGGCGACGTTGGATGCGCGTCTTCTTCAGGAGCTTGCGGTGCTTCTTCTTCGCCATCCGCTTGCGACGCTTCTTGACTACCGAACCCACTAATGCACCTTCCGGGCGAGAGAACCTTGGTTGGAAAGCGTCAGCCTACGGCAGGGACGCAGGGGCGGAAAACTGGTCCACGCCCGCTCATTCAAGTCCGGAGAGCCCACGACCGAGACTCCCTCCATGCGGCAGTGACCTCGAGATCAGTGCGCGTGAGGCCTTGGGAGGGGCCTTGGGACATGAACATGATGAGAGCCCTGCGTCCTGCGCAGAAGATCCTGACCGCGACCGTCGTCACGGTGGTGGCAGCCAGCGGGATGCTTTCCGACCCGGCCTCCGCCGCGGACCGATCGGCGCTCGCCGGTGCGGGCGAGGGCCCGATGCGGCTGGTCAGCACGGCGGCCCACCCCGTCATGAGCAGCCGCGCCTACCGGCGGCAGGTGCAGCGCCTGGTCAACTCGGCCCGCCGTCGCCACCACCTGCGCCCGCTGCGGGGCTCGGCCTGTGCGCAGCGGGTCGCCGGCCGGTGGAGCGCCCATCTCGCCGCGGAACGGTCGCTGAGGCACCAGTCCATGCGGCGGCTGCTCCGCACCTGCCGAGCCCGCTACGTCGGCGAGACCCTCGGTCGCGGGGCCATCTCGCCGAGCACGCTGGTCGGCCTGTGGATGCACTCGACGCCGCACCGCCGGGTGCTGCTCAGTCGCAGCCCACGGCACATCGGGATCGGCGCGACCCCCGACGGGCACGGCGCCTGGGTGGTGGCGGCGAACCTGATGCGGTTCTGACGCAGCTCAGCCGGCCTGGTAGAAGCTCTTCCTGAGGTACTCGTTGACGGCGTCCTCGGGGACCCGGAAGGAACGGCCGACCCGGACCGCGGGCAGCTCGCCGGAGTGGACGAGCCGGTAGACCGTCATCTTGGAGACCCG
This sequence comes from Nocardioidaceae bacterium, assembly GCA_033850795.1. GTDB lineage: Bacteria > Actinomycetota > Actinomycetes > Propionibacteriales > Nocardioidaceae > Nocardioides_B. Next base: position 13,257 of record JAWWPF010000032.1, on the reverse strand, counting down.
CATGACGCTCGCCACCTCGGCGACCGTCAGGAACCTCACCTCCGAGATGTCACCGGGGCGACCCGTGGGACCTGAGCTCGAGGCCATGATGCACCGCACTTTCGCGCACATTCGCCCCCCGGCTTCCCCACCGGAGACCCTTCGTCTGTGCTTCGTGAGTACCGAGCCTAGTGTGACTGCTGGGGAGCCGGGGACGGTTGGGCCGGTTTTTACGATCCGGTACGGCGTGTCGGGTGGACATCTTGCGGTTTCCCGGCGATTGCCGGGCGGTTGCTGATCCTGCTTCAGGGCAGGTGGTGGATGCCGTTGAGCGGGAAGACCGCCTCGCGGGTCGCGTTGATGGCCCGGTCCAGCCAGGCCGAGGGGTCGTACCCCTGCTCCCAGTCCCGGTAGGTCGGTGTCCGCCCGTCGGTCATCCGCAGCGGCCCGCTCCGGCCCAGCACGCGCTGCACGTGGGCTCGCCAGGCCTCGGGCGTCGGGGTCCGCGGGTCCAGCGGCGCGCCGCCCACGATCGAGAGCAGGTGCGTCCAGGACCGCGGGACGACGTCCACCACCGCGTAGCCGCCGCCGCCGGTCACGACCCATCGGCCGTCGCACACCTCGTGGGCGAGGTCGTGCAGGGCGAGGTACGCCGCCCGGTGGCCGTCGACGGTCAGGTTCAGGTGCGCGAGCGGGTCCTCGACGTGGGAGTCGCAGCCGTCCTGGGTGACCAGCACGTCGGGGGCGAACTCCCGCACCAGCGGCGGCACGACGGCGTGGAAGGCACGCAGCCAGCCCGCGTCGGAGGTGCCTGGCGGCAACGCCACGTTGACCGCGCTGCCCTCCGCGCCACGGCCACCGGTGTCGGTCGGGAAGCCGGTGCCCGGGAACAGCATCTGGCCGGTCTCGTGGAGGCTGATGGTCAGCACCCGCGGGTCGTCGTAGAACACCCGCTCCACACCGTCGCCATGGTGCACGTCGACGTCGACGTAGGCGACCTTGCTCGCGCCGTGGTCGAGCAGCCACCGGATCCCGACCGCGACGTCGTTGTAGACGCAGAAGCCGCTGGCCTTGCCCGGCATGGCGTGGTGCAGGCCCCCGGACAGGTTCGCCGCGTGCACCCGCTCGCCGGTCCAGACCCGGCGGGCCGCCTCGACGGTCGCGCCGACGACGTGGGCCGACGCCTCGTGCATGCCCACGAAGGTGGGGTTGTCCTCGGTCCCCAGCCCGCGCTCCTCGACGACCCGGTAGGGGTCCTTGCCGGCCAGCCGCACCGCATCGATGTACGCCGGGTCGTGGACCGTGGCGAGGAGCTCGTCGTCCGCGACGGGCGCAGCGACCGTGACCAACCCGGGTCCGCCGTCCACCGGGGCGAGGACGCCCAGCTCGCGGGCGAGGGCGATGGTCAGGTCCACCCGGACCGGGGCCATCGGGTGGGACGGCCCGAAGTCGTAGTCGGTCAGCGTCGGGTCGAACACGACGCACGCCGGTCCGGTCATCAGTCCATGCCCTCGGCGAGCGCCCGGGACCGGTCCCGGGCGGCCTCGATCGCGACCAGGAACGCGGCCCTGACCTTGTGGTCCTCGAGCTGCCGGAGCGCCGCGGCCGTCGTGCCGCCGGGCGAGGTCACCCGCTCGCGGAGCACCACCGGGTGCTCGCCGGTGTCGCGCAGCAGCTTGGCCGAGCCGACGACGGTCTGCACCACGAGCTCGGCCGCGGTCGCCCGGGGCAGGCCGAGGTGCACGCCCGCCTCGATCATCGACTCCACCACGAAGAAGATGTAGCCCGGTCCTGAGCCGCTGATCGCGGTGACCGCGTCCTGCTGCCGCTCCGGGACCCGGATGACCCGGCCGGTCGAGGCCATCAGGGACTCCACCTCGGCGAGGTGCGACTCGTCGCAGTGCGAGCCCCGGGAGATCGCCGCCATACCCTCGTCCACCAGCGCCGGGGTGTTCGGCATCACCCGCACCACGGCGACCCGGTCGGGCAGCCGCGCCTCCACGAACGCGGTGGTGATGCCCGCCGCGAGCGAGACCACCAGCTGCCCCGGGCGTACGACGGGCGCCAGCTCGTCCAGCACGTCGGCCATGTCCTGCGGCTTCACGACCAGCACCAGCGTGCCCGCCTTCTCGGCCGCCTCGGTGTTGCCGACGACGCTGACGCCGTACCGCTCCTCGAGCTCGTGGGCCCGCTCGCGGCGCTTCTCGCCGACGAGCAGCTCCTGCGGTCGGCGGCCGGCCCGGATCAGCCCCGAGAGCAGGGTCTCGCCCATCACGCCTGCGCCGATGATGGCGACGATCGGGTCCGGCACGGCGCGACCTCCTACTTCTTGGACACCAGCGAGTGCACGAAGAAGGAGAGGTTGCTCGGCCGCTCGGCGAGCCGGCGCATCAGGTAGCCGTACCACTCCTGGCCGTAGGGCAGGTAGACGCGCACCTTCTCGCCCGCCTCGGCGAGACGCCGCTGCTCGTCGGGGCGGATGCCGTAGAGCATCTGGTACTCGTAGCTCCCCTGCGCGCGCCCGTGGCGGGTCGCCAGGGCACCGGCGATGTCGACCATCCGCGGGTCGTGCGAGGCGATCATCGGGTAGCCCTCGGCGGCCATCAGCACCTTCAGGCACCGGACGTAGGACTTGTCCACGTCGTGCTTGTCGGTGAACGCGACCGACTCCGGCTCGTTGTAGGCGCCCTTGCACAGCCGCACCCGCGAGCCCTCGTAGGCCAGGTCGCGGCAGTCGGCCTCGGTGCGTCGCAGGTAGGCCTGCACGACCGCGCCCGTCTCCGGGAAGTCGTTGCGGAGCTCGCGAAGGATGCACAGCGTCGAGTCCGTGGTGGTGTGGTCCTCCATGTCGAGGGTCACCGTCGTGCCGGCGTTGCGCGCCGCGTGGCAGATGGTCCGGGCGTTCTCGACGGCGACCGTCTCGCCCTCGTCGGGAAGCGCCTGGCCGATCGCGGAGAGAGTGACCGAGACCTCGGCGTTGCGCGAGAGCCCCTTCTCCGAGAGGGCCCGGAGGACGTCGAGGTACGCCGCGACGGTGTGCTCGGCCTGCTCGCGGTCCACCGTGTCCTCACCGAGGAAGTCCAGCGTCACGTGCAGACCCGAGGCGATCAGGTCGCCTGATGCCCGCACGGCCTCGTCGGTGGACTCACCGGGGACGTAGCGCGCGACGATGCCGTTCGACACCGGCATGCCGGTGATGACCTGCTTGACCTTGTCGCTGCGGGCGAGCATCAGCAACGGCTGCCGTAACACGTGTCCCCTCCAGGCGGTTCAGCCTCCGGCTGCCAGGCGCAGCCGAGCCCAGGCTACGCCGTACCAGCCCGGTGCCGAGGCCGGGCTGCTCAGGGAGTACGCCGGCGCAGGGTGGCCGCGCCGAGGGCGAGGCCGGCCAGCGCGAAGGCCACCACGACGGCGATGTCGGACCACACCGACCGGTCGACGCCGCCGAAGCCGCTGCCGGCAGTGGTGGAGACGGCGGTCATCGCGTCCACGGCGTAGGACAGCGGAAGCACGTCGGAGACCGCCTCGAGGACCCTCGGCATGGCGTCGCGGGGGATGAACAGGCCGCAGAGGAGGATCTGCGGGATCACCAGCAGGGGCATGAACTGCACGGCCTGGAACTCCGTGCGCGCGAACGCCGACACGAACAGGCCCAGGGCGGTGCCGAGGACGGCGTCGACCACGGCCACCACGACGAGCATCCACACCGGCCCGGAGACTTGCAGGCCCAGCACCCAGTGGCACAGCAGCACCGCGAGGACCGACTGGACCGTGGCCACCAGCCCGAAGGCGAGCGCGTACCCGCCGAGGAAGTCCCCCTTCCCGGTGGGCATCGCCAGCAACCGCTCCAGCGTCCCGGTGGACCTCTCGCGGAGCGTGGTCACCGAGGTCACCAGGAACATCACCACGAACGGGATGAGCGCCAGCAGTGGCGGCCCGAGGGTGTCGAAGCCCGTGCCGGCGCCGGGTCCGTGGAACATCCACCAGAGCAGGGTGAGGATGAGGCACGGGAGCGCGAGGAGCATCACCAGCGTGCGGCGGTCCCGGCGGAGCTGGATCAGGACCCGGGCCGCGATGGCGCCGGTGATCCGCGGGCTCATGCCGCCTCCCTCGTCCCGTCGACCAGGGACAGGAACGCCGACTCGACGTCCTCGGTGCCGGTCCGCTGCAGGAGCGCCTGCGGCGTGTCCACGGCGAGCAGCGCCCCGTCCCGCATCAGCAGCAGCCGGTCGCAGCGCTCGGCCTCGTCCATCACGTGGCTCGAGACCAGCACGCCGGTCCCGCCCGCCGCGAGCTCGTGGAACATCGCCCACAGGTCCCGGCGAAGCACCGGGTCCAGACCCACGGTCGGCTCGTCGAGGACCAGCAGCTCCGGGCTGCCGAGCAGCGCCACCGCCAGCGAGACGCGGGACCGCTGCCCGCCGGAGAGCCGTGAGACGACCTGGTCCCGGTGCGACCCGAGGTCGACCGCGACGATGCAGCGGTCCACCTCGCTTGCGGGGGCGCCGAGCACGCGGCAGAAGAAGCGCAGGTTCTCGGTCACCGTGAGGTCGTCGTAGACGCTGGGCGCCTGGGTCACGTAGCCGACCCGGTCGCGCAGCCGCCGGTCGCCGGCAGGCAGCCCGAGGACCTCGACGGTCCCGCTGGTGAGGACCTGCACGCCCACGACGGCCCGCATCAGTGTCGACTTGCCGCACCCGGACGGCCCGAGGAGGCCGGTGACCTCGCCGGCCCGCATCGAGAAGCTCAGCTCCCGGATGGCGTGGACCCGTCCACGCTGCACCACCAGGTCGCGTACGTCGAGCACCGGCTCGTTATTCATCATGTGTTGAATTCTGGGGCCGTGGGGGCTCCACGTCAAGAGCCGAGCTGCACTGGCGTGGGCCGCCGGCCGGTCGGCTCGCTCGGCCGATTACCAGGGGCCCCGGGTAAACCGGCACATCCCCGACGTAACAACGGCAGGGGTGTGCCGGTTTTGGCGGGTGCGTCGTGACAGCCGGCGCCAGAAATGCCGAACGAGCGGTCCCCGGCGCTCGGAGACCACGCATGAGCTCATCTGGGGTCCGCTGGCGCCCCCGAAGTCACCCGACGGCTGGCTCGCCGACGACCAACCCGACGACCAACCCAACGACCAACCCAACGACCGGCCCAAGGACCCGCCTCAACCCCGAGTCACCCCGCCGGAAGCGGCCCGTCCAGGTAGCGCTGAAGCGTCGGCGCCACCCAGGCGACGACCTCGTCGGCCGGCATCGAGGCCAGCGGCTCCAGGGCGAGCAGGTAGCGCGTCATCACCAGGCCGGCCATCTGGCTGATCACCAGCTGGACCCGCCTGTCGGCCTCCGCCGAGGGCAACGCGGTCCGCAGCGGCTCGAGGATCATCCGCAGGATGCCCTGCTGCAGCAGGCTCTCCGGGCCCTCCTGCACCAGGCTGCTGCGCACCAGGGCGATCAGCGGCAGCCGCGCGCGGGGGTCGTCCCACACGGACAGGAAGATCCGCAGCAGCCGCTCGCCGGCACCGGTCACACCGCCCTCGAAGACCGTGGGCAGCAGCGCGCGCGGGTCGACGGGGATCTCCAGGGCGGCGAGGAACAGGTCGTCCTTGGACCCGAAGTAGTGGTGCACCAGAGCCGGGTCGACCTCGGCCTCCGCGGCAACGGCGCGGATCGTCGTACTCCCGAAGCCCTTGTCGGCGAAGGACCTGCGCGCCGCGAGCAGGATCGCGCCGCGGGTGTCCGGGCCGCCCGGTCGGCGGCCTCGGCCGCGGGCCGGAGCGCTCATCGGGGCTCGGGCGCGGCCGCGAAGTTGAGCCGGGCGAAGGCCAGCGCCTCCATCAGGTCGAGCTCCCGGGCCTGCCGGTCCGCGGCCTTGCGGGTGTTGATCTCCACGACCAGGTGGCCCTCGAACCGCTCGCCGGCCAGGTGCTCGAGCAGCTCCGCGACCGGCTGCGTGCCCCGCCCCGGGACCAGGTGCTCGTCCCTGGCCGAGCCGGTGCCGTCGGTCAGGTGCACGTGCCGCAGCCGCGACCCGAGCCGTCGGGCCATCTCGACCGGGTCCGAGCGCGACACCGCGGTGTGGGACAGGTCGATCGTGGTGTGCGCGTAGTCCTGCTCCGAGGGGTCCCAGCTCGGGGCGTACGCCTCCATCTCGCGCCGGGGGGCCCGCCAGGGGTACATGTTCTCCACCGCGAACGCGACCCCGGTCCGCTGCTCGATCTCCGCGATGCCGGCCACGAAGCCGCGGGCGTACTCCCGCTGCCACCGGAACGGGGGGTGTACGACGACCACGTCGGCGCCCACCGCGGCCGCCATCTCGGCGCTCTTCTCCAGCTTGCCCCAGGGCTCGGTGCCCCAGACCCGCTGGGTGATCAGCAGGCACGGCGCGTGCACCGCGCACACCGGCATCCCGTAGTGCTCCGAGAGGTGCCGCACCGCGTCGACCTCCTGGCTGATCGGGTCGATCCCGACCATCACCTCGACGGCGTCGTAGTCGAGCCGCGAGGCGAGCTCGAAGCCGTCGGCGGTGGACTCGGGGTAGACCGAGGCCGTGGACAGGGCGATCAACCGCGCACGCCGATCCGGTCGAGCCGCTCGAGGATGATCCCCTCCCGCAGCGCCCAGGGGCAGATCTCCAGCTCGGCGAGGTCGAAGAGGTCCATCACCGCGTCGGCGACGAGCGCCCCGGCGACGATCTGGTGGGCCCGGCTCGGTGAGACGCCCGGCAGGGCGGCCACGTCCGCGGAGGACATGGCGAGCAGCTTGGGGAGCATGCCCCGCAGCGTCTCCGCGTCCAGGACCCGGCGCACCCGCAGCCCTTCCGCGCTCGGCGCGGCGCCGCAGATGCGGGCCAGCGACCGGAACGTCTTCGAGGTCGCCACCGAGTGGTCCGGTGCCGCCCGGGTCACCGGGCCGGCGTCGCGCGCGATGACGGCCCGGATCATCCGGCGCAGATCCCGGACCACGTCGGGGTCGGCACCGCCCCGGAGGTGCTCACGGGTCAGGCGTGCGGCCCCCAGCGGCAGCGACTGCGCCACGTCCGGCGCCTCGTCCGAGCCGACGGCCAGCTCCAGCGACCCGCCGCCGATGTCGAAGACCGCCAGCCGCCCCGAGGACCAGCCGAACCACCGGCGTACGGCGAGGAAGGTCAGCCGGGCCTCGTCGTCGCCCGCCAGCACCTCGATCTCGACCCCGGTGGTGGCGCGCACCTGTCCCAGCACCTCGTCGCAGTTGGCGGCGTCCCGCACCGCGGAGGTCGCGAACCCGGCCAGCTCGGCGCAGCCCTTGTCCTCGGCCACCACGACCGCGGAGGACACGAAGTCGACCAGCGCGTCGACCCCGGCCTCGTCCACGCACCCGGAGTCGTCGAGGTGCTCGGCGAGCCGCAGCGGCTCCTTGTGGGAGTAGGCGGGCATCGGCGCCGCGCCGCCCCTGGCGTCGACCACCAGCAGGTGCCCGGTGTTGGAGCCGATGTCCAGCACGCCCAGCCTCATGCCCTGAACCTTAGTGCGCGACGTAGGGTGGCCCGCGTGCCCGAGACCGACCTCGTCATCCCGCGCGCCTTCGTCGAGTTCCTTGATCCCGCGGACGACGCCCAGATGTTCAAGTGCGACCTCACCTGGCTGACGTCGCGATGGATGTGCATCTTCGGCCAGGGCTGCGCAGGCATCTACGCCGGGCGCCCCGACGACGGGTGCTGCACGCTGGGCGCGCACTTCTCCGACGAGGACGACGAGAAGCGGGTTCGCGGCTACGTCAAGCAGCTCGACCCCGGGCACTGGCAGTTCCACAAGGCGGGTACGGCGCGCCGCAGCTCGTGGGTCGACACCGACGAGGACGGTGACCGCAAGACCGCGGTCCACGAAGGTGCCTGCATCTTCCTGAACCGGCCGGGCTTCGCGGGTGGGGAGGGCTGCGCGCTGCACGGGCTGGCGCTGCGCCTCGGCAGGCATCCCCTCGAGACGAAGCCGGACGTGTGCTGGCAGCTGCCGGTCCGGCGCACGTTCCGCGACGTCGAGCTGCCCGACGGCACGGCGTACACCGAGGTCACCATCGGCGAGTACGACCGCCGCGGGTGGGGGCCGGGCGGCCACGACCTGGACTGGTACTGCTCGGGCAACACCGAGGCGCACGTGGCTCAGCAGCCGGTGTACGTGTCGAACGCCGCCGAGCTCGTCGAGCTGATGGGGCAGGCGGCCTACGACGAGCTGGTCGGGCACTGCGAGGCCCACCTGGCCTCACGGTCCGCGCTGGCCCTGCACCCCGCCGACCCGCGCTGAGGGGTCAGCCGACTATCTTCGCGGCCACGTTGCCCGGCATGGGCTCGTAGCGGGCGAAGGTCCGGGTGAACGAGGCGGCGCCGTGGGAGAACGCGCGCAGGTCGACGGCGTAGCGGGTGATCTCCACCTCGGGGACCTCGGCCCGCACCAGCGTGCGGTCACCACCGACCGACTCGCTGCCGGTGACCCGGCCGCGCCGCCCCGAGAGGTCGCTCATCACCGTGCCGACGAGGTCGTCAGGGACCAGGACGGCGATCTCGTCCACCGGCTCGAGGAGACAGGTCTGTGCGGAGGAGGCGGCCTCGCGCAGGGCCAGCGCCGCCGCCGTCTGGAACGCCATGTCCGAGGAGTCGACGCTGTGCGACTTCCCGTCGACGAGGGTGACCCGGATGTCGACCAGCGGGTAGCCGGCGACCACGCCGCGCTCCATCTGGGCCCGGACGCCCTTCTCCACGGACGGGATGAACTGCCGAGGGACGGCGCCACCGACGACCTTGTCGACGAACTCGAACCCGGAGCCGCCGGGGAGCGGCTCGACCTGGATGTCGCACACCGCGAACTGGCCGTGGCCGCCGGACTGCTTGACGTGCCGGCCGTGGGCGGTGGCGGGGCCGGCGAACGTCTCCCGCAGCGGGACCCGCAGCTCGACCTGGTCCACGGCCACCCCGTGCCGGTGCTCGAGCCGGTCGAGGAGCACGTCGGCATGCGCCTCGCCCATGGTCCACAGCACGATCTGGTGCGTCTCGGCGTTGTGCTCGATCCGGAGCGTCGGGTCCTCGGCCGCCAGCCGCTGCAGCCCCTGGCCGAGCTTGTCCTCGTCGGTCTTGGCGCGGGCCTGGATCGCGAGCGGCAGCAGGGGTTCCGGCATGTTCCACGGCCGCAGAACCAGCGGCTGCTCCTTGTCCGAGAGGGTGTCGCCCGTCTCGGCCCGGCTCAGCCTCCCGATGGCGCAGATGTCGCCCGCCACCACCTGGTCGGCGGGGCGCTGCACCTTGCCGAGCGGGATCGACAGCGCACCGATCCGCTCGTCCTCGTCGTGGTCCTCGTGCCCGGCGAGCCGTCCCCGCTCCTCGCCGTAGAAGTCGCTGAGGTGGCCCGAGACGTGGACCGTGGCATCCGGGCGCAGGGTGCCGGAGAAGACCCGGACCAGGCTGACCCGGCCCACGTAGGGGTCGCTCGTCGTCTTGACCACCTCGGCGACCAGCGGCCCTTCGGGGTCGCAGCGCAGTGCTGGGCCCTGCTTGCCGGCCGGCGTGAAGACTTCGGGCGCGGGGCGCTCGAGAGGCGAGGGGAGCCCCGCGACCACGAGGTCGAGCAGCTCACGCGCGCCCACGCCGGTCGAGGAGTCGACGGGGAGCACGGGGTGGAACGAGCCGCGGACGACCGCTCGCTCGAGGTCGTCGACGAGCAGCTTGGCGTCCACCTCCTCCCCACCGAGGTAGCGCTCCATGAGCGTCTCGTCCTCGGACTCCTCGATGACCCCCTCGATCAGGGCACCGCGCTGGTCGTCGTGCGCGTGGTCCCCGGTGATCAGGCCCACCAGGCGGTCGCCCTCGCGGAGGTAGACCGGCAGCACCTTGTCGCCGAACGCGTCCTGCGCCGCCAGGACGACGCCGTCGTAGTCGGCTCGCGCATGGTCCAGCTTGGTGATCACCACCACGCGGGGCATCCCCACCTCGGCGCACTCGCGCCACAGGGTCCGGGTGGGCTCGTCCACCCCTTCGTTGGCGGCCAGCACGAACATGGCGCAGTCGGCGGCCCGCAGGCCGGCGCGCAGCTCACCGACGAAGTCGGCGTAGCCGGGGGTGTCCAGCAGGTTGACCTTCACGCCCGAGTGCACCAGCGGCGCCAGGGCCAGCCCCACCGACCTCTGCTGCCGCTGCTCCGACTCGTCGAAGTCGCAGACCGTGGTCCCGTCGGTGGTGGACCCCGCCCTGTTCAGCACACCGGCCGAGACCAGAAGCGTCTCGACCAGTGTCGTCTTCCCTGAGCCCGCGGGCCCGACGAGGACCACGTTGCGGATCGCGGCGGCTTGCTCGGCCACCGGCACCCCCTCTTTCGAGGGCGGACCCGATGCTGTTCTGCCTGCCACGTCACGCCTCCTCACGTTGTGAGCCGGGGACCACTTTTCACCCGTGAGGCGACTCGCACAAGAGCCGCGGGAGTCCACCCCGGTGTCCTCGCGAGCCCGAGAAGTGGTGAGAATGCTCGGTATGCGCCTGGACCACGTCTCGTACGCAGCCGGGCCGGAGGGGCTCTGGGGAACGGCCTACCGGATCGGCGCCCTGCTCGGCGAGGAGTTCCACGACGGCGGCATCCACCCGCGCTTCGGCACCCGCAACATGATCCTGCCGCTCTCCGCCGGGACCTACGTGGAGGTCGTCGAGGTGCTCGACCACCCGGCGTCGGACAAGGCGCCCTTCGGGCAGGCGGTGCGGGCCCGCTCCTCGCTGGGCGGCGGCTGGCTCGGCTGGGTGGTGTCCGTGCAGGACATCGGCAAGGTCGAGGCCCGGCTCGGCCGCGACTCCGTGCAGGGCAACCGGCACCGGCCCGACGGTGTCGAGCTCCGCTGGCGCCAGATCGGCGTGCGCGGGCTCCAGGCCGACCCGCAGCTGCCGTTCTTCGTGCAGTGGCAGTGCCCGCCCCACCAGCACCCGAGCGCCGGGGGCTCCGGCAGGGTGCACCTCGAGGCGCTGGAGATCGCCGGGGACCCTGCCCGCGTCGACGACTGGCTGGGCAACTGCGTGGAGGGTCCGCTCGAGGACGTGCTCGTCGACTGGGTCGCCCCCAACGGAGCGCCCGGGGTGACGGCGGTGCAGTTCCGCACCCCGCGCGGCATCGTCCGGATCTGACGTCGGGCCCAGTCGCATGCCGCCGCTCGAGGGCGCGGTCCCGAGCCCCAACATCTGGCACCACACCGAGACCTATGAGCTCGAGAACCGCTCGGCCGACCCGGACGGAGTCATCGAGACGGCGATGCGCGAGGTTCTCGGCGAGCCCGGGTGGTCGGGCCGCGACCTGCTGGACCTGGGCTGCGGGACCGGCTTCCACCTGCCCCGCTGGGCCGAGCAGGCGCGACGGGTCTACGGCGTCGAGCCGCATCCGGACCTGCTGCGGCTGGCGGCCCGCCGTACCCGACGGCTGGCGAACGTCTCCGTGCACTCGGGTACGGCGCAGCGGATCCCGCTCTCTCCGGCGTCCGTGGACGTCATGCAGGCCAGGTGGGCGTACTTCTTCGGGCCGGGCTGCGAGCCCGGCCTGCGCGAGCTGGACCGGATCATGAGACGTGGCGGGACCGCGTTCGTCGTCGACAACGACGCCTCGCGGAGCACCTTCGGCTCCTGGTTCAGGCGCGGATACCCGAGCGTGGACCCGGCGGAGGTGGAGCGCTTCTGGTCCCTCCACGGGTGGCAGAGGAGGGCTCTGGACATCGAGTGGCGGTTCGCGACGCGAGCCGAGCTGGAGTCCGTCGTACGCATCGAGCTGAGCGAGGCGGTCGCCGCGGAGGTGCTCGGCGAGCACGCCGGGACGCGGGTGGACTACGCGGTCAACCTGTGGTGGCGAGAGTTCTAGCTCGTCGCGCGGACGCTGAGGGTCGGCGTCAGCACCAGGGAGGGGTTCTCGATGGGCCGGTGGGCGAGCAGCTCGCCGAGGAAGCGGACCACCTCGACCGCGACCTGCTCCAGGGGCTGCCGGACGGACGTGAGGGCGGGAGTGCAGACCTGGGCGGCGATGGAGTCGTCGAAGCCGACCACGGCCAGGTTGTGGCCCGGCACCAGGCCGCGGTCGGCGAGGGCCCGGATGATCCCCATCGCCAGGGTGTCGCTCGCGCAGACGAAGCCGGTCGGCCGGTCGTCCGGGCTCACGTCCAGCAGGGCGTGGGCCGCGCGCTGGCCGAACTCCAGCGAGTCGTCCCCCCGCGCCGACAGCCGGCTCGTGGACAGGCCGTGCTCGTGCATGCGGGCCACCCACCCGCTGCGCCGGTCCTCGCCGATCAAGGACCCCTTCTGCCAGCCCACCCAGGCGATGCGGCTGTGTGCCCGCTCCACCAGGTGGTCGACGGCAAGGGTCACCCCGGCCCGCCCGTCCACGTCCACCCACGGATGGGGCGCGGCGGGCTCGTCCCAGGGCCGGCCGAACGCCACGAACGGGACCCCCTGCCTGCTGAGCCAGTCCGCGTGGGGGTTGCCGCGGAAGGTGTCCGTCACCACGAACGCGTCGACCGCCGCGGACCGCAGGAGCGCGTCGTAGGGCTCGTTGGCGTCGTCGTCCGCCCCCGCGGTGAAGAGCAGGACGTGGTAGCCGGCCACCTCGGTGCTCTCCACCAGGGAGTGCACGAACCGGTCCATCAGCGCGTTGGCGGTGTCCTCGACCGCGGGGTCCACCCGGAGCCCGATCAGCTGCGAGGACCGGGTCCGCAGGCTTCGCGCGGCCCGGTTCGGGGAGTAGCCGAGCTTGTCGATGGCCTGCTGGACCCGCACGAGGGTGTCGGGACGCAGGAGGTCCGGGCTGTTGAGGGCGTTGGAGACCGTCTGCCGGGACACCCCGGCCTCCTCGGCCACGGTCGCCAGGGTCGGCGCGCTGTCGGTGTGCCTGGCCGGCGTCGACATTGCCGGTCTCCCCCCGGACGGTGCGTGGCTGTGGTCTGGATCGATCGAATGCTCTCATGTGGCGACCCGATCCGCCGTCGAAGCGGCGGTGCAGCCTCCCGGGGAATGTCGGCGCACTGCCCTACCGTCGGACGCATGAGCAGAGTGCGACAGGCCAGGCCGAGCCACCGGTGCTCGGAGTGCGGGTGGGAGACCGCGAAGTGGGTGGGCCGGTGCGGCGAGTGCCAGACCTGGGGCAGCGTGTCCGAGGCGGCCGGGCAGCCGGCCGGGCGGACGTCGGCCGGGCCGGTGAGCTCCCCGGCCGTGCCGATCGGCCAGGTCCCCGCCGAGGACTCCCGGGCCCGCACCAGCGGCGTCCCGGAGCTGGACCGGGTGCTCGGCGGTGGCGTGGTCCCC
>JAWWPF010000282.1:0-9489 GCA_033850795.1 Nocardioidaceae bacterium | reverse complement strand
GACGGACCTGGCTCAGCGAGATGCGGGCGTCGTTGGTGTGCAGCACCGACGTGCCGGCGACGGAGATCAGGACCGCGGCGTCGTGGCTCATCGGGCACTGCTCGGGTATGACGGTCAGCCAGTCGCCACCGCTGCCGAGGGGGTAGCGCTGCCACGCGTCCAGGACCACGACACGCGTGCGGCCGGCGGTGCGCAGCCGCCGCTCCATGATCGCGGAGGGGTAGCGGGGTACGACGACGGGGACCGACTGCGGCAGGCCCGCGAGGTAGTCGAGGTCCAGGTGGTCGAGGTGCTCGTGGGACACGACCACCACGTCGACGTCGTCCAGCAGCGGTCCCGCGAGGTGCGCGTTGTCCGGGAAGGGGAACCAGGACCCGAGGAAGGCACCTCCGGCCGACACCCACGGGTCGGCGAGCAGCCGCACTCCGGGGGCGTCTACCCGCAGACCGGCATGACCCAACGCTGTGACGACGGCTCCGTCCATGTGCCCACGCTGCCCGGCGAGCGGACGCGCGAGATGGCCCAGCGGGGCGAGGGCGGCTACGTCAGGCGGACGAGCCGCGTCCCGCGTTCAGCCCGCGAAGTAGCTGCTGAACAGGCTCTTCAGCGGTGCCGAGTCGGTGAGGGTCGGGTTGGCCGAGGTCTGGTGGCCCCACCCGTAGGCGTAGTCCATCTTCGGGTGCGGAACCAGCCGCGCCCAGTGCGCCAGCATCGTGCTCATCTGCGCGGCGGTCGGCAGGGTGTAGTAGTTGCTCTCGGCCGCCGACTGCCCGAAGGCCTGGTAGACCGGCACGATGTGGGAGAGAGCGATGCTCCGGGTGGCAAGGGCGACCTTCTCGTCGATCTTGTCGAAGGCACAGCCGGGGTTCGGCACCGAGCAGGGGTAGGGGTCGATCCCGACCATGTCGACCAGGCTGATCCTCGGCCGGAACGCCGGGTAGTCCTCCGGCTTGCTGAGCACGATGAAGCTGCGTTGCTTGCCGCCGGTCACCTGGCGGATGTAGCCGGCCCGGCTCGCCAGGGCCAGCGCGCCCTGCGGGCAGTCCGCGACGTGCGGCTCGTCGGAGAGGTAGTAGCCGAAGACCCGCGGATCCGTCGCCAGCCTCTGCACCGTGCTCCGGAAGGCGGCGTCGGCCACGGTGGGGCACTTCTGGCCCAGCCACACCATCGCGCGGACCCCGGTCGGCAGGGCGTCGACCTGCTGCGACGAGGAGCCGGTGTCGAAGATGTTGAAGCCTGTCCGCCGCGGCTCGGCGGCGGCGCCGTGCAGGTTGGCGACGAAATGGTGCGTGGTCGTGGGGGCCGGCAGGGCGGCGGCCGGCAGCGCGGTCCGCTCTGCGGTGCGCGGCTCGGCCGGGGCCGGTGCCCCGCCGCTGAGCAGGAGCGCGGCGAGGGCAGGGACACAGAACAGCAGGGGACGGCGCATGGGGGCATTCCGTTCGGCAGCGCGGGTGCAGCGGTCCAGGAAACTGTACTCGCGCTCGGCGAGGTCATGCGCAGGCTCGAGCTTCTGCGGCGCCCTGAAAGCTCACCCCGGGTCTCGACGACACCAAGTCGCCCTGGCAATCGCCCGGTCGTGCCCTAGACCCGAGGGTCCTTGTGGGCTTACATGGTTCACGCAGGGTAGCGCCGTCGTTACCCTGGCGAGCTCGCCGACCCTGCGCCTGACCTCAAGACGCGGGGAGGTGCGAGTGGGCCCGCCTGACGACTGGCCGTCCGACGCCGGCAGTGACGGCCACGCGCCGCAGCTCTCGAGCGTCGCTCACCTCCACCTCCTGGGACACTTCTCCTTGCTGGTCGACGACTCGATCCAGCTGCTCACCCCGGCCGCTGCGCGGATCGTGGCGTTCCTGGCACTGCGCGGCAGAGCGACTCCCCGGGCTGTGCTCGCGGAGCGGCTGTGGCCGGATCGCCCGGAGGCGAGGGCCCGGGCGAACCTCCGAGCGACCATCTGGCGGATGCCGCTCACCAGCCGGCTCGTCTTCTGCGATCGCGGCGGAGCCCTGTCACTGGTGCCGTCCACGGTGATCGACGTGCAGGAGATGACGGATCAGTGTTGGGAGCTGGTCCGCTCGGGCCACGATGACGAGGCCCGGGTCGCCGGGTTGGCCGCGCTGGACCTGGACCTTCTCAGTGACCTGCTTCCGGGTTGGAACGACGACTGGGTCCTGGTGGACCGGGAGCGGCTTCGGCAGCTGCAGCTCCACGCCCTGGAGTCCCTGGCCAACGCACTCCTACGCCGTGGGGAGATGGCGGAGGCGATCGATGCTGCGTCCCGGTCACTGAGCATGGAGCCGTTGCGCGAGAGCGCGGTCCGGGTTCTCGTGTCTGCGCACATCACGTCAGGCAACGTGTCGGAGGCCCATCGCGTCGTCGCGACGTACCGCGAGAACATGCAGCGCGACCTCGGCCTTGCCCCGTCGTCGTACCTCACCGAACTGTTGGCCTCAGCGGGCACCTGATCCTGCGACAGCTGCGTGACGCGAGCGCGGCACGGTGAGGGGATGGCCACAGCCAGTCCCCAGCCGAGCCGGTGCGCCGGCGTCGTGCTGATCAGAGTGCTCGGAGTAGATGACGAAGGCCGACTGTGGGCGCGGTTCACGGCATCGACGAACGAGCTCACCAGCGGGGGGACGGAGTCATGGGTGAGCGCCGGGATGGACGACATCTGTCGTGATCTCACACAGTGGCTCGGCGCCTGGGAGCAGCCGACCCACTGAGCGCGAAGGTGGGACGTGCCTGAGACGCGGATGTGACGCCAACGGAGACGTCTGTACGACGGTGCCCGGCCCATGCTTTCCGGGTGAGTGGAGCCATCACACCCATCCCGCCGACGGTCATCGAGGAGCCGTCCCCGGAGGCCGCGCTCGACTCGGACGCCGCCGACGCCCGCGCCGATGAGCAGGACCGGCCCGGACCGACCGCTCCGGGGGCCGGCACGCGCACGGCTCGCCTGCAGCTCTTGGACGGGTTCGTCCTGACCTGGGACGGCGAGGTCGTGGAGCTTCCACTCGGGACGCAGAGACTCGTCGCATTCCTCGCCATACATGGCAGACCGCTGCTGCGGACGTACGTCGCAGGGTCCCTGTGGCTCGAGAAGTCGGACGAGCGGTCCCAGGCCAACCTCCGGTCGGCGCTGTGGCGACTCAGGCAGCCGGCGGGCGGCCTCGTCCAGACGCGCGGGGTGCACGTCCGCCTGACGCCTGCTCTGGACGTCGACCTGCATCGTGCTGTCGCGAACGCGCAGGAACGACTGGGCGCAGGGACCGGCGTCCCGGACCCGGACGAGATCGATCTCCTCATGGCTGGGGACCTGCTGCCCGACTGGTACGACGACTGGGTGGTCCTCGAGCGCGAGCGTCTGCGTCAGCTGCGCCTCAACGCCTTGGAGTCCTCGTGCCACCGGCTGGCGGCCGGCCGTCAGTACGCGGCGGCGGTCGAGGTCGGGCTGGCGGCCGTAGCCGCGGAGCCGCTGCGCGAGACCGCGCACCGGGCGCTCATCGTGGCCCACCTCGCGGAGGGCAACAGGGCCGAAGCGCTACGGCAGTTCCAGATGTATCGCGACCTGATCTGGCAGGAGCTGGGAGTGGGGCCGTCGCCTCAGCTGCAGCAGGCGTTGGAGGGGTGGTTGTCAGCCGGTGTGGAGCTGACCGAGCGATGGGCGCCGCAGGCGACGGCGCGGTGACGGTAGGCGATCAGCATGGGTCCACGGCACGACCGTTCGTCGACGCGACGTGGCCGTCCGGAGGGAGAAGCGAGGCGATGAGCAACGCGACGCAGGAGTGGGAAGGCACCCAGGAATGGGAGAGCGCCCACGAATGGGAAGGCGGCGCCCACGAGTGGGAGGGCGGCGCGCAGGAGTGGGAAGGCGGCGCCCACGAATGGGAAGGCGGCGCCCACGAATGGGAAGGCACCCACGAGTGGGAGGGCGGCGCGCAGGAGTGGGAAGCGGACCCCTTCCTTCCGCTCGCAGCCTTGGCCTTGCCGCTGCTGAAGAAGTTCGCCCTGCCCGCGATCAAACGCCTCATACCTGTGGCGAGACGCGCGATCGGATCGGCCGTGCGTGGAGTGCTTGCGCCCCCGCCGCCCGCCGGACAACCGTTCCGCCCCCTCCCCTCATCGGTCGGCCGTGCCCGGGCTCTCAGACTGCTGTCTGAACTGCGCGGCATCGTCCTGCGCGGTGAGGCCGAGGCCGAGGCTGCCGAGGCGGCCATGTTCGGCAACGCGGAGTTCGAGTGGGAGGTGAGCTCGGGTCCGCAGGCCAACGAGATGGCGTTGACCGAGGTGTTGGCGGCCGAGGCTGCCCACACCGCGAGCGAGGCTGAGGCGTCGGCCCTGCTCGGGGCCGCTCTTCCCGTCACGATCCGCATCATGGGTGGCCGCAGGGCGCTGAGGCGCATCACCCCAGGTCTGGTCGTGGCGAACGCCCAGCTGGTCCGGGGGCTGCATCGCAGCGGACCCTCGGGACCACAGCTGTTGAGGCTGGTGCCGACGATCCAGCGACGGACCGTCGCGAGCCTGGCCGCTCTGCAGCGCAGCGGGCGTCCCCTTCGTGTGGGGATGGTCCCTCCGATCATGGCCGCCCAGACTGCACGGGTCCTCGCCACGCCGCGCATCACCGGGCCCACGCTCGCCAGGAACACCTTCATCAGGCAACAGACGACGGCTCCAGCTCGACGCCAGCGCGCGTAGCGCGCCGGCACGGTTCACGACGCAACACCCGACACGAGGAAGAAGGCGCACGATGGCCGCGATCTTCGAGGCTCCTGCCAGTCACGAAGCCACGCATGAGGCCTCGCACGAGTGGGAGTGGGAGGCGCATGAGTGGGAGCATCCCGAGGCCCACGAGTGGGAGTCCCACGAGTGGGAGAGCCCCGGAGCACACGAGTGGGAAGCCCACGAGTGGGAGAGCCCCGGAGCCCAGGAGTGGGAGTCCCACGAGTGGGAGCACCCCGAAGCCCACGAATGGGAAGCCCACGAGTGGGAGCACCCCGAAGCCCACGAATGGGAAGCCCACGAGTGGGAGCACCCCGAAGCCCACGAATGGGAAGCCCACGAATGGGAGGCGGATCCCTTTTTCGGCAAGGCGTTCAAGCGCCTGACGCGCGGCCTGGGGTCCATCGCGAAGCGGTTGGCGCCCGGCGCCATCCGGGCGCTGGCCGGCATGATCCCGGGTGTCGGCGCCATTGCCGGCCCGATCCTGGGGCAGCTGACCCAACGGATCCTGGCTGAAGCCGAGAGCTTGACCGCCGAGCTGGAGTCCGAAGCGTTCGGTGGCAGCAACGGCGAGGCGGAGGTCGGACACTCGGAGACCGCGCACGAAGCGGCCATGGCCGAGCTGTTGGCGGCGGAGGCGGCAGAAGCGGCCAGCGAGGCCGAGGCGTCCTCGCTGATCGCCGCCACCCTCCCGCTGTCCATCACCATCATGCGAGCCGACCCGCGGTTGCGGCGGGTCGCTCCTGTCCTGGCCCAGGGCAGCTACCGGCTGACGCGGTCGTTCCGGCGCTACGGGCCACCCGGAAGACAGCTCGTCCGAGCGATCCCGACGATTCAGCGCAGAGCCATCGCGACGATAGACGCGGCCGCGCGCAGAGGCGCTCCCATCAGCAGCCCGCTCGCTGTCAGGGCCCTGATCGCGGCGGCCCAGACGGTGCTGAACGACCCGCGACGGGTTGAGATCGCCGTCGGTCGCAACCTCGTTCTGAGAAGGCGGACGGCCCCTATGACACCGCGGCGCGCCGTGGAGTATCGCCCCCGTCGTTACCCTCCGGCACACCCCCGGCGGACTGCCGCTTCTGCGCCGACCTACGCGCCGTACCGCCGCTACCGGTACTGAACCTCCGAGCCCTCTCCTCAGACGGGACATCCCGACCGTGACTGCCACACATCACCTGCTCGCGAGGCCAGACCCGCCTGCGCGCGAAGGCACGGAGCGCCGCTCGAAGGGCGCTCGGATGAACGGCGGCATGCGCGGCGTGGGAGACCCCTCAACGACAACCGACGGGGACGTCGTCCTCAACCGTTGGATCGGCACGCAGGCGGTGAACCTCAGGCGCCATGTCGAGTCACTACGGCCGTTCGGCTACACGGAGTTCGGCACCGGCTCCGCCGCGCCGAGCAGGGCCCACATCGATGCGGTGAACCGATTCGTGGGCGACTTCCGCACCAAGCTGACCGATGGATCCGCCTGGCTCGATGCCGCCGTCTCCCAAGCGACGAGGGCACCGTCGCAGTCAAACCGAGCCGTAGTGCTCGCCCGCAAGGACGTGCTGGCAGGGCGCGTCCTCTACGTGGAAGGGATCTGGGACTTCTACTTCGACCTCTTCGTCCAGCGACTGTCCGCGTTCGGCCAACGGCTGCGGGCCATCGACCGGATCGCGGCGAACCTCTACGAGGACGTCTACCTGGGGCTGAGCGCCTCGAGGCCGGCGCCGACGCTTCTGCCCTTCAGCTATTCAAGCTCCGGCTTCAGCCCGTTCACGTTCCGTCGAGGAGTCCCGCTCCGTCGCCTGCGACATCACCAGAACCTCTTCCCGCTGGTCATCATCCCGCAGCACCGACTGGACGCGGTGTGGGCGCTCAGCAGCGTCCTGCACGAGGTCGCCCACAACCTTCAGGCCGACCTGGGCCTCTGGGCCGTGATGCCCAGGCTCGTGTTCGAACGCCTGACCACAGCGGGTCGCCTCCCGTCGGAGGTGGCGATCATCTGGGCACGCTGGCACAAGGAGATCTGCGCCGACCTGCTGGCGCTTCTGCTGGGCGGTACGGCGGTCGTGGAGTCTCTCATGGACGTAGTGGGGCGGTCCCGCGAGGGGACAGTGCGCTACTCCGAAGGTGCCGTCCATCCCACGCCGGTGCTCCGGGTCCCGATCAGTCTGGTCCTGCTGCGGCGACTCGGCTTCAAGGATCTGGCGGGCTCGCTGAGCAGCGCCTGGAGCTCGCTGTACCCAGCACCGTTCGGGGGCGGCATCCCGAGCAGGGTCCTCGACACCTTCCAGTGCGCCGCCGACCTCGTTGTCGACACGATGGTGTTCCGCCGGCATCCCCAGCTCGGGGGAAAGGCCCTTGCGGAGCTCGTCGAGTTCGGTCCCAACCAGATGGCACTGATCGAGCTGGGCGCCAAGCGACTCGGCAGCGGAGAGGACCTGGGGACCATCCCACCGCGGCTGATGGTAAGCGCCGCCAGGACCGCACTCGACGAACGACTGGCCACTCCGCAAGAGATCACCGACCACTTCTACCGATCGCTGGGAAGGCGCTGATCGCAGCATGAACGTTGACAACACGAACGAGCCGACCAACAGCAATCGTCCCCAGGCTGCCAAGCAGACCGCTGCAGGGACGAGGGCCACCGGAAGCAAGAAGACTGCCCCGAGCAACAAGGCGGCTCCGAGCAAGAAGGCCGCCGCAAGGAAGCAGACGGCTCCCAGCACGAAGGTCACCGCCAAGAAGCAGACGGCTCCGAGCAAGACGACCGGACCGAACAAGACGTCCGCTTCGAGCAAGCAGAAGGCTCCCAGCAAGACGATCGCTACGACCTCGTCGGGTCCCGGCAAGCCCAAGAAGAAGTCCGTAGACGACCTCTTGGCGGCCTGTGAGCCTGAAGTGCTCGAACAGCAGAGTTTCAAGGAGCGCCTGAAGATCATGCGCAAGATCGAGAAGCGACTGAACAGCGACAGGCTGCCGCCCGAGTCGGTCAAGCAGCTGGCCGAGTCCATCCCCGCGCTACGGAGCCCACTTGGGGAGCCACCTGGCCCGGAGCAAGAGCGGATGTTCCGAGAAGCATGGCGGGACGTCCTGCTTGCGTTGGACAACGCGTCACAGAAGGGGTGAGCGTCGATGCCTACTAGCCGTGCACGTGACAAGTCGGGCAGCGGCCTCGGCAAGCGAAAAGTTCTGCCCGGGGGCACCGGCTTGGGAGGATGGCAGGGATCCGTCCAGGAGCTCGCCTCCCGCTTCACGAGCTTCTCCGCGACTGTCCAGACGCGCCTCGACAACGACGGTGGAGGCGCCGGAATAGGACTGACGGGGTCGACCCAGAACCAGGTGTCCCGGGCCCTCACGCAGGCGCTGCGAACCGCACCCGGGCTCCCGGGGGCAGCCGGCAGCACCGTCGATGGGACCTCCTACGCGACAACGATCGTCGCGGCACCCGGCGGCCCAGGGATACTGGATCCGGCACAGGCGGTGCTCGTGGCGGAGTCGCGCACCGTTCAGGCGGATCTGCTTCTGGCGCTCAATGCTCTGGTCCCATTGTCAAGCCTCAGCGACCCGTCCGACTTCGCCTCGTACAAGGCGGTCGTCCGGAGCGAGGTGAGCATGCTGGTCACCGAGTTCGCTCGGCCGGACGGGCCGCGGCCAGCCCGTGTCAGGGTGCTACTTGGTGGGCTCCTCGGTTGGGGCTACGCGCCAAGTAGCCCCGTGGTGTGGCCACCCGTGCCAGGTAGCCCCGTTCTGGCGGGGCCACCCGTGCCAGGTACGCCCTCGGGGGACGTGGCGGCCTTCCTCTTCCTGCTGACCCTGGGAGCGCCGGTGGTCCGCTCCGCCGCGACCGAGGACCAGCTCGCGGCGCAGGGGGTCGTCGTCGCGGACGCCGAACGACTCCTTCAGCTCTGGGTTGCCTACCAGTTCTCCTCGCCTGTGCTCTCGCCCCCGTTGTGGTGGCTGCCCGGGGCCCTTTCTCGTCCCGTGGGCGTCGGTGGACTGGCGGCAGTGAACGCCGTACCAGGAGTCGGACCTGTCCAAGTCGTCGGTGCGGGCGCGGCCGGGGCATTGGGGATGGCCTTGTCCGCCGCTGGTCCGGGACCCGTCACAGCCCCTCCCCCTGCATTAGGGTTCGCCGCCTCGGTGACGACGCTCGACCTGTTGCTCCCCGTTCTCGCCTTCGACACGGACCAGGTGTCCTCGGCGCTCGATGCGGTGGGCTACGGCCCGGGCGCTCAGGAGGTCAACCCCATGACCGGGCTCTTGACCGACGTCGATCTGGACCTCACCCCACTGCCGATGCCGGTCCTCGGCGCACGCACGTCCGCTGCCAACGCCGGACTCACTGTGAAGGACGTCCTCGACTGGACGTCTGACCTGGCCGGCGGGGCGAGCTACGACCTCGTCCAGACCGCCGGCCAGCTGGGCATCGACCTCCTTGCCGATCAGGCTGACGAGCTCTTCTGGATCGTCGACGCGATGCTCAACTTCCCGGGTATCGCCCAGATCGCCGATCCACAGGTCCAGAGCGAGCTCACCAACCTGGCCCGCGACTTGGACGCCCTGGCCCGACTCAGCAACTGAGGTGACCGACATGACAAGCGCGACCCAGTACGACAGCACCAAGGACACCCGCGCCACCCTGATCCAGGAGGTGCTGGCGAGCCTCGGCCCGGATGCGTTGACCGACCCCAACCTCGGCGACATCGTCAACCGGCTGGTCGACCAGAAGATGGCAGCCGGTGGCGCAACCGTGACGGCGCCGCAAGCCGACGGTGGTCTCGC
>JAWWPF010000164.1:0-16385 GCA_033850795.1 Nocardioidaceae bacterium | reverse complement strand
CTTCTTGGCGGCGGTCCTCTTGGCGGGCGCCTTCTTCGCACCCTTCTTGGCGGCCTTCTTCGCCGGGCCCTTGGCGCGGCGCTCGGCGAGCAGCTCGGCGGCCCGCTCGATGGTCAGGGACGCCTCGTCGTCGCCCTGGCGAAGCGTCGCGTTGTACTCGCCGTCGGTGACGTAGGTCCCGAACCGGCCGCTCTTCAACGTGACCGTGTTCCCGCTCACCGGGTCCTTGCCGATCTCCCGGCCGGGGTCGGCGGCGGCCCGCCCACGCTGCTTGGGTTGCGCGTAGATCGCCAGCGCCTCGTCCAGGGTGATGGTGAGCAGCCTCTCCTCGGAGTCGATGGACCTCGAGTCGGTGCCCTTCTTCAGGTACGGGCCGTAGCGGCCGTTCTGCGCGGTGATCTCCTCGCCGCTCCCCGGGTCGACCCCGACCACCCGGGGCAGGGTCAGCAGCCGCAGCGCATCGTCGAGCGTGATCGTGTCCAGGTTCATCGACTTGAACAGCGAGCTGGTGCGCGGCCTCGCGGACTTCGGGGAGTCCTCCGGGAGAAGCTCGGTGACGTAGGGGCCGTAGCGACCGTTCTTCGCGACCACCGTCAACCCCGTCTCGGGGTCCTCGCCGAGGCGGATCTCCTCGCCGGCCGGGTTGGCGAGCAGCTCCTTGGCCAGCTCCGGAGTCAGCTCGTCGGGGGGCAGGTCGTCCGGAACGTTGGCGCGCGTCCCGTCGGGGGTCTCGATGTAGGGCCCGTAGCGGCCCACCCGCAGGTCGAGCCCTTCGGCGATCGGGAAGGTGGCCAGCTCCCGGGCGTCGATGTCGCCGAGGTCGGTGACCAGCTGCTTGAGCCCCTCCACGTCGCCGGCGCCGAAGTAGAAGCTCGCCAGCTCCGTGTTCCGGTCCCGCCGGCCGCCGGCGATCTCGTCGAGGATGTCCTCCATCCCGGCGGTGAACTCGTAGCTCACCAGCCGCGCGAAGTGCTCCTCCAGCAGCCTGATCACCGAGAACGCCAGCCAGGCGGGCACCAGCGCGGTGCCCTTCTTGTACACGTAGCCGCGGTTCAAGATGGTGCCGATGATCGCGGCGTACGTCGACGGGCGACCGATCTCACGCTCCTCGAGCTCACGGATCCGCGTCGCCTCGGTGTAGCGGGCCGGCGGCTTGGTCTGGTGGCCGGACGCGGAGATGCCCGCGGCGCTGACCCGGTCGCCCTCCGCGACCGCGGGCAGCCGGGTCTCGCGGTCGTCGGGTCCGCCGCCCTCGGGGTCGCCCTCGTCGTCACGCCCCTCGACGTACGCCTTGAGGAAGCCGTAGAAGGTGATCACCCGTCCGGAGGCGGAGAACACCACGTCCTCGCCCGAGGCGGCGGCACCGCCGAGACGGACCGTGACGCTGCGGCCCTCCGCGTCCTTCATCTGCGAGGCGACCGTGCGCATCCAGATCAGCTCGTAGAGCCGGAACTCGTCGCCGTGCAGCCCGGTCTGCGCCGGGGTCCGGAAGTTCTCGCCCGCGGGGCGGACCGCCTCGTGCGCCTCCTGCGCGTTCTTGACCTTCGAGGTGTAGGTCCGCGGCTTGTCCGGCACGTACTCCGCGCCGTACAGCTCGCGCGCCTGCTGCCGGGCCGCGGACACCGCGGTCTCCGACAGCGTCACCGAGTCGGTGCGCATGTAGGTGATGAACCCGTTCTCGTACAAGCGCTGCGCGATCGACATGGTGCGCGAGGCGCCCCAGCCGAGCTTGCGGGACGCCTCCTGCTGCAACGTCGTGGTGCGGAAGGGTGCGTAGGGCTGGCGCCGGTACGGCTTGGCCTCCACCGACCGGACCTCGAAGGCGGTGTCGCTCAGGCCCGCGGCCAGCGCCTCCGCGCGGTTCCGGTCGAGGTGCACCACCTGGCCGGCGGCGGCGGGCTTGAGCTCCCCGACGGAGGTGAAGTCCGAGCCGCGGGCCACGCGGCGCTCGTCCACGGAGTGCAGCCGGGCCGGGAACATGCGGTCGGCGTGGTCGGCGCCGGCGTCGAAGGTCCCCTCGAGGTCCCAGTACGACGCGCTGCGGAACGCGATCCGCTCCCGCTCCCGGTCCACCACCAGCCGGGTCGCGACCGACTGGACCCGCCCGGCCGACAGGCCGGACATGACCTTCTTCCACAGCACCGGGGAGACCTCGTAGCCGTAGAGCCGGTCCAGGATCCGCCGGGCCTCCTGCGCCTCGACGAGATCCATGTCGATGTCGCGGGGGTTGTCCACGGCCGCGCTGATCGCCTGCGGGGTGATCTCGTGGAAGACCATCCGGCGCACCGGCACCTTGGGCTTCAGCTCGTCGAGCAGGTGCCAGGCGATCGCCTCGCCCTCGCGGTCCTCGTCGGTGGCCAGGAACAGCTCGGAGGCGTCCTTGAGCAGGCTCTTGAGCTTGGTCATGTGGGAACGCTTGTCCCGGGACACCACGTAGTACGGCGTGAAGTCGTGCTCGACGTCGACGCCGAGCCGTGCCCACGGCTCGCCCTTGATCTTCGACGGCACCTCTGCGGCGCTCTGCGGCAGGTCCCGGATGTGCCCGATCGACGACTCGACGACATAGCCCTTGCCGAGGTAGCCGGCGATCGTCTTCGCCTTGGCAGGCGACTCGACGATGACCAGCTTGTGGGCGGCACCGTTGTTCGTGCCCGCGTTCTTCGCCAACTCTGTCGTGCTCCTCGACTCGTTCGAGTGGACACGGTAGCCCCTGTCGTCAACCGTTCCCGGCCAACAGCCAGCATTCGGCGCTGCGCGGGACCGCGGGTGCGGCTCACAGCGGCAGCAGGAAGCCGTCCCTCACGAGCTCGCGAACCGTGTCCAGTCGAGCTGCCCGGAGCCCCGCCGGGTCCTCTCCGAGCAGGCTGGCCAGCGCGTCCAGGATCTGCCCGACACCGAGGTCGCCGTCGCAGGCCCCGACCAGGCCGGCCTCGACCGTGTCGACCTGCCGGGCCCGTCGCATGCCGCGCTGCTGCCTGAGCACGATCGTCTCGGGGTCGGGTGCTCCGGGCTCCCCGGCCGTCTCCTGCCGGACATCGACACGGGTGCGCAGCCGGGTGGCCAACAGGGCGTCGTCGTCGAGGCCGGCGAGGAAGTCGGTACGGCGGGCGCGGTCGGCGACCTCACCGCTCAGCGGCTGCTCGACGTCGTAGGGCCACTCCTCCAGGTGCAGGACCGGCGCCCGGTCCTCGACCCGGCGCAGGTGCAGCCACCCGAAGCCGACCGCGTCGATGTCCTGCTCCTCGAACCAGGTCAGCCAGGCGTCGTACCGCTCGGCGTAGTCGCTGCGCCCGTGAACCCCGGCGTCCTTGAGCCACAGCTCGACGTACTCGGCGAGGTCGGCCGCCTCACGCTGCACCACCCAGGCGTCGCAGCCGCTGCCGTCCAGCCAACCGGCGACCCGGTCCTGCCACGGCTGCCCGCGCCGGTGGACCCAGTTCGCGAGCACCTGGCACCAGCCCCCGTCGGTCAGGTGCCGCGGAGCCTCGGCGACCACCCGTCGGACCACCTCGTCCCCGGGCAGCCCCGAGTCGCGGTAGACCAGCCGCTCGGCGGTCCCCGGCGACACCACGAACGGCGGGTTCGTCACCACCAGGCCGAACCGCTCCCCGACGACCGGGTCGAAGAGGCTGCCCTCGCGGACGTCGACGTCCACCTCGTTCAGGGACGCGGTCAGCCGGGTCATCGCCAGGGCGCGGACGTTGAGGTCGGTGGCGACCACGTGGGCGACATGGCCGCTGAGGTGCAGCGCTTGCACGCCGCAGCCGGTGCCGAGGTCCAGGGCCCGCTCCACCGGCTCCCGCACGGCGAGCTGGGCCAGCGACGTCGACGCCGGTGAGACACCGAGCACGTGGTCGGCCGCGACCGAGATCGCCCGCCCGTCCAGGCCGGGGGTCAGGTCGCTGACCACCCACCAGTCGGTGTCGGTCTCGTCCTGTGCGGCGTAGGGCCGTACGTCGACCAGCGCCCGGGCCTCGCCGCCGGAGACCTCGAGCATCCCGGCGGCCGCCAGTGGCTCGACGAGCCCGGGCAGGGCCCGCTCGGCGGCGTCCCGCGTGATGGGCGCCTGCAGCGGCCAGAGCCGGACCAGCGACTCGAGCGGTGACCCACCGGCGGTCATCCGCAGACCCGGTGTCGTCTCGTTCCGGGAGAGGGCCTCGTGTGCCGTCGGCCCGAGGAGGGCGGCGACCGCGTCGTACGCGTACCCACCGGCTCGCAGCGCGTCCCGGAGCCGGTCGACCACCTCGGGCGGGGGAAGCTCCACCGGGTCACCCTAGGACGTGCGAAGGCCCGCCGGTGTCACCGGCGGGCCTCCGTGCAGTGCAGGGTCGCAGTGCGGGTCGCTCAGACGTGAACGGTCTGCTCGACCTCCTCACCGATGGCCACGGGGCGTCGCTTGGAGACGTAGATGGCCACCGCGATCCCGGCCGCCGCGACCACGGCGATGAGGATCCGCAGGAAGTCGTTCTGCCCGCTGCCGACGCTCATGTCGACGATGGCCGACGCGATCAGCAGCGAGACCAGGTTCATGACCTTGAGCAGCGGGTTGATGGCCGGTCCGGCGGTGTCCTTGAACGGGTCGCCGACGGTGTCTCCGATGATCGTGGCCTCGTGGGCGCTGGAGCCCTTGCCGCCGTGGTGGCCGTCCTCGACGAGCTTCTTGGCGTTGTCCCAGGCGCCACCGGAGTTGGCCAGGAAGATCGCCATCAGGGTCCCGGTGCCGATCGCACCCGCGAGGTAGCCCGCGAGCGGACCCACACCGAGCCCGAAGCCCACCGCGATCGGGGCCAGGATGGCGAGCAGACCGGGAGTGGCCAGCTCGCGCAGCGAGTCACGGGTGCAGATGTCGACGACCTTGCCGTACTCGGGACGGCCGGTCCCCTCCATGATCCCGGGGATCTCCCTGAACTGGCGCCGCACCTCGTACACCACGGCGCCGGCCGCCCGACCGACCGCGTTGATGGCCAGCCCGGAGAAGAGGAACACCACCGCCGCACCGATCAGGAGGCCGACCAGCACGTTGGGGCTGTAGACAGCGGTGAGGAAGGAGTCGCCGGGCCGAACGGTGCCGCTCGCGTCACGCAGCGCCCGCGCGATGGCACCCGTGTAGGAGCCGAACAGCGCGGTCGCGGCGAGCACCGCGGTGGCGATCGCGATGCCCTTGGTGATCGCCTTGGTGGTGTTGCCGACGGCGTCGAGCTCGGTGAGGATCTGCGCACCCTCGCCGTCCACGTCCCCCGACATCTCGGCGATGCCCTGGGCGTTGTCGGAGACGGGTCCGAAGGTGTCCATGGCGACGATGACGCCGACCGTGGTCAGCAGGCCGCAGCCCGCGAGGGCGACCGCGAACAGCGAGATCGCGACCACACCGGAGCCGAGGAGGAACGCACCGAACACGGCCGCCCCGATCACCAGGGCGGTGAACACGGCGGACTCGAAGCCCACCGAGAGGCCGGAGAGGATCACCGTGGCGGCGCCGGTCATCGACGTCTTGCCGACGTCGATCACCGGGCGGTGGTCGGTGCCGGTGTAGTAGCCGGTCAGGGAGAGGATGATCGCGGCCAGCACGATGCCGATCAGCACCGCGACGGTGGCGATGACCCGCGGGTCCCCACCGTTGCGGGCCAGGGCCGCCGGCACGTCGGTGAGCTCGGCGAACGAGCCGGGCAGGTAGAGGAAGGCGGCGATCGTGCACAGCACCGCCGAGACGGCCGCCGAGATGTAGAAGGACCGGTTGATCGTGGTCAGGCCGTTCTCACCGGGACGGGGCTTGGTGATGAACACCCCGAGGATCGCGGTGATGGCGCCGAGTGCGGGCACGATCAGCGGGAAGACGAGACCCTCGGCCCCGAAGACCGCCTTGCCCAGGATCAGCGCGGCGACCAGGGTCACCGCGTAGGACTCGAACAGGTCGGCCGCCATCCCGGCGCAGTCGCCCACGTTGTCGCCGACGTTGTCCGCGATGGTGGCCGCGTTGCGCGGGTCGTCCTCGGGGATGTTCTGCTCGACCTTGCCGACGAGGTCGGCGCCGACGTCGGCCGCCTTGGTGAAGATGCCGCCGCCGACGCGCATGAACATCGCGAGCAGCGCGGCACCGAAGCCGAAGCCCTCCAGGACGGTGGGCGCGTCGGACTTGTAGATCAGCACGACGGCCGCTGCACCTAGCAGGCCCAGGCCCACGGTCGCCATACCGACGACGCCGCCGGTGCGGAAGGCGACCCGCATGGCCGGGTCGCGGCCCTCGTTGCGGGCAGCCGCGGCCACCCGGACGTTGGCACGGACCGCGAGGGACATGCCGAAGTACCCGATCGACGCGGAGAAGCCGGCCCCGACCAGGAAGAACAGGGAGCGGCCGATGCGCACCGAGGTGCCGCCGTCGGCAGGGAGCAGGAACAGCAGGAAGAACGCCAGGATCGCGAAGACCGCCAGCGTCTTGAACTGGCGGGTCAGGAACGCCGATGCGCCCTCCTGGACCGCCTGTCCGATGGTCTGCATATTGGTGGTGCCCTCACCGGCGGCGAGAACCTGGCTCCGGAACATCATCCCCATGGCCAGCGCGACGAGCGCGATGACCCCGACGATGACGACGAAGACCAGGTTGCCTCCGGACAGGTCCACGGCAGTCCCGCTGCCGGAGCCGGCAGCCAAGATGTGCGCGGACATACGTCCTCCTCGATGGGCGCTGGGCCCGTCATGTGTGCGTCATACATCCGCGTGCCGATCCACGGGATGTGGGCAGGGTGACCTGCCTCTCATATGTTGGTTTGCGCGGAGTCTACTTACGTTCTCGCCACTCCCGCGCCAGGGGCCGTTGCGCGGCGCGGATTCCGCACCGCGACTGGCGGGTCCTAGGGCAGCGGCCAGGACATGGACAGCACGGTGCCCGAGTCGTCGCGCTGGATGTCGAAGTCGTCGATCAGGCCGCGGAGCAGCGCCCACGGCTCCACACCGTCGATGTCGCTCGTCGGGGCGTCGTGGACGGCGACGGCTCCGGCCGCTCGGACCACCACTCGCAGCCGGTCCTGCAGGCGCATGCTGACCTCCACCGGGCCGTCGGCCGCCTGCTCGCCGTCAGGGCCGACGAGGAGCGCGCACGCCTCACCGACCGCGAGCCGGACCTCCTCGACGAAGTCCTCGTCCCCGGTCGTACGACGGGCCACCGCTGCCGCCACGAGGCGGACGGTGCGCACCAGGGCCGGGTCCCGCGAGATCGAGACGGTGACCCGGGCGGCGGTGCCGGTCACGGCCGGGCGCGCGCCGGACAGCACGGTCTAGCGCTCGGCGAGCGCGTCGGCCTGTGAACTGTGGATGGCGAACACCTTCGCCAGGCCGGTGATCCGGAAGATCTTGAGGAGCCGTTCCTGGTTGCAGATGAGGCGCATGGAGCCGTCGTGGGCGCGGACCTTCTTCAGGCCGCCGACCAGGACCCCGAGCCCGGTCGAGTCCAGGAAGTCGACCTTCTCCATGTCGATGACCAGGTTGTACTCGCCGTTGCCGACGAGCTCGGTGATCTTGTCGCGCAGCTTCGGAGCCGTGTAGACGTCGATCTCCCCTCCGACCTCGATGATCGTGTGACCATCCTCGTGGCGGGTCTCGAGTGACAGGTCCACGTTGTCTCCTCACCGACAAAAGTGGGGGCGCCTGCTTCGGAACAGCGGCAACCACCCCCGGACTCGTACGTGGTCATTCAACCACGCAGCCGCCTCATCGGCCGACGAGTGGCCGCTTTTGGCCGCTCGGAACAGGTGGGGGTGGCCTTTGGCAGACTCGTCACCATGCCGACCAGGGTGCGCAGCAGCAGCGTCGAGGCGCTGCACCGGCTGGCGCGGGCGCCGGACCGCGCCGAGCGGCTGACCCACCTCGAGGTGCTGCCGGCCCGGGAGGGAGAGCGGGTCCCGTGGCCGGAGTGGGTTCCGGCCGACCTGGTCGACGCCTGGCGGGCCCGCGGGATCAGCGCGCCGTGGCGCCACCAGGTCGAGGCCGCCACCTTCGCCCGCCGCGGCGAGCACGTGGTCCTCTCCACCGGTACGGCGTCCGGGAAGTCGCTCGGCTACCTGCTGCCCGCGCTCAGCGACCTCCGGCTCGCGCGGGGGCGCGGGGGGCAGCGGGGCGCGACGGCGCTCTACCTCTCACCCACCAAGGCCCTGGCGCAGGACCAGCTCGAAGGACTCCGCTCCCTCGCGGTCCCCGGGCTCCGGGCCGCCACCCACGACGGCGACTCCTCACGGGAGGAGCGGGACTGGGCCCGCGACCACGCGGAGTACGTGCTCACCAACCCCGACATGCTGCACTACTCCCTGCTGCCGGGCCACGCCCGGTGGGCACGGTTCCTCGCCCGGTTGCAGTACGTCGTCGTCGACGAGTGTCACCACTACCGGGGGGTGTTCGGGGCGCACGTGTCGCAGATCCTGCGCCGGCTGCGGAGGGTCTGCGCGTCGTACGGCGCCACGCCGACGTTCGTGCTCTCGTCGGCCACGGTCGCGGAGCCGGACGTGTCCGCGTCGCGGCTGACCGGGTTGCCGGTGCGGGCCGTGACCGAGGACTGCTCGGCGCGCGGCGAGGTGTCGCTCGCCCTGTGGGAGCCGCCCTTCGTGTCGCACGCCGGCGAGAACGGCGCGCCGGTGCGGCGCTCCGCCGCCGCGGAGACCGCGGACCTGCTCACCGACCTGGTCGTCGAGGACGTCCGCACCCTGGCGTTCATCCGCTCGCGGCGCGGCGCCGAGTCGGTCGCCCTGACCGCGCGGCGCAAGCTCGCCGAGGTCTCCCCCGAGCTCGGCGCCCGGGTGGCGGCCTACCGCGGGGGCTACCTCCCCGAGGACCGGCGGGAGATCGAGCGGGCGCTGCGGCAGGGGACCCTGGTCGGGCTCGCGGCGACGAACGCGCTGGAGCTCGGCATCGACATCGCGGGCCTGGACGCGGTGCTGATGGCCGGGTTCCCGGGGACCCGGGCTGCACTGTGGCAGCAGGTCGGCCGGGCCGGCCGCGGAGGACAGGACGCGATCGGCGTCCTCGTCGCCCGCGACGACCCGCTGGACACCTATCTCGTGACCCACCCGGAGGCGCTGGTCGGGGCCCCGGTGGAGGCCAACGTGTTCGACCCCGACAACCCCTACGTCCTCGGACCGCACCTGTGCGCCGCGGCCGCCGAGCTGCCACTCACCGAGGCCGACCTCCCTCTGTTCGGTCCCCGCGCGCGCGACGGGGTCGACGCGCTGAGCGAGGCGGGCCTGCTGCGCCACCGACGGCACGGCTGGTACTGGACCGACCGGCGCCGCGCCAGCGACCTCGCCGACATCCGCTCCAGCGGCGGGCCGCCGGTGCGGCTGGTGGAGGCGGGGACCGGCCGGCTGCTGGGCACCGTGGACGCCGGGTCGTCGCACGCCACCGTCCACGAGGGGGCGGTGTACCTCCATCTCGGGGAGACCTACCTCGTCGAGTCCCTCGACCTCGAGGATCACGTGGCCGTCGTCGAGCGTGCCGACCCCGACTACAGCACCTCGGCACGTGACCTCACCGACATCGAGATCAGCGGTGAGCGCGAGCACGCCGGCTGGGGACCGGCCCGCGTCAGCCTCGGCGGGGTCCGGGTCACCCACCAGGTGGTGTCCTTCCAGCGCCGCCGGCTGCCCACCGGCGAGGTTCTGGGCGAGGAGCCGTTGGACCTCCCCGAACGGACCCTGGACACCACGGCGGTCTGGTGGACGCTCCCGGCGCCGGTCCTCGAGGACGTCGGGCTCGCACCCGCCGACCTTCCCGGTGCCGCGCACGCGGCCGAGCACGCCTCCATCGGGCTCCTCCCGCTGTTCGCGACCTGCGACCGCTGGGACATCGGCGGCGTCTCCACGGCACGGCACCCGGATACGGGAGAGCTGACGGTGTTCGTCTACGACGGCCACCCTGGTGGCGCCGGCTTCAGCGAGCGAGGCTTCCGCGCGGCCCGCGCCTGGCTGACCGCGACGCGGGACGTGATCGCCGCCTGTCGCTGCGAGGACGGCTGCCCATCGTGCGTACAGTCCCCCAAGTGCGGGAACGGCAACCAGCCCCTCGACAAGGCCGGAGCCGTACGCCTGCTCGACGTCCTGCTCGGCTCGGCGGCCCACTGAGCTCCGCTCGCAGCGGAGAAGTGGTTTGTCGCTGGACGCCCAGGGCACCGTGCTGCTGACCGAACCGGAAGGACGCCCATGCTCGTGCTCGGCCTCATCCTCGTCCTGCTCGCCGCCGGTGTCGTCATCGGTGTGGTCGCCAGCGGCACCGACGACCAGGCAAAGCTGTATGGCGAGCACCTGCACGTGCCCACCCTGGTCGTGTTCCTCGTCGGTGCCGGCACCCTGCTGGTGCTGCTCGCGGGGCTGCAGCTGATGCGCATCGGTATGCGCCGGGCCAACCGCAACCGGCAGACCAAGAAGCGGCTCCGGAGCCTCGAGCAGCGCGAAGAGGCCCGTCAGGGGCAGGCCGGAGCCACCCCCGGCAGTGGCACCGGTGCGGGCACCGGCGCCGGGGCGGCAGGGACGGGAGGCGACACCGGGACGGGCACCGGCGCAGCAACCGGCACGGGAACGGACACCGGAGCAACCGGCACCGGAACAGGCACCGGCACCCGCACGGGGACCGGCACCGGGACCGCGCCGCCGGCGGACGGCCCCTACCAGACCCCGCCACCGGCATCGCGCTGACCTGCGGGCTCCTCAGGAGCAGCCGGCCAGGTCCGGCGACCGGACCCCCGTCCCAGCCGGACCGCAGGCCGGCCCGGCTCGGGCCCGTGAGGAGACGGTGAAGCGCAAACCGGGGAGGGACCGCAGCGGCCGCGCCGCCCGCACGGAGACCACCTCGCCGGCCAGGGAGCAGGCCGTCAGCCGCGCTCTGTTGCGGACGAGGAGCGCCTCTGCCGCTGCGCACGCGTCCTGACCCCGCTCGGCCGCGGCGGCGCCAGCCAGGGCCGCGAGGTCCGTCGCTGACTCGACGCGACGCTGCCCCACGACCGCGCCGCCGACCGCGGCGACGAGCAGCGCCCCGGCGCCCAGCACGCCGAGCAGGACGACCATCAGGACCGCGGCGCTGCCCTCCTGCCCCGCCCGTCTCCATCGCACCCCGTGAACCGGCCCCTGCACCGGCCCCTGCACTCCGGCGGTCACGGTTCCTCCCGAGCCGCGACGGCGTCGGCATGGACCTCGACGCCCGGGAGGAACCGCAGCAGACCGCCCGGGCCGCGGACACGGGCGCTGACGTGCGCCACCACGGTGTTCCCGTCGCTGCGCAGCGTGACAGCCGCGCCAGCCGGAGCCACCCGCCTGCCCAGGGCGGCTGCATCGGAGTCCTGGCGGGCAGCCGCGCGGGCGGTCTCCCGCGCGGCGTCGACGGTGCGGACCTGCGTGGCCGCCAGGGCGAGCAGCCACGCGAGCCCCAGGGCGACGGTTACCAGGACGGGAAGGACCATGACCGTCTCGGCCGTGACGGCTCCCCGCTCGCTGGTGCGTCGTCGCGTCTGCACGCTCAGATCCCGATGACCTTCATGATCAGCCCGAAGAGGGTCTTGAGGAGCGACTGCCCCCAGGAACTCATCAACAGCTTGATCAACACGGAGGCGAAGCCGCAGCCGGCCGCGGTCACCACGGCGTACTCGGCCGTGGTCACCCCTCGTTCGGTGCGGAGTCGGGCGACGGGGGACTTGGTCATGACGACCTCCTTGGGAGCCCACCTCGGAGTGGGCCTCGATTGATGTGGCCCGACTCTGGCCCGGGTCCCCGGCCCCCACGAGCGGCATCCGCCTGGCTGGGGACCGGTCCGCGACGGCGGCGGCTGTGGAGGGAAACTGGCCAGCTCTCAGCGTCCGATGAGGACCGAGACGGAGCCGGCGACCAGGGGGACGACGCCGACCAGCACGAACGCCGGCAACAGACAGACACCGAGCGGAAGCGCGGCCTTGACCCCGACCGCCCGGGCCGTGGTCTCCAGCTGCGCGCGGGTGTCGCGGCGCAGGTCCTCGGCGAGCCCGACCATGGCGTCGGCGACCGAGGAGCCGCTCTCGACCGCGCGCGAGACCGTGCGTCCGAGCCCGCCGAGCTGCGGATGTCGGGACAGGTCCCGCCAGACGGTCACCGGGTCGACGCCGACCCGCAGCCTTGCAGACAGCCCGCCGAGCTCGTCGGCGAGCGGTGGCTGGACCGCGTTGGCGACCTCGTCGAGCGCCGCGCCGGGGGACAGCCCGGCGGCCAGGCAGGCGGCCATCAGGTCGACGGCCTCCGGCACCGACGCGGCCAGCCGTTCCCGGCGCCGGCGGACCGCGGGCGGCTCCAGCCGTCCTGTCCCCCACCAGCAGACGCCTGCTCCGACGGCGGCGCCCACGGCGCCGACCGCGCCGCCGAGGAAGAACAGCGCCACCACCGCGACCGCGGCGCTCGCCGCGAGGCGGAGCACGGGCACCTCCCGCGACCCAGGACGGTGCTCGGCCGGTGCGGCTCCGACGATCGGGGACGGTCTGCCAGGAACGACGAGGACGGCCGCCGCGCCGCCGGCACCGGCTGCGACGAGTGCTTCCAGCACGCTCACGTGGGGCCACGCAGGACCGCAGCCGCGATGCGGTCGATCCAGTGCAGCCCGGCGAAGCCGAGGAGGCCGCCGAGAGCCAGACAGCCCAGCCCGGGAGCGGTGCCCAGGAGGAAGTGCCACGGGTCCCCGCCGATGCCCGCGGACATGGCCAGCGAGGCGAGCGGCAGCACGGCCACCAGACGGGCCGTGGCCTGCGCCGACGCCAGCTCGCCACGGACGAGGTGCCGGGCCGCCTGCCGGGCCCGCGCCGAGGCAGACACCTGGGTGAGGGCGGCGGCGAGCCCCGCGCCGGAGCGCTCGGAGACCTGCCACGCGGACGCGACCTCCCCGAGCCCCTCCGCGCCGGGCAGGGCCGCCAGCCTCCGCAGCGCGGTCGGTACGTCCGCGCCGACCCGCGCGGCGCCGACCACCGGGTCGAGCTCGGGCCAGAGCTGCGCGCAGCGCGCCAGGGCGGCGACCGGCGGCTGGCCGGAGCGGAGCTCCCCCACCAGGGCCTCCGCCACGTCAACCACCCGCGCGCGCCGCCGCTCGGCGGCCCCGGTCTGACGTGAGCGACGCACGAGATGGCCTGCCGCGAGCGTCGCGGCGAGGAGGATCAGCGCGAGCACCAGCCGCAGGCCGTCGACCGTCGCCACCAGCACGCCGACCACGGCCGCGGAGCCGGCGACCAGGCCCGGCCCGGGTCGGACCCGGAGCAGCCGCGCCTGACGGCCGGCGGCGAGTGGAGAGCGGCCCGCGGCCGGGACGGCGAGCGCCGCGGCGAGGGCAGCGAGCACCGCCGCGACCAGGCTCATCGGCGCAGCCGCCGCTCCAGCCCCTCTGCACCCGGATGCCGCCGGGTGGAGCCGCCCTCGGCGAACGTGACCGCCGGGGTCGCCTCCACCAGGCCGGACCCGGCCCGGGTGAGCACGGCGATCTCCGAGACCCGCCTCCGCCCGCCGGCGCCGCGGACCACGTGCACCACCGCGTCCACGGCCGAGGCGAGCTGGCTGTGCACCGCCGCCTGCGGCATCCCGGCCGCCATCGCCAGGGCCTCGACGCGGGCCGGGACGTCAGCGGCGGTGTTGGCGTGCAGCGTGCCGCAGCCACCCTCATGGCCGGTGTTCAGCGCCGCGAGCAGGTCGGTCACCTCGGCGCCCCGGACCTCCCCGACCACGAGCCGGTCGGGCCGCATCCGCAGCGCCTGCCGGACCAGGACCCGCATGGGCACCTCCCCCGCGCCCTCCACGTTGGGCGGTCGCGCCTCGAGGGCGACCACGTGGGGGTGGTCGGGTCGCAACTCGCTCGCGTCCTCCACGACCACCATCCGGTGCTCGGGGTCGACCAGCGAGAGCAGCGCCGAGAGCACGGTCGTCTTGCCGCTCCCTGTGCCGCCGCTGACCAGGAACGCGACCCGAGCGGCCACCAGGCGACCTAGCAGATCGGCGGCATCCGGACCCAGCGTGCCGAGCTCCACGAGCTCCTCGAGGGTGAAGACCCGGGCGCGCGGGACCCGCAGGGAGATGACCGTCCCGGGGCGGGCCAGCGGGGCCAGGACGGCGTGGAACCGGGTCCCGTCCGGCAGCCGGAGGTCGGCGTAGGGGGTCGCGTCGTCGAGCCGACGGCCTACCGACCCGGCGAGCCGCTGGGCCAGCCGCCGGACGGCGCCGTCGTCCCCGAACCGGGTCGAGGTCAGCTCCAGACCCTCGCCCCGGTCCACGTAGACCGCGTCCGCTCCGTTCACGAGGACGTCGGTGACCCCGGGCAGGCGCAGCAGCGGCTCGAGCGGACCGGCGCCGAGGACGTCCTGGCGGAGCAGGTCGTGGACGGCGAGGACCGTGGCGTCCCCAACCGGCCGCCCGTGGTCGCGGAGCGCCTGCGCGACCACAGCCGGGGTCAGCGGCGCCCCGGTGCGGGCCAGGTGGTCGCGGACCCGGTCGACGAGGTCACCGGAGAGCGGCTCCACCGCTCCTGGGGCCCTCACCCGCCGGTGTCCTGTGGCTCGCGCAGCGCGAGTGTGGCCCGGGCGGCCCGTGCCAGCGCTGAGCGACGCCGGTGCACCGGGCCCAGACCGAGGTCGACGTGCTCCGCGAGCCGCCGCTGCCGGGGCACCTCGACGACCAGAGGGAGCCGCAGCACCGCGGCGACCTGCGCAGGATCGGCCGCGGACGGCCCGTCGCGCACCACCAGCCCCAGCCGGTCGTTGAGAGGTCGCAGCGCGGCCGCCACCTTGCCGGCCGCGGCCACCCCGGCGACCGACGGCTCGACGACGAGCAGCATCCGGTCACACCGGGTGACCACCTCGGCCGTCACGTCGTCGACCGCTCGCGGGAGGTCCGCGACCACGACGTCGTTGCCCCGCTGGGCGGCCGAGAGCACCTCGCGCACCGAGGCCGCGTCGAGGTCGGCCGGCGACCCGACCTCCCAGGTCAGCACGGCCAGGCGGTCCTTGACCGGGAGCGCCGCACGCAGCGACCGCGACCCGAGCCGGCCCCGCGAGGACACCAGCCCGTCCCACCGGACACCGGTGCCGGGGTCCAGGCCCACGACCCGGTCCACGCCCGGTCCCAGCGGGTCGAGGTCCACCAGCATCGCCCGTCGGTCGGCGGCCGCGGTCAGCGCGAGGGCGCAGGACAACGTGGTCGCACCGGCTCCTCCGGAGCCCGCGACCACGCCCACGGTGTGGGCCCGGCGCCCGGGGGCACCGTCCGCGGCGTCGACCGCGTCGGAGAGCAGCTCCACGAGCCAGGCCTCGGCGACGGGGAGCTCGATCACGTCGAGGGCGCCGGCACCCAGAGCGCTGCGGAAGACCTCGCCCTCCACCGGACCGTGGCCCACCACGTGCACCGAGTCCCGGCGAGGTGGCCGCTGCTCGGCCACCCGAGGCAGCAGGTCGGCGCCGAGCAGCACGAGCGAGGCCGCCGACCATCCCCGCAGTCCGCTCGTCGCGTCGTGCGCGACGTCCAGGGAGACACCGGCGGCAGCCGCCAGCCGCAGGAGGTCGTCGAGCAGCAGGTCGTCACGGGTGATCAGCAGGGCCGGTCCGGACGTCATGCCCGGACTCTGCCCGTGCGGCGCACCGGTCGGCGGGTCCGACGTACGTCCTGGGGACGAGTGCGGGGACACCCGCGGCTGTGGACAGGATCCGGCCGGGACCACCGAGCGGTGGGGAAAGGTGCGGTCCCCGGTCGGGGGGGAGACCAGGGACCGCGGGCCAGCGGTTGGGGGACGCCGCTGGCGTTCGCCGGCCCGGACGCGCGCACACGCCCGAGGGCCGAACTGGGGGGAGGCGCCGGAGCGCCGGGGACAGCGTAGCGCGGTCTTTACCTGGAACGAAACCACTACGCTGGACAGAGAGACCGGGCCGCGGCCCGCGACAGAGAGGACGCCGCGATGACCGGCACCAGCACCGTCCCGAGCCACGGTTCCGGACGCGCGTCGGGCCGGCCGGCAGCCTTCTTCGACCTCGACAAGACCATCATCGCGAGGTCCAGCACGCTCGCGTTCAGCAAGCCGTTCCAGGCCGGCGGGCTGATCTCTCGTCGGGCGGTCCTGCGCAGCGCCTACGCGCAGTTCGTCTACCACGTCGGGGGCGCGGACCACGACCAGATGGAGAAGATGCGCCACTTCCTCTCCGCGCTGTGCGCCGGCTGGGAGGTACAGACCGTGCGCGACATCGTCGCCGAGACGCTGCACCACGTCGTGGACCCGCTCGTCTTCGACGAGGCGGTCTCGCTCATCGAGGAGCACCAGCTCGCGGGGCGCGATGTCATCATCGTGTCGGCCTCCGGGAGCGAGATGGTGGAGCCGATCGGCGAGCTGC
Organism: Nocardioidaceae bacterium; assembly: GCA_033850795.1. Classification (GTDB taxonomy): domain Bacteria; phylum Actinomycetota; class Actinomycetes; order Propionibacteriales; family Nocardioidaceae; genus Nocardioides_B. The sequence goes on along the minus strand of JAWWPF010000164.1, from coordinate 37 downwards.
TGGGCGTCGACGCCGTGATCGCCAGCCGGTTGTCGAT
>JAWWPF010000017.1:0-21549 GCA_033850795.1 Nocardioidaceae bacterium | reverse complement strand
GTCGTGCTGTACGCCGCGCCGTACAGCCGAAGCCGTGAGGCGACCCCCGACGCGCGCACGATGATGCACCGCGTGATGGGCCGGCCCGGAGCCAGCCGGCTCAAGCGGAAGAGTGCGATGCCCTGGTCGTCGTCGGAGAGCCGCAGCGTGGCGCTCGACCGCACGCTGCTGCTGTCGAGCACCAGCGGTGCGGCCTGCACCTGAGTCGAAGCTTGCCTGACCACGACCGACGGCACGACCATCACGGCGATGCTCACGGTCGTCAGCAGACCGCGGCGAGACATGGCTGTCCCGAACACGTCCTCCCCCATCCCTGGGCCCATACTCGCGCCGGCGTCCGTCCATGGAGCCGTGGTAAGTACGTCGGCGGCGTAGCGCGCACGACTTAGGCCTATCCCCGAAATTTGTCCGATCCGCTGTGCGAGCGGTGGCTCAGCGGTGGGCGGCATCGGAGCGGCTGCACACGGGCAACGGTCAGGCGGGGCTGCACGCGCGGATCATCAGCCATACGCCTTCTGCGTATGGCTCCACCGTGGCGCAACAGGTATACGCATCCCGCTTGAGGGCGACAACTTCGGCGTGGTGGAGGAGGCGGTCGGTCGCGGCTGGCGACGGGTTCGTCGCCGAACCGCAGGCGCCCTGCCCATCGGCGCGCTGACATTCTGCGGGGCTGCTCCTGTCTGTCGCCTCGGGGCCCTAGTGTTGCGCCGTGCAGGTCTCCAAGGAGGCCCCGCAGACGGGCCCGCGTCCCGTGCGCGTGTCTGTCTTGGGGGAAGTGCGTGCGAGCCTCGACGGCAAGGACGTCGACCTCGGCTCGCCGAAGTCGCGTGCAGTGCTGGCTGCGCTGGCCATGGCCGAGGGCCAACCGCTCGGCATCGACGCGCTCACGGAGGTCGTATGGCGGGAGGATCAGGTTCCCGCCAACCCGGTCGGCGGCCTGCACGTCTACATCTCCGGTCTCCGGCGTGCGCTGGAGCCGCCACGGGCACCGCGGGCGCGACCAGAGGTACTGCTGACCAGTGGGGGCGGCTACGCGCTGGCGCTGTCGCATGTCGCGATCGACGCCGTCGAGGTCGCGCAGGTCGCGACCCGCGTCCGTCGGCTGCTCGGCGCAGCGCAGGGTCAGGTGGTGCCAGCGCCCGCCGTACCGGTGGACCTCCTCGAGAAGACGCTCGAGGAAGTCGAGACGGCCCTCGCGGTGTGGCGTGGCGAGCCCTACCTGGACCTGGTGCCGACTCTTGTCGTGGAGGCAGCCCGCGTCCGGCTGGACGGGGTACGCATGTCGCTGCTGGAGGACCTTGCCGTGACGCTGCTGGCGCTCGGCAGGGCAGGTGAGGCCGCGGGGCAGCTCGGTGGCCTGGTGGTGCAGCGGCCTTTGGACGAGCGGCTGTGGTCGCTGTACGCCGTCGCCCTGGCCCGCTCGGACCGGCAGGCCGACGCCCTCGAGGCGTTGCGGAGAACGCGCCATCATCTCGCGGAGGAGCTGGGCGTGGACCCCGGACCGGCGCTGCGCGAGCTGGAGGGGATGCTGCTGCGCCAGGACCCGGCTTTGCACGCCTCCGTGCCGGCCGCGACGGTTCAGGCCGTCGCGCCTTCCGGATCCACGACGTCAGCGGCCGCCCAGGCCCAGGAAGTCCCGGCGGACGACTTCGTCGGACGGGGACGCGAGACCGGGATGTTGGCCGACCAGCTCTCCAGCGGCGGAACCCGGCTGGTCCAGGTCGTCGGCGAGGCGGGCATCGGGAAGTCGACGCTCGCCGGCTGGTTCGCTACGCAGGCCCGCGCCCGGGGCGACCTGGTCTGCGTCACGCACTGCCCCGACGACGAGGGAGCGCCGCCCCTGTGGCCATGGGCCGAGATCCTTGGCCAGCTGACCGCCGGCGGTGCTCTGCAACCCGAGGATGTAGGCGGCCAGCTCAGCGCGCTCCTCGGCGGAGGCGAGGCCGATCAAGCAACGCGAACGGTCGACAACTCCGAGGTGGCCCGGTTCCGCCTGTTCGAGGCGCTCGAGCGGGCCCTGAGCACCGCGGTAGCGCGACGTCGGTGCGTTCTCGTGCTGGAGGACCTGCACTGGGCGGACTCATCGACGGCTCGCCTCGTCGCGCACCTCGCTTCGGCGTGGGCGGTCGACGACGCTCGCCGCGACCTCGTCCTGGTCCTCACACGACGACCGGACGAGGCGGTGGCCGGTCGGCCGGGACTGGCGGCCGCGGTCGAGGCGCTGGCCCGGCACGGCGCTCTACGCATCGATCTCCGTGGACTCGGCCCGGAGGACGTGGCGGCGCTGGCGCAGCGACGTACGTCGTGGGAGGTCGACGACACCACCGCTGTCGCCCTGCACGCGCGGACCTCCGGCAACCCGTTCATGCTGGTGGAGCTCCTCCGCCTGGGCGAGTCGGCGCTCGAGGTCGGCGCGGTACCGGCCGGGGTCGCAGACGTGCTGCAGCGTCGGCTCGCGACCATGCCTGCCCACACCCGAGCCGTGCTGGCGACCGCCTCCGTGGTCGGCAACGAGTACGACCTCGACGTGGTGGCCGAGGCCTCCAGGTTCGCGGATGGGTCCGGCGTCGACCTCGACGGCGCCGTCGACGCAACGCTCGATGCGCTCAGCCCCGCGGTGGCAGCCGGGCTGGTGCATGACACGGGAGCCGACCGCATGGCGTTCGTCCACGCGCTCATGCGGGACGCCGTCTACGCCGGCGTCACCGCCACGCGTCGCGCCCGACTCCATGCGCGGGTGGCCCAGGCATTGGAGACCCGTGGAGGCCGGCCCGGTACCTGGAGTGCGGAGGTCGCGCGGCACTGGCTCGCGGCCGGCCCCCGGCACGCGGGTCGCGCGTGGCGTGCCGCCCAAGAGGCCGGTCTCGCGTCGGAGCGACGACTCGCCCTCGACGAGGCGGCCCTGCTGCTCGACGAAGCGATGACGGCACAGGATCTTGACGAGACGGCAACAGCCGAGGAGCGCAACGAGGTAGCCATGTCCGCCTGCCGGGCGCTGGTCCGTGCCGGGCTGTGGGAGCGCTTCATAGGTCGCGTCGAGGAGGCGGCCGCCAGCGCGGAGGCCCGGGGTGAGGTCGACCTCGCGGCTGAGTTCGCCTGCATGCCTGCGGAGGCAGGGCCATGGACTCCGCGCGCGTACGGCACCGATGACCCCGGCGCCATCAGTCGGCTGCGTCGACTCCTTGAGCTGCTGCCGTCGCGCGACAGCCCACTGCGGTGTCGGTCGATGCTCGCGCTCGGCTCGGAGCTGTACTTCCGTCCCGGCAGCGCCCAGGAGCGGCAGGCCCTCGTCGACGAAGGGCTGACCATGGCCCGGCGGATCGGCGATCCAGCCCTGATCGGACGCGTCTCGCAGCGCGCTGCTCTCGTGATCTGGCGCGGCGGCAACGCCGAGGCTCGGCTGGCACTCGCCTCCGAGGCCGTCGACGCGGCGACGCTCTCCGGCGACACCGAGCTGCTACAGACAGCCCGGGAGCTCAGGATGAGCGCGGCCCTGGAGGCCGGTCGCATCTCGCTGATGCTGACCGACATCGAACAGGCGGCGAGCCTGCTCGAGCAGCGGCCGACGCCATACCACGCCGTCGTGCTCGCGTGCCTCCTCGTGCCGTGGCTTGCCGCTCAGGGACGTGACGACGACGCCCAGGCGCGCTACGACCACGCCGCCCGGCTGGGGCTGGGCTCGCAGCTCCCGTGGGCCGGGCTGGCGCTCGGGACCGCGCGGATCGGGCTCGGGGTGTGGAGGGGCGACCTCGCGGCTCCGGACGCCGCGCTCGCCGCCCTGTTCGCCCACAGCGAGGACGTCCTCCCCGCGCTGCGGCTCCTCAAGGCGGTGCGCACCGACGACCTGGCCGGGGTCAGGGCGTTCCTGGGCTCGGAGGCCGACCGGCTGGCGACCGACGACTTCACCTCGCTCTTCCACCGTGCCCTCGCCGCCGAAGCGGCGTACCTCGTCGGTGATCGGATCATGGCCGCCGAGTCGTACGCAGCCCTGTCCGAGGTGGCCGGCCACGTGGTGTCTGCGGGCACCGGCATCCCACTGGGACCCGCGGACGCGTTCCTCGCGCTGGCCGCCGCCACAACGGGTGACGAGCTGCTCGCAACCAGGCACGCGGAGGACGCGGAGACTCTCATGAAGGACTGGGGACTCACCGCCTGTGCCGCGTGGCTGGAGGAGCGCCGGTCACGCGGAGGCTGGTGAATGTGGGCTTAAGCCGGCGAGAAGCCGAGGCCAAGACGCGGGTCCCACGCTGGTCACCTCACGCCGGACAGCCCGGTGGGCGACCAGTGGTCGCCGGTGACCCGAAGGAGTCATGATGACCGAGATCCGCACGCCGGCCGACAGCACGGGCTGGCCGAAGCAGCTCTTCCTGGCGCGTCAGGTGGCCGCGCCCGAGGGCCCCGTGGACATGTCCATGATGTACGTCGCCCATCACGGCTTCCGTCGCGACCTGGAGGCCTTCACTGCCGCCGTTCGGGCCACGCCGGCTCAGGACCGGGCGACGTGGCGCGACCTGCTGCGCCGGTGGGAGCTGTTCAGCATCGCCCTGCACCACCACCACAGAGGCGAGGATGCCTGGCTCTGGCCGGTTCTCATCGAGCGAGCCAGGCCTGAGGAACGACAGCTCCTGGTGGCCATGGAGAACGAGCACGCAGAGATCGACCCAGCGCTCGAGTCCTGCGCGTCAGGCCTGCGCCGGCTCGCCGGGACGGCGGACGAGGACGCCCGCGCGGCGCTCGTGGTGCACATGAGCGCCACCAAGGAGGCGCTCCACCGTCACCTCGCCCACGAGGAGACCGAGACGATGGCGCTGCTCCAGCGGGTGCTGGCACCCGCCGAGTGGCAGGAGATGAACCACAAGTTCGAGCGGTCCTTCACACCGCGCCAGCTGACCTGGGCGGTGCCGTGGATCGTCACCGAGCTGCCGGAGGAGGTGCGGGGCGCGCTGTTCGCACAACCGGGGGCCGCGCCGCTGAAGGTCGTCCACGTCCTGTTCCGCAGAAGGTTCGCACGGCTGCAGCGCGCGGCGTTCCGCCACGTGGAGGCGTCCGACTGAGCGGGTGTCATGACCCTTCCTCAGAGTGCGCGAAGTCGTTTGGGGCGCCGCTTCCGATCGATCAACCGGTCGCCGCGGGCGGGGTTACGGCGGGCCGGTTGAGGGAGTCGACGCACTGGCACCCTCAGCCGGCACGCTGGCGGCGTCGGCGAGCCGCGCCGGTCTGCTTGGATGACCTCATGGATCCTGTCCGAGTTGTTGCCGGAGGGCGCGTCAGGGGTTCCAGCCACGCGGGGGTGAACGCGTTCTTGGGCCTTCCGTACGCCGCTGCGGCAGTCGGCGCGGACCGGTACCGCGCACCGCAGCCGGTCGTGCCCTGGAAGGGCGAGCGCGATGCGACCGGCCATGGCCCCACCCCGGCACAGACGCCCTATCCGGCCCCGATGGACGCGGTGCTGCCCAGCTCCGTGACGTCCGGTGAGGACTATCTCAACGTCAGTGTGTGGGCGCCTGCCGAGGGCGACGGTCTGCCGGTGATGGTGTGGATCCCGGGCGGGGCCTTCGTACGTGGAGCCAACTCCATCCCGACCTACGACGGTTCGGCCTTCGCACGCGACGGAATCGTCATGGTCGGCGTGAACTACCGCCTGGGCGCTCCCGGGTTCGCGGTGCTCGATGGTGCCCCCACCAACCTCGGGCTGCGCGACCAGATCGCAGCGCTGTCGTGGGTACGGGACAACGTGGCCGCGTTCGGCGGCAACGCCGACGACGTGACCGTCTTCGGTGAGTCCGCTGGCGGGATGAGCGTCGCGACCTTGATGGCCTCTCCTGCGGCCCGGGGTCTGTTTCATCGGGCGATCGTCCAGAGCGGTGGCGCCACCGCGGCCTGCTCCCTCGACGATGCGCGCTTGGTCAGCGCCGCGCTCGCCGAACAGCTCGGCGTACCAGCCAGCGCCGAGGCCTTCGGCGCCCTCGACCCCGACGAGGTACTTGCTGCGCAGACCACAGTGGCGCAGGCCATCCAGGCCGACCCGAACCCTCACAGGTGGGGTGCGAGCATCCTTCGGGGCGGCCTGGGCATCATGAGCCTCTTCCCGGTGATCGACGGCGACGTGGTGCCCGACGTCCCGCAGACGGCTGTCGCCGAAGGCTCTGCAGCCGGGATGCCGTTGCTCATCGGGACCACGCAGGAGGAGTATCGCCTGTTCCTGGTCTCCACAGGTCTCGCCGAGGTGGTGACCGCTGAGATGCTGCCGGTGCTGGCAGCCAGGTACGGCTGGCCGGCCCGAGCGATCGACACGTACACCACGAATCGTCCCCACGCGTCGGCCGGCGACAACGCCAGCGCCATCCTGACGGACGCCGCCTTTCGCGCCCCGACCACCGCGCTCGCCACCGCCCAGCAGGCCACGGGGGCCACCGTTCACGCCTACGAGTTCGCCTGGCGCACGCCCGTCGGCGACCTCGGTGCCTGTCACGCCCTCGAGCTCGGGTTCGTCTTCGACACCCTCGCCAACGGCAACACCATGGCGGGTCCGACCGCTCCGCAACAGCTGGCCGACGAGATGCACGGTGCATGGGTCGCCTTCGCCCGAGACGGTGACCCGGGCTGGACCGAATGGACACCGGAGAAGCCTGCAGTCATGACGTTCGACCTCGCGTCGGAGGTCGTGACCGGGCCACGCGCCGACGAACTCTCGCTCTGGACCACTGGGTAGGTCCACGGCGTTACTGGTCGCGGACGAATACTCCCTGGACGCCGCGATCGACGCTCTGGACAGCACGGCCAGCGAGCTCGGCAGCGGCGAGATGGTGGTCGAGCGCGTTCGTCACCAGCTCGGCAGGCAGCGGAAGCTGCAGGCGGCCGCAGGCGCAGAGGGCGACCCTGTCATCCAGCACGACGACCAGTACCGCAGCCTCTCACTCGCACTCATCGGCCGTCGGCGCGAGGCGCTCCTCGAGCTCCGCGACGAGCAGCGCATCGACGACATCGTGCTGCGCCGGGTGCAGGCCCGTCTCGACCAGGAAGAGGTGCGGTTCTTGCGGGCGCACCCCCTCGAGTGAGACGCCTCAGGACGACGAGTCAGCGAGGAGTGGACTACAGCTCGGGGCGGATCAACGTGAACGGACGCATGGGGCAGCCGCTGGTCGCCGGCGCCATCGCCCAGCCGAAAGCCGCCCCTCGCGCAGCGTATGCACGAGGGGCGGCTTCTATCCTGCTGCGCGTCAGCGGCTGGGGTGCCAGCTCACTTGCCAGGTGATGTTGTCGCCATGCTGCTGTGTCCAGAAGGTCCGCCACCGGCCGGAGTCCGGCTTCGGGCGCTTGGCGCCGAGGATTCCGGCGGCGGTGGGGTCTCCGTCGGAGACGTGGATGCCGGTGATCTCGTTGTCGCCGTCGTTGTAGACCGGTCCGCCCAGCGCATCGAAGGTTGCCGAGGCGTCACGCCCCTCGGCCAGCCAGCGGGTCGCCCGAGGCGGGGTGTGTCGGCTGCGCCGCCCCGCAACCGTGTAGCGGTAGCCGGAGTCCAGCGCGTTCCGCGCAGCGTGCAGGCCGTCGCCGGCGTCCTCCACCACGAGCAGGTCCTTCGAGGTGAGGAACGCGAGGTTGTCGAGTCCGGTGTGCCGCTTGTTGCCGACGACGGCGATGGAGATCCGGCCGGTCCTGGCACTCGGTGAAGACATGGACAGCCGGAAGACGCCCCCGTAGGCGCCGGGCAGGGTGCTGGTCGTGGTGGTGTCACCGGTCTCGCTGAAGTAGAACTCGCGGAAGCCTGTCCCCGGGCGGAAGGTGCCGTTCTCCGGCCGCTTCAGCGGTGTCGCCTTCGCCGCCGCGGCCGCCGCGGTGGCGTCGAACGTCCCGCTCGCACCCGAGTGCACTGTGACCCACCGGGTCGGGAACGACGTGCCGTAGCGGTGCAGCTTGGTGAGGAACCGGTCGCGGGGGTTGGCCTGCAGCTGGGCTGCGGTGGCCGGGCCCCCGCCGGCTCGCTCGATCTGCAATGCCCGCAGGGTGCCGCCCTTGGTCAGGTCGGTCTTGTCGCCGGGGACGAACCGGTAGACGTAGCTGTTCGGCACCTTCCCGCCGCCTGCCGCCGCGCCACCGATGTCCTCGACGAGCCACACGTTGCCCCGGTTGTCGTTCTGCACGCCCTCGTATCCCCCGGAACCGATCGCGCCGAGCCTGTTCGCCTTGCCGGTCGCGGCATCGCCGTTCGCGTCGAGGTCGACGGCGAAGACACCCCCGTCGGGGGCCGAGGACTCAGCGGTGAGAAGGAGCTGATGGGCGAAAGGGTCCCAGGTGATGCCGTCGATGGTGGGAAAGGCGCGGCCCTGGCTGTCTACGTCGGAGATCAGGGTCACGCGCTTGGCGGGATCGGTCTCGTCGAGGTTGACCCGGGTGACGTAGCCGCGAGGGCCGCCTTCGTGCCCCTGGTACAGATAGTGCTTGCCACCGAACACGAGGTAGACGTTCTTGTCCGGCTCGGTCTTGAAGGCCTCGGTGGCGCTCTGCGTGAGTGCGTCGCCGTTCGACGTGTTGTAGCCGTAGTGGGTGACGCCGTTGGCCGTGTCGGGGTTCGTCAGTGAAAGGTTGCCCCACGCCACCGCGTCCTGCCTGGCCGAGGGGGGCAACACGTTGTTCTGGATCCCGTCCCTCGGGTTGGCCGCAGGTACGCCGACCAGGCCGAAGCCTTGGTTCGCCTGCGCCGGAGTGCTGAGGAGCGCCAAGCCGGCGCCGCCGACCAGCGTCGCGGCCACCCCGGCCCTGATAAGTGCTGATTTCCTCACGATGCCCTTCCGTGGTTGTGGTTGCCTCACGTGACGGACCCGTTGGCCCTGGTCGCACTGGGAGCCTCCACGCCCTGGTTGAGGTCCAGGGGACAGGTGGGTGAACATCTGCGGTGACGGGAGTGAACGCGAAGAGCGAGAGCGGAAGCGTTCACCGACTGTTCGCTTGATCAGGTAGGCACCGGACGGAAGGATTCCACCCGTGACCGCCGAGGCCGACCGCTCACCCACCGCGCGCGTGTGGGATACCCACAGCCGGCTCATCAGCTCTACGTGATGCCGGAGCCGGACCCGACAAGCACGATGCCGGCCGCGGGGCCCACGGCGGCGACGTTGTTGCGTACGTCTCTGGACGAACACGTCGCCCGGGCCCAAGCAGCAGACGGGGACCTTCGGGACCCGGAGCTGGAATGGGACTCGCACCCGATGTATGTCGGGTTCCGTCGTCTCAGCACCACGTTGACCGTCTGCCGACCTCTGTTGGACGACGCGGTCGAGGCCCTGGACATCGAAGTGAGATGGTTCCTCGGCGACCTGCGGTCGGTGCGTGAGCTCGATCTTGTCCGGCGGCGAGTGGCCGCTGCGGTCTCCGAAGGCGCCTTGCGCGACTCGGGGCCCGCGTCCCTCGACCAGGCCCTGGCAGCCCTTCGCCGAGACGCGTTGGCGCGGGCAACGCAGGCCTGGACCTCGCAGCGACATGCCGACCTGTACGCGGCCCTCGGACGGCTCTACGGCACGAGCGTGATCCTCCCCGAGGCTGCCGCGCCCGCGGCAGAGGTGTTTCGCCGGCTGACGGTCAACGAGGTACGACGGCTGCGCACCCGGGCGGAGCTGCCCTCGACGGTCAGCGGTGCAGACCTCGAGCAGCGGTTCGACCACCTGCGCGGGGCGGCCCGCCGGGTCCGCTGCGCGAGCTCGCTGCTCAGCCAGGTCGACGCGCCGACCGCCGCGCGGGTCGGGCGCCGCCTCAAGAAGCTGGTGAAGCTGCTCCGTCAGCAGAGGGACAGCACGCTCACTCGCGCGTGTCTGGAGAGGCTCCGGGACGGCGGCCTCGACCCGGCGCTCGCGGATCCGGTGGCGAGGCTCATCAGGCAGGAGGAGGTGGCGATCGCACGCGTCGCCAAGAAGCTGCCTACCGCCGTGACGAGAGCCGTCTCCGCCGACCGGCTGCTGGAGGGTCGCTGACGGCGCCGTGAGGCGGTCAGAGGCCGGGGACCCGCTCGAACGTCAGGAGGTCCGCTCCGCGACCCTCGACGGTGACCTTGAGCCAGTCGGCCTCCCCCAGGTCCGACCCGTCAACGGTCACGCGACGCAGGTTGTCGGCCGACTGGTCGACACCGTAGAAGTCGAGCCAGGGGGATCCTGACGCAAGCGGGCGGTCGACGTTGAACCGGTGACTGTCGCCGTTGAACAGGTACACCGGTCCATCGAACTGGTGCGACTCATGCACGATCGCCTTCACCAGCGGCGTGAACGCGGAGTAGTCGTCGAACTTCGGGGCGGTGACAGTGGGGTCGAACATGTCGGCCTGCTGTTGCAGGACGACCCCGCGCAGATGGGAGGCCCGGGCCCGCTGGAACGCGGCACGCACGTTCGCGATGGCTGCCCTCATGCGACTCCGCTCCTCGGTGATCTGGGTGGGCGCGGGGCTGGTCTCTCCCAGGCCGAACCAGGGTGCTAGGTCGTCGTTGCTCCCGACGACGTGCAGCGTGGCGAAGGAGACGCCGGCGCGCACGTACCGGACGTTCTCCGGCACTCCCACGTCGGCCTGTGAGAAGACGTGGGTCGGCTTCCCGAGCGTCCTGCCGGGCCGGGGGAAGAAGAGCGACCTGATCCTGGCCAGGCGTTCGAGCGGGTGGTAGCTGCCGTTGTTTGCCCGGTGGCAGTCCGTCCACTCGTTGTCCCCCGGCGTGTACACGAGCGGGACACGGAAGGCGTCGAAGTCTTGTCGCACGGCATCGAAGCGTTGGTCGTCGCAGGTGGTGGAGCCGCTCTTGATGTCCCCGAGATGCGTCACCATCCGCACGTCCGGGTCTGCGTTGATCTCGGCGATGAGGTCCGGGAAGCGGCTCTGTGCCTCGTCGCCGTAGGGCACGTCTCCGATCACCGCGAACGAGAAGGCGTGAGCCCGTGCCGGCTCACCAGAGGTTGGGTCGGCCTTCGCGCTCGGCGCGATGAGGAGCGCGCCGACGGTCAAGGTGCAGGCGAGGACGACGGTGGTGATCGGGGCGATGTGGCCGCGTTCCATAGTGCTCTCCCAGGCGCGTCGAAGCAGGTCGCTCCCACGCTGACGCAGTCACGTGAAGGAGTCACCACCCGCAGATGAACGCCGTACGAAGGAAGCGGTACGAGCGGGATCAGCCGAGCAGCTCCAGAAGCTGTGCCTTCGACTTCCCGGAGAGTCCGGTCAGTCCGCGGGACTGGGCCTCCGATCGCAGCCGGACAACGGTCCAGGACTCATCGGGAGTGACGCCGTTGTTCGAGGTCGAGGTCGAGGTCGAGGCCGACGCGGGCGGCTGTGCAGAAGAGCTGCGTCCCGCCGACTCTCCTTCGAGGCGCTTCCGGAGCTTCTTGACCGTGGCCTGTGACTCCGCAGTGACCTTCTCGTTCTGACGCGCACGGTTCTTCCACCGCCTCGCTTTCGCGTCGGCCCGCTCGAGCTTGGCGCGTAGCTTCTTGACTTCGCCCTTCAACTGCTTCTCGGTCGCGGACTTCTTCTTCGCAGCCACAGAATCTCCTTCACTGGGTGCCATCGAGCACCCATCATGCCCCTGATGAGGCTCATGTGTTGGAGTTACGCAACCCGGCGATGATCGACGTCGTCGTTGACTGGGCACGAACGGGTCGAATGCGGTGTCCGAGCTGCTCGTCGCCACGTGGTCCGCGAGCTGAGACGAGGAACAGGGAGTCGAGTATGCCGCCAGCGAGGCAACGTGGCCGAGCCCCTGGCGAGTGCTCGCGTCTCGGGGAAGACCAACTAGCAGTGGCTGGACCGGGCCGAGCGGAACGGTCTTCCGGCCCCGATCGTCGCCATGAGGGGCAGGAGTCATCCTCGGCCACAGGAACGATGTGCAGCTCGAGCTCGTTGAGAACCCCCGCTGTCAGCGCGAGCTGTGCGACCGCAGCGCCGTGGACGCAGACATCCTTGTCGCCGGCAGCCTCCTTGGCACGCGTCACCGCGGACGGGACGTCGGTCACCTAGTTGACGAGCGTTCAGCAGCTGATGTCGATGCGAGGCTCATCGCGGCTGTAGATGAAGATCGGAACCCCGTCGTGGTGGTCGCCACCCCAGCCACCGGCCGGCTCGAACGTGCCGGCGCCCGCCACGATCGCGCCGGTGGCGTTCAACTCGACGAAGACCTGCCGGTTGATGTCCTCCACGGGATCCTCGGAGCTCGTATCACTGGGGATGGCACCGGTCGGGAACCAGCCGTGGAGGTGACCGCCTTCGTCGCCTAACGGGTTGTCCTCCCAACTCTCGTTCGGACCGGCAACGAACCCATCGAGCGACATCGACATGTATAGAACCGAGTTCCCCATACGGACTCCCTTCACGGGGCTCAGCGCCCAATCCAGTCGGACCACGACCTAGAGTCCCCTCGGTTGCCATGGGGTGTCCCGTCGGTGGTCGTTGCGAGACGATGAGGTCATGGTGCCGAAGAAGATCCGCGACATCCCAGGTCAAGAGCCGGATCGGTCGCACTTCATCGATCGGCTCTTCTTCGGCTTCGGCGCACTCACCTCGATCTGGCTGGCCTGGTCGATAGCCCGGGCCAGCTTCGGCTCGTCGTTGTGGCGGCTGCTGTTGCTGGTCCTCTTCTGGCTGGTGCTGGCCTATCTCGCTCTGCCACGGCTCAACCGCATCCTGTCCTCGATCTACGTGCCGGGCTACTTCATCGGGCGCACTCGGACCTCCGACGGGCTGCTCGGCGATCCGCTCAACCTCGCCCTGCGCGGGACCAGCGAACAGGTCGCCACGGCGTTCGGCCGCGCCCAATGGGTGCTCGCCGACCCGATCACCCTGGCGAGCTCCGTCCGGATCGTCACCTCCACGGTCAGTGGCCAGAGCTACCCCGAAGCGCCGGTGAGTCCGCTGTTGCTGTTCGGACGCCGGCAGGACGCGGCGTACCAGCAGGAGGTCGAAGGCAACCCTGCTCAGCGGCACCATCTCAGACTCTGGCGCACACCGGAGGGGTGGATGCTGCCAGGCGGCCACCGGGTCGACTGGCTGGGCGCGGGCACCTACGACCGCCGGGTGGGCCTGTCGCTGTTCACCTTGCAGGTGACCCACAAGATCGACGCCGACATCGACGTCGAGCGAGACCACATCGTCGACTCCCTGACATCAGCCGAACCGGATATCGAGGTCGAGCCGCTGGTCGATTTCACCACTGGCTACCACTCCCGCAACGGTGGTGGCGACACGGTGCACACCGACGGCACCCTCCCCATCATCGACGTCAGCGCCGTCGCCGCCGACCCCGACGTCTCCACTTTGGCCCACCCGCCGACCGGTATGCCGTTCCAGGTCTTGCTGCCCGCGATCCTCACACTCGTCCTGGGCCCGATCGCATTGTGGAGCGCCATACACAACCGCCAGGACCTCACCGCGACCTCCGAGAAGGTGCTGCTCACGGCCGCCATCGTCCTCGCCCTCGCCGCGGTCGCCTCCGCGGCGGGCATGCTGGCCCGGTCGGCCTTCGCTCGCCGGGTGTTGCTGGTCCTCGCAAGCCTCATCGTGCTCGACCAGCTCGGCGAATCCACGCTCGCCGACACCAACGCCGCCCTTCTGCTCGCGACCTACCACGCCGGCGTGATGATCCTGGCCGTGGTGGCGCTGTCTTCACCTACGGCCGCTGATTGGTGCATCCGGTGAACGCCATGGCTGCCGGCCATCCCGAAGCATCCAGGGACCGCCGGAGGGGCTTGACCCCGGGAGGCCATCGTTGTCCACCCCTGCTCATCCAACCCGATAGGAGTCCCTCACCGGTCGCGGCGGCGAGACACGGTGTCCTGCCTCCGTTCGGCTGACAAGGTTTTGCCAGTGCCTCGCAAGGGCGGCCCTTCATGGTGGCTCTATCAACGAACGGCAGCCGGCGGTCGCCGGCACACGAGCAGGGGACGAGACCATGGCAGCAACGATGTGGATCGAGATGGACAGCGGCACGGGATGCAACCCGCAGCACCCTCACAACGGCTACTGGGCCGGCGACTTCGGAGTCCCGGCTGGGGCAGCTGAGCCCGAGGAGAACATGTATGGGGCGCCGTAACAGGTGAGGCGTCGCCTTGGGCGCCGCCTTCGGCTCCCCTCCTCGGACTGCTTCGTCACCCTCCGACAGGACCGGGCGCGGGAACGCGCTCCAGGTCGGCGGCCAGTTGCGTCAGCCGCGGTCCCAGACAGCTCTCGTTGGTGATCGAGGCGACTGTGCGGGCCTGCGCGACGAGCTCCCGGGCGCCCGCCGGGTCGCCCGTGGCGGCGTGCGCCTCGGCTCGGAGCACCAGGAACACCGGGACGTGCAAGAGGGTCCCACTGGCGGTGTAGTCGGCGAACGCCTGATCCAGCCGCCCCACACCCTCCGGGTCGCCCTGGACCGCAGCGGCCCAGCCAGCCAGCATGACGCCCATCGCGACATTCACCGGGGATCCGCCTGCAGCCTCGGCGCAGCTCTTACCGGCTGCGGCTGCCGTGACGGGGTCGCGACGATACGCTGCCAGCCACGCGGTGGCGAAACGCACGACGACCAACGCGAACGCATCGCCGTTCATGGACGCCGCCTCTGCGAGCATGGCGTCGGCGCGCTGCTCGTCCCCCTCGAAGTGCGCGATGACCCCCAGCAGCACCTGCGCCTCAGGTCCGGCCAACGAGAACACCAGCGCACCCGAATCCCCAGTGCCCACGATGAACTGCCGCACGATCTCAAGCTGCTGCGTTGCTGCAGAGAGGTGACCGAGCTCGAACTGCGCGAGACCGAGCTCGAGCCTCACCATCGCTTCCAGCGACGGTGGCAGGTCCACAGTGAGAGCGCGGGCAGCTTCTTCGGCCATCCACTCGTAGGCCCCCGTCGTCACGGCGGCCATCATGGCCGCGAACCAGGCGGTCGGGTCATCCTCGCTCAAGGTCAGTGGCGACCCACTGAACGCGGTGGCCAGGAGGGCGTCCTCGGCGAAGCTGGACGGGCCCTTGGCGTAGACGTGGGTCATCGCCAGACGGCTCCGGGTGGCCCGCTCGATGCGCGCTCGTTCGTCGGTGGAGGGCAGCTGGGCTCCGAGGTCGAGCGCGTCTTGCAGGTGCTGCTCGGCCTGGCTCAGCGCCAGCCGGGCGATGGCGTCGTCGGCGGCCGCGAGGAGGAAGGGCAGTGCCGTGGCGGCCCCGATGGCCGGTGCCGCGAGGAGCGCGTGCCGAGCAACTTCGACCACGTGGTCGGCGCCGCGGCGTGACGCCTCCTCGAGCGCGCGAGCGATGCGCGCATGGAGGCGCACCTTCCGGGCCGGGGCCACGGTCTCGACAAGAGTCTGACGAACCAGGTCGTGGCTCAGCGTGTAGGAGCCTGGCATGCGTGGGTCGTCGACCAGAAGTCCCGCCAGTACGGCGATCTCACAGCTGTCGATCACGTCATCCTCATCCCGGTCGGCGATCCGTGCCAGCAGCGCCACGTCGATCGCTCGGCCCATCAGGGCCAGGACGACGAGCAGCGAGAAGGTCGAGGCGGGTAGACGGTCAAGCCGGCGACGCAGCACCCCCCGAACCTCGCCGGGGAGGGCCGAGTAGACGCCGTCCGGATCCAGCCGGTCCTCGCTGGCGAGGAGCCGAACGAGCTCGGTGACGAACAGCGGGTTCCCGCGTGAGCGCATCCACACCGCCTCGGTGACCGCCGGGTCCGGCGCATCCTGGGTCAAGGCCGCGATGGTTTCGGCAACCTCCTCGAGGGTGAGGTCGGACAGCCTCATCCGCACCACCGCATCTCGAGGGACGCCATCCATGAACCGTTCCACGCTCGTGCTCTCGTTCTCCCCTTCCTCGGTGCGCAGCCCCAGGACGAAGAGGACGCCCGCTGCGGTGAGCTCCGGCATGGCGACGGCCAACAGACCCGAGGTCTCCTCATCAAGCGCCTGGACGTCGTCGATGACGACCGTCAGCGGACCCCGACCACGGGCGGACACCAGCACGTCCACCGCGGCACGGTACAGATGGGTGCGACCCAGGGCCGGGTCGCCACCCACCGGGCCGTCTGCTGCGCGGCCTGAGGCGGAGAAGAACGCCGGATCGATCTTCGCCAACGCGGACGCTTCTGAAGGATCCACGAGTCCGGGAATGGTCGTGACCAGCTCGCGTACGGCGGTCACCCACGGCCAGAACGCCGGCGACTCGCTGACGCCGGCACCGTGGATCACCACCCCACCGCCGACGGCCCCGGCTGCGTCCAAGGCACGGAGCACCGTCGACTTCCCGATCCCGGCAACGCCCTGGACCAACACCACACGACCACGGCCCCCGGCCGCCTGCGAGAGCACCTCGTCGAGCAGCGCGAACACCTCGGCCCTGCCCGCCATACCGGCTCCCGCAGCCGGTCTCGAGCTGTGATCCTTTCCGGGCCTGTCAACGCCCAGGGTCGTCGCGATCGGGAGGGTGCCCGTGGACGAGCCAGCCACCACAGCCGCCGACACCTCCTGCAAGGCGCGGTCATGGGTCAGGATCTGCTGCTCCAGGGCCACCACCTCGGTCGAGGGGTCGAGGCCGAGGCCGTCGGCCAGCGTGGTCCGTAGTTCCGCGATGGCCGCGAGAGCATCCGCCTGTCTTCCACCGCGGTACAAGCCCAAGCTCAACGACATCCAGGCCCGCTCGCGGAACGGGTTGTCCGCGACGAAACGGCGGGCCTGCTCGACGACCACCTGCGTCTCGCCGGTGGCCAGCTGCGCGGTGAACAGCAGCTCGTAGGCGTCCAGCCGCGCCTGTTCCAGCGCAACAGCGTCCTCGCGGGCGAACTCGGCGATCTCGAGCCGTCCCGCGGCATGACCGGGCCAGAGGGCGAGCGTCTCGCTCAAGATCCGCGCAGCCGCAGCGGGTTCCTCACGCGACAGGAGCCGACGTCCCTCGGCGATACCTTCCCCGAAGCGGGTGGCGTCGACGGCCTCCCGCCTGAGGTCGAGCACCCAGCCAGGAGGCCGGGTGAGGATCCGCACAGCCGCAACACCGTCGCTGAAGTGCGTCCCCAGAACGCGCCGCAACCGCGAGATCATCGACTGCAAGGACATCGTCGCCCGGTCCGGGGGATCGTCCTCCCACAGCACCCGGACCAGATGATCCACGGAGACGACACGTCCTGCGTCCAACGCCAGCATCGCGAACACCGCCCGCTGCCGCCGCCCGCCGAGTGGGACAGCAACACCGTCCACCTCGGCGGCCACCGGCCCCAGCAGCGTCACCCGCATCGCTGCAGCATCGCACGCCCCGAAGCCGATCGCCCCCCTTCGATATCACCGATCCGACGCTCGTGACCAACATGTCGTCTGCGTACCTTTTGCGACTTCTCCAGCGGCGAACGAGGATGCGCGCCGCGAAAGCATTCGTAGTCGGCATCGGCACAATGAGCAGGTGCGCCGCTTGGCGGCTCGGAATCCGATCACCGCCCACAGCCGAGGGCGTCTACGGCTCGGATCAGCCCCTCCTCGGTGTTGTAGTAGTGAACCGAGGCGCGGACCACGTCGGGCAGGCCGCGGGCAGGCAGGTCGAGTCGCGCGTAGTCGACCAGCGAGACGCTGACGTTGACGCCTTGCTGGCGGAGCCGGCGCTGCACTTCCTGGGCGCTTGTGCCGTCGACGGTGAACGTGACGATGCCGCACTTGCGCTCGCCCTGGTCGTGGACGTGCACGCCGGGTGTGCTGGCGAGCAGTGCGCGGAGGTGTTGTGCGAGATCGAGGACGCGTGCCTCGATGGCCTCCAGTCCCCAAGACAGGGCGTAGTCCACGGCCACTCCTAGTCCGATCTTGGTCGCGTAGTTCGTCTCCCAGGTCTCGAAGCGTCTGGCGTCGCTGCGGACCTCGTAGGTGTCGACAGTGGTCCAGGTCGCCGCATGGAGGTCGAGGAACGGTGGCTCGATCCGGTTGCCGAGTCGACGGTCGACGTAGAGGAAGCCGGTGCCCCGCGGCCCGCGCAAGAACTTCCGTCCGGTGGCCGAGAGCAGGTCGCAGCCGATCTCCTCCACGTCGATCGGCATCTGCCCGATGGACTGACACGCGTCCAGCAGGTACAGCACGCCGGCCTCCCGCGTGGCGGCGCCGATCTCCGCCGCGGGATTGACCAGCCCTCCTTGGGTGGGCACGTGCGTCACCGCCACCAGCTTCACCGGCCCCCTCCCGTCGTCAAGGCGTTGCCGCAGGTCGTGGACGGACAGCTGTCCCGAAGGGTCGTCGTCGATCACCTCGACCTTGGCGCCCGTGCGTTCGGCGACCTGGAGGAAGGCAATGACGTTGCTGGCGTACTCGGCGTGTGAGGTCAGAATCCGATCACCCGGCAGCAGATGAAGACCGTAGAAGGCCATGTCCCAGGCGCGGGTCGCATTCTCGACGACGGCCACTTCCTCTCGGTGAGCGCCGATCAGGGTGGCGATGGCGTCGTAGGTGTGCTCGATCTGGTCGATGGCCTCTTCGGCCGCCTCGTAGCCACCCATGTCGGATTCCCGCCGCAGATGCTCGATCACGGCCTCGGTGACCTGAACCGGCGGCAGCGCTGCCCCCGCGTTGTTGAGGTGGACGACCTTGCCGGCACCGGGGGTGTCGCGCCGGGCGCGCGCTACATCGAAGGCATCCGGGCTGGGTCGTTCGATCAGCTGTCCTGTCATGGTCACACCTTCACGTGAGCCGGAGTCTGAGGAGCATCTCGGCGGGTGACGGCCCGGCTCACCGTCCGGTGGTCAGCTGTGCGAACACGGACTCGAGGTCGTCGCCGGTTGCGCGCATCTCGAGGATCACGGCGCCGATCTCGAGTGCGGTGCGGCCGATGACCTCACGCTCGACTCCGGTCACGGTGAGCTCTTCAGGACTCTGCCGGTCGACAGTGGCGCCACGGTGACGTAGGGCCACCGAGAGGAGGTCTGCGTCCCGGGTGCCAACGACGAAGGTCGTGACGTCGGGTACCAGGTCCTGGACCGGGCCCGCCGCGACCAGGTGTCCGTGGTCGATGATGACGGCGTCGTCGGCGCTGTGGGCGACCTCGGCGAGCAGGTGGCTGGACAGGAACACCGTTCGTCCCTGGTCGGCGAACCCGCGCAGGAACCCGCGCATCGTGGTGATGCCGTCGGGGTCGAGCCCGTTGAAGGGCTCGTCGAGGACCAGGACCTCGGGGTCCCCGACCAGCGCGCATGCCAGCGCGAGACGCTGTCGCATGCCGAGGGAGTAGCCACCGACCCGGCGGTGGGCCACCTCGGCGAGCCCGACCAGTTCCAGGACGGCCTCTGGGCGGGTTCGCGGTGCCCCGGACTGGCCGGCGACGATCCGGACGTGGTTCCGGGCGCTGCGAGACGGGTGGAACCCCTGGTCGACGACCGCCCCGACCACCTGGGTCGGGTGCTCGAGGGTCCCGTAGGCGCGGCCGCCGACCGTCGCCGACCCAGCAGTGGGTGCGTCGAGACCGAGCAGCAGCCGCATGCTTGTCGTCTTGCCCGAGCCGTTGGGCCCCAGGAAGGCGGTGATCCGGCCGGGCGCGACCTCGGCGGTCAGATCGTCCAGGGCGGTGACCGCCCCGAACCTCTTGGTGAGTCCTTCGAACGCGATGACGGCTGACATGGCGACTCCTACTGGCGGAGAGGCGACGGCCCCTGGCTGTGACCTCTGGCTGTGGCCGGGCGAGTGCTCGACCGGCCTAGAGAGTGGCTCGTTGTCCTGTCAGACCCTTGGCAAAACCACCGCTGATGGTTGCCAGGGCTTTGACAACCCACGCGCCTAGCGTCGCCTCACCTACCACCGAAGGGGTGCAGCGATGAGACGACTCATCAGCATCGAGATCCTGAAGCTCCGCACCACACCGGCCCTGTACGTCTCGACCGCTGTCGCGCTGGTCCTGACCGTGGCGTCGGTGTTCTCCAACATCTTCCTGGCCGGCCGCTCCGGGGCTCCGGCCCTGGGCACGGTCGACAACGTCTCCAAGGTGCTCTCCGTAGCGGCGGTCACCACGGTGGTCGCCATGACCATGGGCATCATCATCCTGGCCGGTGAGTACCGCACCCGGACCATCCTCGGCACCTACCTCGCCGAACCACGTCGCGGACGGGTGCTGGTCGCCAAGCTGGTCACCGTCACCGCCCTCGGTGCCCTGCTCGGGACCGTGGCCTTCGGGCTGGCCCTTGCCGTCGCCAAGGTGCTCTACTCAGCCAAGGGCTTCCACCACCTGCCCGTCGACGTACCGCGCCTGTGGCTCGGCGCCATCCTGGGTAGCGCCTGCTACGGACTGCTCGGAGTGGCGCTCGGGGCGCTGACCCGCAACACCGTCGGCGCCATCATCGGCGGCATCACCTGGGTGTTCGTCATCGAGGTCGGCATCTTGCAACCCGCGCTGCCCTCGGTCGCGAAGTGGCTCCCGACCGGTGCCGCGGTAGCGATCACCAGCGGCGGCAGCGACGCCTCCAAGTTCCTCAACCCCGGCGTGGCAGCCCTCGTCCTCCTCGGCTGGACCGTGCTGCTGTCCGGCATCGCAGCCCGCTACACCCTCAGCCGACCCGTGAAGTAGAGCGGCCAGGACCGGCCGGCTCCCCCATCGACGCGCTGGGACGAGGGACCGGGGAAGGAGGAACGCGCGCGCGAGTACGCTGCGAGACATGGCAGCGCGCACGCTCCCTCCGTTCCGTGCCGACCACGTCGGCAGCCTGCTTCGACCGTCGGCGCTCCTCGAGGCGCGGGCCCGGCACCGGGCCGGAGAGCTCGACGACGCTGAGTTGCGGGCGGCCGAGGACGCGGCGATCCGGGACGCGGTAGCTCTCCAGCGCCAAGCGGGCGTGCGCACCGCGACCGACGGCGAGTTCCGTCGCACGTCGTGGCACATGGACTTCATCTACCAGCTCGAGGGCGTCGACCCGACCGACCAGAAGCTGGCGGTGCACTTCCACAACAAGGCCCGTGACCTCGACTTCGAGACTGCGGCGCTGAGCGTCCACGACCGGGTACGGCTCGGGCACACGATCTTCGGGGACGCCTTCGAGTACCTGTTGCAAGTCACGACCGGCGACCAGGTGCCGAAGCTGACCATCCCGTCGCCGAACATGGTCCACTACCGCGGCGGCCGGGCGGCGATCGACGAGTCGGTCTACGCCGACCTCGAGCCGTTCTGGGCGGACCTCACCGCGGCGTACGCCGACGAGGTCCGCCGTCTCGGAGAGCTCGGCTGCACCTACCTCCAGCTCGACGACACCAGCCTCGCCTACCTCAACGACCCTGAACAGCGCGCAATGGTCGCGGCCCAGGGCGGGGACCCCGAGCACCTGCATGAGCAGTACGTCGCGAATGTCAACGCTGCGATCGCCGGCCGCCCGGAGGGGATGGCCATCACCACCCACATGTGCCGGGGGAACTTCCGCTCGTCGTGGGTGGCCGAAGGCGGCTACGACTTCGTGGCCGAGGCGCTCTTCAACGACCTCGCCGTCGACGGCTTCTTCCTGGAGTTCGACGACGCCCGCTCCGGTGGCTTCGAGCCCTTGCGCTTCGTGCCGCCGGGCAAACGGGTCGTGCTCGGTCTGGTCACGACCAAGCGCGGCGCGCTGGAGAGCAAGGACGAGCTGAA
>JAWWPF010000014.1:0-2911 GCA_033850795.1 Nocardioidaceae bacterium | reverse complement strand
CATCGAGCCTTTCCTGATCTGGTTGAGCATCGGGCGTGGCGGTGGTGACGTCGTCTTATCGCGACACGATGAGGGCGAGCGGTGACGGCCCCGGCCCCGCACGTCCGACCTCCGCCCGATGCGCTGGACGTACACCAAGAGCCCACCGTATACCGGCCTGCCTCGCCGCGTGCGGATGAAAACCCGGTATCCGCACTCCACGGCGACGGCTAGTGAGGCGCCGCTACCCGTTGGCGTGACGGTCGGTCGAGGCCGGCTTCCGCGGCTCGGGCCAGGCCCACCGGGTCCAGGAGGCGGAGGCGACTGCGCCCAACTCGCGCAACGAGCCCGCGCGATTCGAGTGCCCTGAGAACGCGGCCTGTCATTTCGCGGCTGGTGCCGACCATCGTCGGAAGATGGGTCCGGGTGAGAACCGTCGGCTCGCCGAAGAACAGGTCCGAGTGGAGGTGAAGGACGCGCGCAACGCGTCGCAGCGAATTCTGGTACTGGAGGCCGTCAAGACGCTCGACGATCTCCTCGAAGGTTGCGAGGACATGATCGAGGATGTCCACCGCGAGCCCGGGGTCGTCTGCCACGAGGGCCCGGACCTCCGCGCTCCGCCATACGGCGGCCGGAGCCGGTGTGAGAGGAACGGCATCCACGGATGTTGGACGTGCCGCCAGCGGCAGGAATGCGGCAAGCGCGCCGCGGGTGACGATCAGGGTGATCAGTTGACGTCCATCGACGGTCGTCCGCCGGAAGGCAACGTGGCCACCCAGGATGAGGGCGAACGAGGTTTCGTCGCCCTGTCGCAGGATCGGTTGGCCGACGCCAAAGGTTCGTACGGTCGCGGTCGCGGCAAGCGCCTGACGAGATTCGGGCCTGCTGTTCGGGAAGGCCGCCGCGAGAGCCTCGGGCAAAATGGCGACCAGTTGCGATGGGCTCATGGTCACACTTGGTCTTGCTCCAATGGCGTTCGTGGTGGTGGACTGCGCAAAGCTTAGGGGAAGGTGAGACGGTCTGTCTACCACGAGACAGAACAGTCTCTATATCCACGGAAGTCGCGGAGCAGTAGGGTTCCCCAAAACGACGCCTCCACCGGCAAGGTGGTGGGGGAGAACGAGGGCCGTACGTCCATGCCTTCGCTGGCGCAATCGATCGAACTGGGTGGCGATGTTCTGGGCGACCGTCGCCATGTCTGCGCGCTCGTCGACGGGTCGGACGAGATGTATGCGCTGCTGACGCCGTTCATCGTGGATGGCTTCACGAACGGAGATCGCGCGTTCCACATCGTCGATCCCAAGCGTCGGGCAGAGCACCTCGAGCGCCTTGCGGCGAGTGGCGTCGACGTGGCAGGAGCCTCAGAGGCGCGCCAGCTCGAGGTCGCCACGTGGAGCGACATGTACCTGCATGGCGGGCGGTTCAACCGGTCCGCCCAGCTTGGCCGAATCCGCAAGATCCTCGGCGATGGTCCGGCGCTGGGCTATCCGGTCACGCGACTGATCGGAGTGATGGATTGGGCGGCCGCCGATGCCGACCAGGACGACCTGATCCGGTACGAAGTTCGCCTCGACCAGTTTCTGCGCGGGCAATCGAGTGTCGTGGTCTGCAGCTATGACTTGAATTCACACAGCGCTCGAACCATCGCGGAGGTCATCGGCGCCCATCACGGTGTCCTGATCCGAGGAGTCCTGAAGGCCAGCGCTGGGGCTACGCGCTCGTCGGCCAGGGATCGGTTGCTCATGGCGGCCTCGGACCTGTTCGCAGAGCGGGGGATCCAGGCGACCGGCGTCGACGCGGTGATCTCCGCGGCAGGCGTCGCCAAGGCGACGTTCTATCGACATTTTCCGTCGAAGGACGACCTCGTCGTGGCCTGGCTGCTGGCGCCCGGTACGCGCTGGGTAGACGAAGTCCTGGTGCGCGTGAAGGACCGGGAAACCGATCCGGAGGCTCGGATCCCCCTTTTCTTCGACCTCGTGGCCGACTGGCTCGAGGGAGCAGAGTTCCGCGGCTGTCCCTACCTGAACTCGGCGGCCGAGATCACCGGGCCGAGCCATCCGGCCCTGCCGATCATCCGCGAGTACCTCCAGGTGATCGAGGACCACCTGGAGGAGATGCTTGCCGATGCGGGTTACCGCGAAACACGCACGCTGGCGGCTCAGCTGCAGACGCTTACGGCCGGATCGATCTCGCTCGCGGTGGCACGCCGTGTCGTGGACCCGGTCCTGACAGCTCGAGATGCCGCTCTGAGCCTGCTCGCCACGGCGGAGCGCGGCTGACCGGACCCTCCGCCACGCGTACGCGTCTCACACCGCGGAACATGTTCCTCGTCACTGTCAGCAGGCAGTGCGACAGTGACCTCGCCTGCGTGTGCGCTGAGATCGGCGAGCACCCCAGGTCCGACGACGATGGCACGCAGCGCGCGAAGTACATCGCGCTGTTGGCGTTCACCTCGCGGAGTCCCATCGTGCGCCCTTTCCACACATCTCCCTCCAGACGGGTCCGATGACGCGTCCGGCATCCGAGCATGGTCTCGGCTACTGGAGCGGACGAGACGACGACTTCCTGGCGGACATCGACCTGGGTGCGCTCGTCCTCGACGCGACCGGCGAGGTCCAGTTCATCAACGACCATCTCCTCGCCGTGATCGGCCGCACTCGCGAGGAGATGCTGACGACCGACTGGACCGAGACCGTCGTCGTGGAATCGGATCGGCTGAGGGCACGGACCGCGTTCCTCGAGACCGTTTCGACGGGAAAGCATCCTGATCGCCGGGATTACGGGATCGCCACCCCGTCTGGTGAAGAGCGCCGGCTGACCTGGACGAGCGTCATCCAGCGCACCTCGGACGGCGAGGTGGGCACGGTCGTCTACATCGCCCACGACGTGACCGACGCGCGGCGATCCGAGAGTGAACGCACGCTCCTGGCGG
>JAWWPF010000111.1:0-5396 GCA_033850795.1 Nocardioidaceae bacterium | reverse complement strand
CCACCTCCGGAGGGCGTCAGGAGGACAGGCCCGCCAACGCCGATCCTCGAAGGAATCTCATGGATCCCTTCTGGCACCTCCGGAGGTGCTTGCCAAGAGGGGACTACTTCACGGCATATCAGCCGGGCAGAACCGCCGCGCAGTCGACCCGGGCACCCCGCTCGAGGACCGTGCCGGCGCGCAGCACCGCCCCGTCGCCCACCGTGACGCCCTCGAGCCGGACGCCATCGCCCACGACCGCGCCGGGGCCCACGACGCTCTCGACGACCACGGACCCGGCCCTCACCGAGGCGCCGGCCATGAGGACGCTGCCCTCCACCACGGAGCCCGGCCCGACGGTCGCGTCCCGGACCACCACGGAGCCGTCGCCGACCCGGGCGGACGTGGCGACGTCGGCCGAGGGGTCGACCAGGGCGCCGTCGGCCACCGCAGGCATGGCAGGGCTGGGAGCGGTGCCGAGGACCAGGTCGCGGGACGCCGCCACCAGCGCGGAGGGGGTGCCCACGTCGCGCCAGTACGCGCTCTCCACGTAGCCCACCACCAGCGCGCCCGAGGCCACCAGGCCCGGGAAGGTCTCACGCTCCACCGAGACCACCCGGCCCTCCGGGATCAGGTCGATCACGCGCCGCCGGAAGACGTAGCAGCCGGCGTTGACCTGGTTGGTCACCGGGTGCTCGGACTTCTCGGTGAAGCCGGTCACCCGACCGGCGGCGTCGGTCGGGACGCACCCGAAGGCCCGCGCGTCCTCGACCTCCACCAGGTGCAGGGACAGGTCCACGCTCCGGCCGTCCCGTGACTCCTCGAACTCGCGGAGCTGCGCGCCGAGGTCGTGCCCGGAGAGCACGTCACCGTTGAGGACGACGACCGCACCTTCCGGGTCCGCCCCCAGGGCACCCGCCACGTTGCGGATCGCACCGGCCGTGCCCAGCGGCTCGAGCTCCTGCACGTAGTCCACCTCCACGCCCCAACGGCTGCCGTCGCCGAGGACCGGCTCGAAGAGCTCGGCGTGGTAGGAGGTGGCCACCACCACGTGGGCCACCCCGGCTGCCGCCAGGCGGGCGATCTGGTGCTCGAGGAACGGCACTCCCCCGACCTCCAGCAGGTGCTTGGGCCGGTTCGTCGTCAGCGGCAGCAGCCGGCTCCCGAAGCCGCCGGCGACGATGACCGCCTCGGCCGCACCCGGTCTCGTCCTGGACATGGCGGGCATCCTCTCACTCCGTAGCATGCGCACATGACCACCCCGCCAGGAACCTTCCCGGGCGCGCTGTCGGCGCTGCTTCGCCGGGCGCCCGCGCGGCCGCTGGTGACCTTCTACGACGACGCGACCGGGGAGCGGGTCGAGCTGTCGGTCGCCACGTACGCCAACTGGGTGGCGAAGACGGCTGCGCTTCTGCAGGACGAGGTCGGCCTGGAGCGCGGCTCAGTGGTCCTCGTGGACCTGCCGACCCACTGGCTGGGACCGGTATGGCTGGGCGCAGCCTGGAGCCTGGGGCTCGCGGTCACCGATGCCGCGAGCCTCGCGGCGGAGGCCGACCTGGTGGTGTGCGGGCCCGAGGGCGTGGCGACCCATGCGGCGAACGCCGACCTGGTCCCGGTCGTGGCCCTGTCCCTGAGGCCACTCGGCGGCCCCTTCACCGAGGCGTTGCCGCCCGGGGTGACCGACTACGGGTCCGTGGTGCCGGGCCAGCCCGACAGCTTCGCGCCATACGACCCTCCGGGCCCGGACGACGCCGCCTGGCGCGACCCCGGGGACGCCACTGGGCAGGGCACGCTGCTCGAGGAGGCCGGCGCCGCCGGCATCGTCACGCCGGGCGGCCGGCTGCTCACCGACGTCAACCCCTGCAGCCGCACCGGAGCCGTCACCCTGCTGGCCCCGGTGGTGCTCGACGCGTCGGTGGTGTGGGTCCGGCACGCCCATGAGGCAGCGTGGGCGGACCGCGCCGGGCAGGAGCGCGTCACCGACGAGCTTCGCGCCCCGGGACCCGCCGGAGGCTAGCCGGGTCGCTCAGACGTCGGCGCCGAGCTCCTCGTCGGTCTCGCTCTCCTCGCTGCTCTCGGAGTTCACGTCGTCCTCGGAGTCCTCGTAGTGCAGGTACCGGATCCCCGCGTCGACCGGCCCGTCGAAGCCGAGCACGCCCTTCTCGAGCACCAGGACGCGATCGCACATCTTGCGCACCGACCCGGCGGCGTGGCTGACGTACACCAGGGTGCGGCCCTCGTCGCGGATCTCCTGCATGCGCGCCAGGCACTTCTGCTTGAACGGCTTGTCCCCGACCGCCAGGACCTCGTCGATCAGGAAGATCTCGGAGTCGGTGTGCACGGCCACGGCGAACCCGAGCCGTGAGAACATCCCCGAGGAGTAGTTGCCGACGGGCGTGTCGAGGAACCGGCCGATGTCGGCGAACTCGACGATGCTGTCGAACTTGCGCCGGGTCTCCGCCTCGCTCATCCCCAGGATGGCGGCGTTGAGGTAGACGTTGTCACGGCCGGTCAGCTGGGGGTGGAACCCGGCTCCGGTGGCGATCAGCCCCGCGATCCGGCCGCGGGTCAGCACCGACCCGGCGTCGGGCTTCATGACGCCGTTGATGAGCTTGAGCAGGGTGCTCTTCCCGGACCCGTTCAGCCCCATCAGGCCGACGGACTCGCCCTCCTCGATGGCGAAGGAGACGTCGTTGACGGCCAGGAAGGTGTCGCTGATCTTCTGCTTGCGCATCGCCGCGATGGTGATCTGCTTGATGGTGCGGTGGTAGCGCAGGGTGAACCGCTTGCTCGCGTGGTCCGCGACGATCGAGAGGGCCATCAGACGCGCTCCGCGAATCTGCCCTCGAGCCGCTGGAACGCCAGCTGGCAGAACCCGAGGATCACGAAGGAGACGAGGAGCATCAGCCAGCCGAGCAGGATCAGGTGGTTCGGCAGTGTCGGGTAGCCGATGTCGTAGATGTTGGTGGGGAAGGAGCCTTTGCCGAGCGTGGTCGGCAGCCAGACCGCCCGCTGCAGCAGGAGGACGGCGACCGTGAGCGGGTTGGAGAGGTATGCCGTGTAGAACCAGGGGTTCTGGCCGATCCCACTGGTGGCCAGCTTCGAGAACGGGTAGATCATCGGCACGATCCAGTGCGTGAAGAGCGTGAATGTCGCGACGACGTTCTGGAAGTCGCGGAAGAAGACGTTCATCCCCGCGAAGAGCAGCGCCAGCGCGGTGCCGAGCACGGTGATGATCGCGACGCCCAGGACCCCCGCCAGGAGCGCCCCGGCGTCGGGCCTCCACCCCACGGCGACCGAGGCGACGAAGAGGATCAGCAGCTGGGGGAAGGTGTTGATGGCCGAGACGATGACCGCGGAGACCGGGAACATCTCGCGCGGCATGGCCATCTTGCGCACGATGGCCTTGTTCTTCACGATCGACCGGGTCCCCGAGGAGAACGTCTCGGTGAAGAAGTGCACGCCGACGATGGCCGCGAACATGTGGATGGCGAAGTTCGGCACGTTCTTGTGGAGCCCGAGCACGAGGCCGATCACGAAGAAGTACATGCAGAACCGGACGAGCGGCTGGATGTAGGACCACATCAGGCCCAAGATCGAGCCCTGGTAGCGGGACCGCACCTCCTTCTGCACCAGGAGCTTGAGCAGGTACCGCCGCCGGAACACGTCGAAGAGCCCGCCACCGGCGAACGGAGAGGCGAGCCCCACGTCCGGGGGCTGCAGGGACGTCGCGCGTGCGGCATCCGGGTGGGTCGTCACGAGTGCTCCTTGTGGGTGTCCGCGCGGCTGCCCGCGAAGGTCTTCGCCCACTTCTCGGGCGAGACGATGTCGGGAAGCGCCTGACGGTACTGGCGGGCCAGGGTCGGCCACTCACGATACAGCCGCTGGTGGATCTCGACGGTCCGCCGCAGCAGGTCCGAGAACTCGTCCCTGTCGCGCTGGTACCACGCGGCGCTCGTGCCGTCGGGCATCGAGACGACCACGGAGTCGAACTGGGCGACCATCCACCACTTGGCGTCCATCGCGGCCAGCCGGGCCTCGGGGTGGCGCTGGGCGAGCGCGCGCACGGGCAGCGTCTGCCGGACGGCACTGGTGGCCGCGGCGAGGAGCTGGCCGACCTTGCCCTTGGGCATCGTGGGGTCCTGCCCGCGCTTGGGCGGCTTGTCGCGGCGGACCGGGGGGAACCCGTCGGGGTCGGACGAGGTCCGCGCGTCGGCGAACGCCTTGCGCCTGGCCTGGAGCTCCGGGAGCTTCGTGGCGAGCTCCGCGTGCAGCCGCTCCGGCCCGGCCAGGACGTCCTCGAGAGCCTGGTGGCGCAGCTCCGCGGTGGAGTACTGCAACGCGAAGAGGTGCTTGACCTGGTGCGTGAAGCTCTCCTGGAGCACCCGCCCGCCGTGCTCGTAGGGCGAGTGGAGCAGCGCGGCGATCGTCCGGTTGCGCTGGTGGAAGTAGGACTGCCAGTCGAGCGCGTCGTTCTTGTCGGTCCACGGCACGTGCCACACGGCCGCGCCCGGCAGCGTGACCGTCGGGAACCCGTGCGCGGCCGCCCGCACGCCGTACTCCGAGTCGTCCCACTTGATGAACAGCGGGAGGCTCAGCCCCGTCGTCCGCAGCACCTCGGTGGGGATCAGGCACATGAACCAGCCCGTGAAGTCGACGTCGATGCGCCGGTGCAGCCAGCGGGCACTGCGCAGGTTGCGCCCCGCGAAGTCCCAGTCCATCTCGACCGTGGGAGGTGACATCCACCAGAAGCGGTAGCGGTTGATGATCTCGCCGAAGCTGTGCAGCCGGGACCGGGAGTAGAGGCTGAACATGTGCCCGCCGACGAGGGTCGGGCGCCGGCACAGGTCGCCGAAGGTGACCGCGCGGATGATGCTCTCCGGCTCGCAGACCACGTCGTCGTCCATGCACATCATGTACGTCGACCGGCCGCTCTCCAGCGTCTCGAGCTGCGCGCGGGCGTAGCCGCCGGAACCGCCGAGGTTGCCCTGCTCGATCACCCGGAGCTTGCCACGCAGCGCCTCCTCGGCGGCCGGGAACACCGGGTCGTCGGCGACCTTGCGGGTGCCCTGCTCGGCGACCACGACCTCGTCGAGGATGGCGTGGACGCCCTCGTCGGAGCCGATCTGCGCGAGCAGCTTGGCGCAGTAGTCGGGGCGGTTCATGGTGGTGATGCCGATCGTCACCGACCCGGGCGTGGCGCGCTCCGCCGGCACGTCGGCGACCCAGGAAGCCGACTCGAGCACGGCACCGGAGGGCCCGCCGACGATGTCGAACCAGTACCAGCCGCCGTCGGCGAAGGTGGCCAGGGAGAGGTCGAAGCGCAGGTCGTTCGGCGCCGCGCCGGTGACCGTGGCGTCCTCCACCCGCTGCGCGCGGCCGTCCGGCATCGACCGGTAGACGATGACCGACGCCCC
>JAWWPF010000106.1:0-7306 GCA_033850795.1 Nocardioidaceae bacterium | reverse complement strand
CCTCGTCGCCGCGCTCAAGCGGTCCTTCCAGGGAGGAGCGCACCAAGCTGCCGGGTGCACTTCGCCCGCAACCTGCTCGCGCTGGTGCCCAAGAGCCACACCGACATGGTCGCCGCGGTGTTCCGCACCATCTTCGCCCAACCCGACGCCCCCACGGTGGCCGCGACCTGGGCGAGGTCCGCGACCAGCTCACGGCCCGGTTCCCCAAGATCGGGCCACTGATGGACGACGCGAAGACCGAGGTGCTCGCCTTCACCCCGTTCCCCCGCGCGCACTGGTCAAAGACCTGGTCGACCAACCCGCTCGAGCGGGTCAACAAGGAGATCAAGCGTCGAGCCCGCGTGGTCGGGATCTTCCCCAACGACGCCGCGGTGATCAGGCTCGTCGGCGCCGTGCTGGCCGACATGCACGACGAATGGCAATCAGGCGACCGCCGCTACCTCTCCGAAGGCTCCATGGCGCTCCTCAAGCCAACCGGCGATACTAGCGTCATCGCCGCCATCGACAGCGGCGAGTAGGCACCGAGGATCAACCCTCAAAGCCCACCACCCAGCGGGGCACTGCCCATCGGGTCACCATTCGTCGAGCAGTGAGCAGCCGGTTCGCCGACCGGGGGCGCACCTCGTGTCATCCGGCTCGCAAGAGCCTCACCGCTTCCGGATCCCTGGCTCCGGGCGCCGACGGAACGGTGCGCACGCCCTCGAGAGAGCGAATCGAAGCATCGCAGTCCATCGTCTTCGCGATTTCGTGTCGGGGGTCAGCCGACCAGGCCTTCACGCATAGACAGGCTGGCGAGGAGCTCGCGATGGGTGCGTTCGTCGTCGGTACGGCCGAGTGCAGCGGCTAGCTCGGCAAGGTAGCCGTCGACCGGTCCCGCATCGAACGAGCCGGTGGAGGCGATCATCCCCGAGGCCGGCAGCAGGAAGTCGTACGTCGCCCGGATCGCGTCCTGGTCGCCGACGGCGATCACCGCCTGCGCGTGGATGCAACCGCCCGACAGCCACGCCCAGTCCTGAGGCAGCGGCGTCGGAGACGCCGACTGGTCGAGCACCGCCCCCGTCCGCACGGCCAGGAGCGTGCGCGCGTCGGCGGCAATGCCGGGGTGTACGAGCGCGGCCTGCGCGAGCAGCGGTTCGACTTCGGTGACGGCGCCGGCACGCAAGAGCAGGGTCAACCGCGTGGTGGCGAGCATGGCGTCGCGACCCCACCACGGCCAGTCGAGGTCGGCGAGCTCGTCCACCATGCGCAGGGCACCGGGTGCGTCGCCGTCGAGCGCTCGCCGGGAGCAGTCCCAGAGCCGCTGTTGCAGGGCGGGAAGTGGTAGCCGGAGCTCGGCGGCGAGCCGTCGCGCGTGGCGGGCGTGCTCGTCGGCGATGCGGACCTCGAAGAGCTGGAGGCGCAGGCGGCAGCCAAGCTGGTGGCCGGCCAGCTCGACGCTGGGCAGGTTCGCCGTGCGCCCGATCTCCACGAGCCGGTCGGCCAGGTCAGCCCGTTTGCGTTCGCGTCCGGGGTAGGCGGTGGCGACCAGGCGGGCGTTCAGTGCGAACGCGGTCATTCTCGGGTCGCCGATGTCCTCGGCGAGGCGGACCGATTCGGCGGTGAGCTCCTCAGCACGGACCTCTTGTCCGGGGGCGTAGGACTCGATCGCGAGGGTGGCCAGCAGCATGCACCGCGACGCGGGCTCCGTTGTCGCGCTCACGGCGCGCTCGAGGTGCTGCACCATCTCGTGGTTCACCTTGCCCATGGGCCGCGGCAGCCAGACCAGGGGCCGGTCCAGCGACGTCAGCACCTGGGCGGTCAGCGCCGGGTCGCCGACCTCGACGGCGGTGTGCACGGCCTCGGTGCGGGTCCCGATCGCTCCGACCGCGTCGCCCGCGTCGAGCTGTGCCCGTACCAGGCCGAGCAGCACCTGGATCCGCCGCGCGGGATCACTGTGGGGCGCCGACCGGTCGGCGGCCTCTGCGGTCCGCCACCACTGCAGGGCCGAGTCCGGGGCGCGCCGAGCGGCGGCCTCGGCGGCCGCGGTCATCGACCAGTGCACGGCTTCCTCAGCGTGGGTGCCGCTGGCGTCGCGTGCGTGGGAGGCGAGCAGGGCTGGGCTGCGTCCACCGGCGGCCGCGAGCATCTCGTAGGCGCGAGCGTGCAGCCGGGCGCGGCGCAGGACACCGAGCCGGGCGTAGGCCGTCTCGCGGACGAGGTCGTGCCGGAAGCGGATGCTGCCGTCAGCGCCGGTGCACAGCAGTCCCGCCGCCAGGGCGGCCTCCAGCCCCGCGTCGACGTCGACGAGGGCGAGGCCCGCCAGCGCGGAGATGGACGCGGGGTCGGCGACAGAGCCCAGGACGGAGGCGACCAGGAGAACGTTCTCCCCAGGAACGGGGAGTCGAGCCATCCGGGCACCGAGGACATCGGCCACCGAGGACGGCATGACGTCGAGCGGCGAGGCTCCGGTCTCGGCGGCGAAGGCGACGGTCTCCTGCAGGAGGAACGGGTTACCGCCGGTGCGTTCCCACAGGGCACGGGCGTCCACCTCGAGCCCGGCCCCCGCTGCGAGCGCTTGTACGTCTGCTTCGGAGAGCCCGTCCAGGTCGAGCCGGGTCACCCCGAGCCGCGCGAGCCGGGCGAAGGTCGCGGTCAGGTCGGGTGTCCCCGCCGGTCGGCTGGTGACGAGCACGAGCAGGCGGGCCACGTCGCCGCGGGCGATCAGCTCGACGAGCAGTGCCTGCGACGCGGGATCGGTCCACTGCAGGTCGTCGACCACGACGGCGAGCGGCCTGTCCCGGGCCACGCGGGCCAAGAGCTCACCGATGCGCTGGGTCTGCCGCCATCGGTCGGCGGCCGGGTCGCCGTGCGTCTCGGGAGCGCCGGCACCCTCGAGGAGTGCCTCGAGGTCGGGTCCGAGCGCAACCACGTGACCGAGCTGTTGGACGACGGAGAGCCACGGCCACAGTGCTGGAGCGCCGTCGTCCTCCGTGCCGCTCGCCCACACCGACCGCCACTGCCGCGACTCGAGGTCGTCGACCACGGCGTGTGCGAGCCGGGTCTTCCCGATGCCGGCCTCGCCGACCAGCATCGCTGTGGTGGTGCGGCCGGACTCGGCTGCCTCGGCGGCGGCGGCCAGCACTGCGCGGGGCCGGCCGCGCCCCACCAGTGGATGGTGCCCCACGACAGCGGGATGCGGGACCGCGACACCGGAGCCGGTGGCCGCGGGGGCCACGTAGGGATCCGGCTGCTGGGCCAAGATCAGCCGCTCGAGGCGCTGCAGCTCGGTCCCCGGATCCAGCCCGGAGTGGTCGCGGAGGTGCTCACGGGTCGACCTGAGCAGCGACAGTGCGTCGTCTTGTCGCTGCTGGCGGTAGAGCGCGACCGCGAGCAGACCAGCCAGCCGTTCGTGAGTGGGGTGTTGGGAGACGAGGTCGGCCAGGTCCAGGACGATCCCGCCGGGGTCGTGGCCGAGACGCAGGCTGGTCTCGGCATCCAGCTCGGCCGCGTAGACCCGCAGGTCCTCGCAGCGTCGGCGCTCGTGGACCAGCCACCCGTGCTCGCCGACCTCGTCGTAGGGCTCACCGCGCCAGGCCGCCCGTACGTCGACTAGGACCGCGTGCGCGTCGAGGAGGTCGCCCGCACCGAGCAGGCTGGCAGCCCGGCGCGCCCGGTCCTCCACCTCGGTGACGTCCGAGCCGACGGTCAGGGCGTAGCCGCCAGTCGTGCT
The DNA here is from genome assembly GCA_033850795.1 of Nocardioidaceae bacterium. Lineage (GTDB taxonomy): Bacteria > Actinomycetota > Actinomycetes > Propionibacteriales > Nocardioidaceae > Nocardioides_B. Next base: position 3,597 of record JAWWPF010000106.1, on the reverse strand, counting down.
CGTCAGCGGTGAGGACGTTCGGGGGTGCCGATCCGGGTCGATCGAGCGGCGCAGCTTCGAGACACTTACGTGCAACGACGCAGCAGCCGAGTCACCCGCCCGGGGACCCCAGACGTCGGCGATCAGCGCCTCTGCCGTGACCGGCCGGCCACCCGCGACTGCGAGCCGTGCCAGGACCTCTCGCTGCCGTGTTCCGCCGATGTCGATCTGCTGACCGTCCCGCTCGAGCCGCAGGGGTCCAAGCACCCGCAAGAACAGCTCGCCGCCCATCCCCGCAGTATGCCCACCTCCGCGTTTAGCCGCCGGAAAGATCGACGCCGGAACGGCAACAGCCCGGAAAGGCGGTTCACGCAGGGTGGCAGCAGAACCCGACGAAGGAGCCACCCGTGCCAGACACCACCGACGCCGCCGATCTGATCGGCTTCACCCTGACCCACGCGCTGCTGCGCAACGAGCTACCCCGGCTGGCCTCGGCCTTCGCCGGTGCGCCGATGACTCCCGCTCAGGAGGGGGTCGTGGAGGAGCACCTGCGGGTGGTTACTGATCACTTGCTGCGTCACCACCAGGAGGAGGACGAGTTCCACTGGCCCCTGCTTGCGTCGCGGGCGCCGGGGGCCGCCCGGTTGCTGGCCCTGCTCGAGGCCGAGCACACCGAGATGGATCCCCTCGTCGACCAGGCCCGTGACCGCGGCCGATCTCGGGACGAACGGTCGCGTGCGCTGTCACGGCTGACCCAGCTGGTCCTCGGCCACCTCGAGGAGGAGGACCGGTCGGTCGTCCCGCTGCTCGCGCTCCACATCACTGCCGAGGAGCAGCTGGGCAGCATGGCTCGCAGCCGCGCCAAGATCCCACCGGCCGACGAGCTACGCGTGCTGTCGATGATGCTCGCCGCCGCCGACGAGGGCGAGCAGTCCCGGATGGTCGCTCCGCTACCCGACTCCGTCGTGTCCGCCTGGTCGGAACACGAGGCTCCAGCCCTCCGCGAGGTGCACCGGGTGCTCGCCGACGTCGCCGCCGGCCACCCCCAGCGACCGCCGACCCACCAGACCCAGGAGTAGCCATGCCCGAGCTCGACGCCGAAAGCCCGACCGACGGCCGCGTACGCCCGCCCGACGCACACCAGCGGGCGGTGCGCCGCCCCCTGCGGCGCTACGCCACCCGCCACCCGATCACCATGCTCTGCGTGGTCGCCATCGGGCTCACCGTGCCCTTGCAGATGGGGCTCCTAATCGCCGGCCTCGACGTCTTCCCCGGCAAGCTCGCCGAGCTGTTCTTCCTCACCGGGACGGCGTCTCTGATCACCGCCTGGATCGGTCCTCCCGGTGCCGTACGCCGCCTGTTCGGCGGCATCCTCCAGTGGCGCCTCGGGTCAGGCCGGTGGTTGATGCTGCTGCTGGCGATGCCGACGCTCACCATCGGCGTCGCTGCCGTGACCGGCACCCTTCACAGCCCCGACCACGGTTGGGCGGGGGTGGGGCTCACCTACCTCGTCTTCCTGTTCCTCATCTTGCTCACCGCCAGCCTGTGGGAAGAGACCACCTGGTCAGGTTTCGTGCAACGACGGCTGATCAACCGGAGAGGACTGCTGGTCGGCTCGTTGCTGACGGCGATCCCGTTCGGGCTGATCCACCTGCCGCTGGCGTTCGAGGGTGACGGCTGGGCGGGGACGACGTGGCACGAGGCACTGGTCAACTGGGCCTTCCTGCTGGGTGCCCTGCCGTTCCTTCGGTACGTGGCGGGCGTGCTGCTTGTCGACACCCGAGGCAGTGTGCTCGCGGTCGCAGTCCTGCACGCGTCGTTCAACGCCTCCGGGGCCCTGACCGTCACACCGCAAGGCTGGCAGTACGTTCCCGCACTCCTCATCCTGACGGCGTTGGTCGCCGGCCACCGCCGTCTGCGGGGCGCCTCGCTCGTTCACGGTGCCGTCGATCCCCCCTCGGGCGCCTTGACCCCGACCACGCGTAGCCAGGCGCCGAGCACCGCACACTTCACCCCGCCGCAGCAGCGGCGGTGCAGCACCCCTCACCACGGCATCCGCCTGGAGAGTCACGCCGCAGGTCCCCATGTTCCTCGCACGTCGGAACACGGACCCACAGGAAGGAAGAGCGACATGGTCGCCAACATCACCGACCCCGCCAGCACCGACATCACCGCCCAGAGGGCCCAGACGCTGTCCACGTCCGATGTCACGGCCGCCGACTCGGCACTCCTGCGCATCGGTGCAGCCGCCGGCATCACCGGAGTGCTCGTGCAGCTGGCCATGGACCAGATGCACCCCGCGCACGCCGACCCGAACGACTCCAGAGCCGCCTTCACCGAGTACTCCCACTACGGAATGTGGACCATCGTCCATATCGGTCAGTTCCTCGGCACGCTGCTCCTCGTCGTCGCTCTGCTCGCCCTCGCCCGCAGCCTCTCACGCCAGCGCGGCCTTGCAGGCGCCGTGGCCATGTGCGGCGCACTCACCGCTGTCGTCGTCGCCGCCGTCTTCACCGTGCAGATGGCCGTCGACGGTGTCGCTCTGCGCTCCGCGATCGACACCTGGGCGAACGCTGCACCGGGTGCGGGGAAGACCTCGGCCTTCCAGGTCGCCGAGGGCCTGCGCGGCCTCGAGAAGGGACTCAGCGGGTTCTTCCACCTCAACAACGGAATCACCCTCATCACCCTTGGGCTCTCCATCGCCATCGGACGCCTCTACGCACGGTGGCTCGGCGTGACAGCCTTCCTTGCCGGCACCGGGTTCCTGATCGGTGGCGTGATCACCGCAGAGACCGGCTTCTCCTCCCACGCCGGTTCCGTCCTGACCCCCGCGCTACTGCTGCTGGCCGTCTTCATCGTCGGCATCTGCATCTCCATGTGGCGCCACGCGACAGTCACGACACAACCCTGAGCTCGCACTTGGCGAACCGGTCGAGGAAGGCGCGGGATGTCGTACCCCCGGTTCACGTGCGACCGCGGCGCCAGGTTCCTGCCCGCCCTTGTCCTGTTGTGCCTCGGGATCGCGTCTGTACGCCGCGTTCGTCGTTCGCGCACCAGCCTCACCCTTACGAAGGAGAAGTCCGGTGACCACCACGAAGGACATCGCCGCGGCCACGGCTGCTGGGCGGCCCAGCAACCGGTGGCGCCGCTCCCGATGGTGGACGATGACGGCGTTGGTCCTTGCCACCCTGGCACTGGTCTCGAGGTACATCGGGATGAATCCGGCCAACTTCTTCACACAGCAACGCGAGATCTACCTCGGACGCGAGACCATGCTGGCCCTGCACATCTGCGGTGCCGCGACGGCTCTGGCCATCGGACCTCTTCAGTTCCTACCTCGGCTGCGTCGCGGCCGCGCACGGGTGCACCGCACCCTCGGCACCACGTACCTGCCCGCCGCAACTATCGGTGGCCTGGGTGGGCTCGGCATGGCCTCCACTGCCTACAGCGGCCTGGTCGCCTCCCTCGGCTTCGGAACTCTCGCAGTCCTGTGGCTGGCTTGCACCTGGACCGGCTTCGTCATGGTCCTGCGGCGCCGCTTCACCGACCACCGCAGATGGATGGTCCGCAGCTTCTCGCTCGTCTTCGCCGGCGTGACGCTGCGGTTGATCCTAGGGA
>JAWWPF010000075.1:0-6266 GCA_033850795.1 Nocardioidaceae bacterium | reverse complement strand
CCAGGTCGTTGAGGTCGTTGAGGTAGGCGCTCACCTCCTCTGAGTCGAAGCGCAGCTGAGCGGCACGGACCTCGACGAGCTCGCCGCCGGCACGCAGCCGGGGCAGCGGCAGCCCAGGGTCGACTCGGGTGCTGATCACCAGATGCAGCTGCGGGGGCAGCAGGTCGAGCAGGGTCGTCATGCCGGCCGCGACGTCGGGGCCGTCGGCAAGGTGGTAGTCGTCGAGGACCACGGTGACCTCGCCAGCGTGGACACTGAGCTCGTTGACGAGGCCGCCGAGCACCACGTCGATGGGTGCCTGTCCCGACTGCCACAACGTGAGAGAGGCCCCCGCCGATCCGGGCAGAGCACGCTCCAGCGCCGCCAGAAAGTACGACCAGAACCAGCTCGGGTGCCGGTCCCGCTCATCCAACGACACCCAGGCGACGGGCCGTGCCAAATCGGCGGTCCACGCGGCGACCAGCGTCGTCTTCCCAAACCCTGCAGGGGCCGAGACCACTGTGAGGGGGGCGTCGGCAGCCTGGGTCATCAGACTGGCGAGCCGAGGCCGCGGCACCCGGTCGCGGCGCAACCGTGGACGCAGCAGCTTCGTCGCCACCAGCGGCTCACTCATCCACGCTCCCCCTCTCAGCGTGCGGGTGCCACGAGCTCTCGCTGCGCATGCACCTGCATACGCTCACCGGGACGACCGAAGATGCTGAGCACCTCGGCGGGTTCGGCCCCGGTGCTGCCGAACCAGTGCGGCACCTCGGTGTCGAACTCGGCCGCCTCTCCGACTCCGGGGACGATGTCTCGATCCCCGAGGATCAGTCGCATCCGCCCGAAAGCACATACACCGTCATGGGTCCGCGGCTGTGGTTCTGACTGCGACGCCGGGATCAGGATCTTCCAGGCCTGGACGCCACCCGGCCTGGTCAACGGCAGCACGGTCCGGCCGTTGACCCGACGCGGCTTGAGACGGATCCGTGGGCCGCGGACCTTCGGAGCGCCCACCAGGTCGTCGACGGGCACCCGGTATGCCTGCGCCAGCGGTAACAGCAGTTCCAGGCTTGGGCGCCGCTGCCCGGTCTCCAACCGGGACAGGATGCTCTTGGAGATCCCGGTGCGTCCTGCGGCATCGGTGAGCGTCAACCCGCGCTGCCGTCGAACTCGACGCAGCCGAGGACCGACCAGCGCGAGGGTCGCTGAGATGAGGGTCGACTCGACTGCCATGGCGCTATTGGACCGCGTCATTCCCAGGATCGGCAACGATCTTGTCGGCTGCCACTTCCGCCCGCGACTCTTCTCCACATGACCCACATGAACCGACACTTCCCGCACGACGGTGACGCCGCCACTCACGACAGCGCTCACGACGGCGGGTACGGGCGGGACTACGACGTGGTCGTCGTCGGCGGCGGAGCAGCCGGGTTGTCGGGCGCACTCGTTCTCGGGCGGGCACGTCGCCGGGTCGCGGTCGTTGATGCCGGCCAGCCGCGCAACGCACCAGCAGCGCACATGCACGGCTTCCTCGGCTCCGATGGTCTTCCGCCCGCCGAGCTGCTGACCAAGGGCCGCGCCGAGGTCGCCGGCTACGGCGTCCACGTCATCTCCGGCTCCGTGGAGAGCATCACCATGTCCGCCGCCCGAAGTGGTGACCGGCCCCGGCTCACGCTGCGGCTCGTCGACGGATCGATCCTGCGCGCTCGGCGGTCTTGGTCACCACCGGGCTGCGCGACGACATCCCGGACGTCCCCGGACTCCGCGAGCGCTGGGCCGGGACCTGCTGCACTGTCCGTACTGCCACGGCTACGAGGTGCGCGACCAGCCGCTCGGCGTCCTCGGTGGAACGCCGGAAGCCATCGCGCACGCTCACCTGCTGCGGCAGTGGTCCGACGACGTGGTCCTGTTCACCAACGGCAACTCCGTGACTGTGGACCAACGAGAACAGCTCGTTGCCCGTGCGATCGGCATCGTCGACGCGCCCGTCGCCAGCCTTATCGTTGAGCACGATCGGCTGGTCGGGGTCGCGGCCGCCGACGTTCGAATCGTTCGCCGGTCCGCGTTGTTCGTCCGGCCACAGTTCGTCCCCAACGACACTCTGCTGACCGAGCTGGGCTGCGCCACCCACGCCGACGGCTGGGTCGCCGTCGCCGCCACAGGTGCCACCTCCGTCCCCGGTCTGTGGGCCGCCGGCAACGCCGTCAACCCTCGCGCGCAGCTCATCACCGCCGCCGGAGAGCGGTCCGCCGCGGCCATCGCCATCAACCAAGACCTCGTCGAGGAAGACCTTTTTGATCGCGGTCACGAACTTCCGGCTCGGCCTTCCCGTCTGAGAGCACCCCAGCTGCCCGCACCCCGAGACAGGGCCCGGCGCCACCCCTCGTGCTCGCCCGGACGCCACGCCCCTGAAGACCCCACTCCCCAAGAGACCCAAGGAGCATCACCAGCATGGCTGACCTTCATCCGTCGACTCCGTCGACCTCATCCAGCCCGGCCGCCGTCGAGCCGAAGCGCGTCGGTCCGCCGACCTAGCATCAGCTCGCGGTCATGATCTGGGTCGCCGTATTCCCCACCCTCACGCTGCTCAACCTCACGATCGGACCCCTACTGAAGGACTCCAACCCCGTGTTGCGCACCTTCGTGCTGGCCACCGTCGCCGTGCCGATCGTCATCTACGGCGCCATGCCCAGGCTGCACCGTGTCCGCGCCCGGATCCTTGCCCGCCGGTGCGGCGACCAAGCGGATTTGACCGGCTCAACGACCGAGCACCACGTGCTGCCAGGGGGCCCCTCCGGCAAGGCCATGTCACGCATGGTCTTGGCGCACCACCTGCCGTGAGCCCGGCGCAGTCACCACGTGGGTCACCACTTGTGGTGACGACCGCTCACCACGTCGACGCCTACCGTCACTGTCCATGAGCACCCCCTCCGCGCACTTCGATCACGGCGTGGTCCGAAGATGTCATTCGCGCCAAAGTCGCAGCATGGATGGATCGACTCCACCTTGTCCGTGCGGCACTACGGGCCCCGCGACCAGACACCTCCTACTAGCACTGGGGCACGTCACCGCACCGAGAACCCAGCGTCGTGTCCCAGCTCGCTTCGCAGCCGCACCGGCGCAGCCACGCTGTGGCCACTTGGACCTTCAGCGGCTGAGCCGACCATGGGCGTTGGGTGAGGTTGTGCGGCTTTCTCACCGCATCTCCCTCGGTGGGGTAGTGCCTGTGGGCCATGACGGTTCGGTGGCACGGGGGCTAACGTCAAGAGGACAAAGCTCAGTCAGTGACTCCGGCTCGAGGGACCTCCTCGGTGCCGCTCCTGGCCCCCGAAGTCGGGGTCGCTTCGAGCGCACCCGACGCCTAGCCGGCACGATGAGCCGCTGCGCCCGGGCCGCCGCGCCCGACACCAGGGCACCGAGGACGTCATCATGACGACGACACCGACTCCGCGCGCCGAATCCGTCACCACGATGGCGGCCATCACTCGCAGCGTCTACGGATCGGCGGACGTGCTGACCCTGACCCAGGTCGCTCGCCCGATGCCGTCAGCGAAGCAGGTGCTGGTGCGCGTGCACGCCGCCGGGGTGGAACGGGGCGCCTGGCACATGATGACCGGCAAGCCGTACCTGGGGCGGCTCGCGTTCGGGCTCCGGACCCCGAGGAACCCGGTGCTGGGCATCGAGGCCGCTGGCACGGTCGTTGCGGTCGGCGCGGGCGTCACGCGGTTCACGATCGGTGACGAGGTGTACGGCTTCGCGTCCGGCTCGTTCGCCGAGTACGCCGTCGCCCGCGAGGAGCGGCTGGCCGCCAAGCCGACCAACCTGACGTTCGAGCAGGCCGCGGCGGTGCCCATCTCGGGCGCCACCGCGCTGCAAGCGCTGACCGACGCCGGACGCATCCAGCCGGGGCAGACGGTGCTGATCATCGGCGCGTCCGGCGGCGTCGGCACCTACGGCGTCCAGATCGCCAAGGCCCTGGGCGCCGAGGTCACCGGTGTCGCCAGCACCAGCAAGCTCGACCTGGTGCGGTCCCTCGGAGCAGACCACGTCCTGGACTACACCCGCGACGACTACGCCGACGGCACCCGTCGCTACGACCTGGTGGTGGACATCGCCGGCAACCCGACCCTGTCCGGGCTCCGCCGAGCGCTCACCCCGACCGGCACAGCCGTCATCACCGGCGGTGAACAAGGCGGATCGTTCTCCGGCGGCATGAACCGCCAGCTGCGCGGTCTGATGGTGTCGCCCTTCCTTCGGCAACGGCTGACCATGTTCATCGCCAAGCAGCGCTCCAGCGACCTGGAACGGCTCACCCAGCTGATCGAGGCCGGTGAGCTGACTCCCAGCCTCGACCGGGCGTACCCGCTGCACGAGGCCGCGGACGCGATGCGCCACCTCGAGGCCGGCGCCGTACGAGGCAAGGTCACCCTCCGCCCCTGAGCCATCCACGAGCAGCCGCCGTACCACCACCGATGAGAGAAGTCAGGACCGTCCATGATCACCATCGAGCGCCTCACCAAGCGGTACGGGAACACCCTCGCGGTCAACGACGTCAGCTTCACCGCCGAACCCGGCAGGGTGACCGGCTTCCTCGGACCGAACGGCGCCGGGAAGTCCACCACGCTGAGGATCATGGTCGGGCTCACCCGACCCGACAGCGGCAGCGCCACCATCTCCGGCCGCCACTACGTGGACCTGCCGAACCCCGGACTCGAGGTCGGCGTCCTCCTGGACGCCTCGGCCCAGCACGCCGGCCGCACCGGCAGGGAGATCCTCACCCTGGCCCAGCAGTTCATGGGGCTGCCCCGGTCCCGCGTCGAGGAGATGCTGGACACGGTCAGCCTCACCCCGACCGAGGCATCGCGTCGGGTGGGGGAGTACTCCCTGGGAATGCGTCAACGGCTCGGGATCGCAACCGCGCTGATCGGTGACCCCGAGGTGCTGATCCTCGACGAGCCCGCCAACGGGCTGGACCCGGCCGGGATCCGGTGGATGCGCGACCTGCTCCGCGGCTACGCCGACCGCGGCGGCGCCGTCCTGCTGTCCTCGCACCTGCTGCACGAGATCGAGGTCATCGCCGACGACATCGTGATGATCGGCCTCGGCCGGATCGTGTCCATGGGCACCAAGGCCGACCTGCTGCACGAGGCCGGCACCGTGGTGCGAGCCGCCGACGTCTTCGCCCTCGAGCTCGCCCTGACCACCGGCGGCCTGAGCGTCACCCACCTAGGCGGCGGGGCACTGTGCATCGACGCGGACGCTGCGGTGGTAGGACAGGCGGCCTTCGAGGCCGGTATCGCCCTCACCGAGCTCCGGGCCGCGACCAGCGCCGGCCTCGAGGAGATGTTCCTCGAGCTCACCGCAGCCACCCAACGAGAAGGAGTACCGGCATGACCGCCGTCGCCGCAGCCCAGGTCCGCATCCCTCGGGCGACCGTCAAGCCGATACCTCTGGCCCGGATCACCGCGGTCGAGCTCCGAAAGATGTTCGACACCCGCTCCGGGTTCTGGCTGATCGCCAGCATCGCGATCACCTCGATCCTGGCGACCGGCGGTGTCATCTTGTGGGCCTCCGACACCGACCTGACATACTCCACCTTCGCGACCGCCATCCGGTTCCCGGTGGTCATCATCTTGCCGCTCATCGCGATCCTGGCCGTCACCAGCGAGTGGAGCCAACGCACGGGGCTCACGACGTTCACCCTGGTGCCGCACCGAAGCCGCATCATCACCGCCAAGGCGATCTCCTCGGTGGGCATCGCCCTCGCCGCGATGGTGATCGCGTTCGCGGTCGGGGCGCTCGGCAACCTGCTCGGCGCCTGGATCAGAGGCTCCGCTCTGGTCTGGGACGTCACCGTGACGCAATGCGCGTACTACGTCCTCGGCATGGTGCTCAGCCTCCTGATCGGCTTCATGCTCGGTGTGCTCTTCCGCGCGTCCACCGGGGCCATCGTCGCCTACTTCGTCCTAACGTTCCTGCTGCCCACCGTCTCCGGCCTGCTGGCCCAGAGCCAGCACTGGTTCCACACCCTGCAGCCCTGGGTCGACATCCAGTTCGCCCAGGCCGGACTGTTCGTCTTCGACCACACCCTCACCGGCCAGGAATGGGCCCACATCGTCGTCACCGGCATCACCTGGCTGCTCATCCCCCTGCTCATCGGGCTACGACTCGTGATGAGGACCGAGGTGAAGTAGTTGCCGCAGACCAACCCAGAGAGCGCGTCCCGCACGTCGCCAGACAACCCGCGTAGCGCCACAACGACAGGACCCGCCATGGCCATCACCCCC
>JAWWPF010000064.1:0-27390 GCA_033850795.1 Nocardioidaceae bacterium | reverse complement strand
CGTTACTCGGTTAGTGCTTGGGGGTGGGGGTGACGTGGTAGGTGTGCCGGTGGGGGCTGGTCCACTCCAGATCACGCAGATCCACACCCACCACCGCACCGGCCGCAGCCTCCCCACCCGGGACACCGGCCGGCGTCCCGTGCGGGATACTGGTGACCTCCGACATGACCCCAAGCTATCGGCGAGCACCGGCACAACCACCCCGAAAACCGGCCCAAAAGCCCTTGTCCACAAAGGTTTTCGAGTTTGTTTCCGCGAGGCCGAAGGGTGGTCGCCCCGCATTCCGGCCGCACGCCCGTGCCGACGAAGACCGAGGGACGTGCTACTCAAGGGGTGCAAGATCGCGGGAGGGAAGCCGACTCACCGGCCAACCAGTCCCACCGTCCCGACCGGCCCCTAGCGGAAGATCACCCACGCACCCACGAGCGGCGGGATCAGGCCGAAGAGCACCCACGCAGTCACGGGTCGGTGCCGATGGATGAGCAGCGCGGCCTCGATGGCCAGCATGCCGAAGACCCCGGAGATCACCAGCAGCCCGATCTTGGAGCTCTGCGGTTTGACGAAGTACGCCGCGACCACGAGCCCCGCCGACAGGTGCAGGATCGTGATGGCGACCAGCGTGGACATCACCCAGCGCTGCACCGACGTCAGGCTCATCGAGTAGCGCTGAGGGGGCGGCGGCTGGCCAGGGGTCATCAGGTGCCGGCGAACGGCGGGAGGGCCGGACTGGCCGTGGGGCATGGATCAAGTCTACGGCGCGCGGCCCCCGCGAGGCCTCCAAGAGCGACGTAGCCTCGGTCACATGGACCCGTTGGGGGAGCCCCCGCCCCACCGCAAGAGGGCCTACTTCTGGCTGATGGGGACCTGCATCGCGCTGATCGTCCTGGCCTGGAACGTGGTGCGCTTCTGGTCCGTTCCGGCGGCAGTGGTGATGAGCGCGGTGGCTGCCGTCATACCGCCGACGGCCGCCATCGTGGCCAACTGGGGACGCGGCGGCTGAGCCGACGCGTCAGCCCTGGCCGGACGAGATCTTCTCGATCAGCGCGGTCGTGGAGATGGCCGGCGTTCGCGGCAGGTAGTGCACCTCGCAGATGTCGTCGAACTCGTCGAACTTCCCGGCCCAGTCGTCGCCCATCACCAGGATGTCGGCCTTGTGCTGGAGGATGTAGTCCCGCTTCTGCTCGAGGCTCTCCTCGACGAACACCTCGTCCACGGGCTTGAGCGCCGCGACGATCTCCATCCGCTCGTCCTGGGAGAACACCGGCGCGCGGCCCTTCTTGCGCATGTTCAGTGCGTCGGCGGACACGCCGACCACGAGCCGGTCGCCGAGTGCGGCCGCGCGCTCGATGACGCGCAGGTGGCCGACGTGGAAGACGTCGAAGGTGCCGAATGTGATGACCGTCCTGCTCATGGGGCGCATCTTGTCACGCCCGAGCGCAGCCACGGTTTCCGCCACGACGCGGTGACCTAGTACGCTCTGCAGGTGCAGCTCTCTACCGGTACAGCGACCCGCGAGGTGATCACCGCCCGCAACGCGGTCCTGGCCACCTTCTTCATCAACGGGTTCGCGCTGGCCTCCTGGGCGGCCCGGATCCCGGCCGTGCGCCAGGCCCTCCACCTGGGCCCCGCGACGCTCGGCCTCATCCTGCTCTCGGCCTCCCTCGGGTCGCTCCTGGCGCTGCCCACCTCGGGCGGCCTGGTCCAGCGGTTCGGGGCGCAGCGGGTGGTGATCGCCGCCGCCGCTCTCGAGGGCCTGGGTCTGCTCTTGATGGCGGTCGGGGCAGGGGCGCTCGACACCGTGCCGCTGGTCGTCCTCGGGCTGTTCCTGATGGGCCTGGGCAACGGCAACTGGGATGTGGCGATGAACGTCGACGGCGCCGAGGTCGAGCGCCTGCTCGGCCGCTCGGTGATGCCGCGCTTCCACGCCTCCTTCAGCCTCGGGACGGTCGCCGGAGCGGCGGTGGGCTCGGCGGCCGCCTACCTCGGGGTCGGGATCCTCCCGCACCTCGCGGTCGTGGCGGTGCTGATCGCCGTCCTCGGGGGCGTGTCCGTGAGGGGCTTCCTGCCCGTCTCGCCGGCCGAGGAGAAGCCGGCCGCGGCCACGGCCCTGAGCGCCTGGGGAGAGCCCCGGGTCATCGTGATCGGCCTGATGGTGCTGGCGATGGCGCTCACCGAGGGAGTCGCCAACGACTGGCTCGGCGTCGCCATGGTCGACGGGTATGGCGCCCCCGCATGGCTCGGCGCGGCCGCCTTCGCGCTGTTCGTCGCCTCGATGACGGTCGGCCGGGTCACGGGCACCGTGCTGCTCGACGCCTTCGGCCGGCTGCGGGTGCTGTGGGGCAGCCAGGCGGTCGCCGGGGTGGGGGTGCTCCTCGTCGTGCTCGGCCGGGTCCCGGCGCTGGTCGCGCTGGGCATCCTGCTCTGGGGCCTCGGCGCCTCGCTCGGCTTCCCGGTGGGTATGAGCGCCGCCGCCGACGACCCCGCCCGCGCAGCCGCCCGGGTGAGCGTGGTGGCGACGATCGGCTACACGGCCTTCCTGGCCGGCCCTCCGCTGCTGGGCTTCCTGGGCAGCCACTTCGGCGTGCTGCAGGCGCTGCTGGTGGTCTCCGTCGTCCTGATCCCGTCCGCGTTCGCCGTACCCGCCGCCCGCAACCCGGCGCACCGCTGAGCCCCCCACCGCTGAGCTGCCTGTAGGTTCGGGGCCGATGAGCACCACCGGAGTCCCGATCGTCACCGCGAACCCCGAGCTCGACGAGCGGCGCCGGCGCGGGCTCCGCAGGATGCGGACCCTTGCGGTCTCGCTGCTCGTCTTCGCCGCCGTGGTGTACGTCGTCACGCTCGGCGACCACGGCCTGCTGGGGTTCGTCAACGCCGGAGCCGAGGCCTCGATGGTCGGCGCGTTCGCGGACTGGTTCGCGGTCACCGCGCTGTTCAAGCACCCGCTCGGCATACCCGTGCCGCACACCGCGCTGATCCCGCGGCGCAAGGACGAGCTCGGGCGCAGCCTCGAGGAGTTCGTCGGGGAGAACTTCTTGCAGGAGTCGATCATCCGCGAGCGGATGGAGGCGGCGCAGCTCAGCCGCCGGCTCGGGTCCTGGGTGCGCGTCGAGGACAACGCCCGGCGCGTCGTCGACGAAGCCTCCAGCCTGCTGCACCTGGTCCTGTCGCAGATCCGCGACGAGGACATGGCCACCCTGATCAACGAGGCCTTCCTCCCGCGGTTCCTCGCCGAGCCGGTCAGCCCGGTGGCCGGCAGCCTGCTCCAGGAGATCGTCCGCGACGGGGCGCACCACGGCGTCGTCGACCTGGTCCTCGAGGAGGCGCACCGCTGGCTGACCCAGAACGAGGAGACGTTCGTCGAGGTCGTGGGGGAGCGGGCGCCGTGGTGGTCACCGACCGCGCTCAACGACCGGATCACACACCGGATCCACACCGAGGTCGTCGACTGGGTCGAGGACATCCGCCGCGACCCGTACCACCACGCCAGGACCGCGCTGGACTCCGCGCTCGGCCAGCTCGCCGAGGACCTGCTCCACGACCCGGCGACGCAGGAGCGGATGGAGCGGCTCAAGGACCGGGTGCTGTCCCACCCGCAGCTCGTCGTCACGGCCACTTCACTGTGGAACGCCTTCCGGCGTGCCCTGATGGAGTCCCTGGAGGACGCCGACGGGCCGCTGCGGAAGCGCGCCCTACTGGAGCTGGTCCGGTTCGGGGAGCGGCTCGAGCAGGACGACGAGCTCCGGGCACGCCTGGACAAGTACGCCGCCGACCTTGCGGTGTTCACGGTGAGCCGGTACGGCGACGAGCTGACCGCCGTGATCACGCACACCGTCAACCGGTGGGACGGTCGCGAGGCGGCTCACCGCATCGAGCTGCACGTGGGCCGCGACCTGCAGTTCATCAGGATCAACGGCACGATCGTGGGCGGCCTCGTCGGCGTGGTCATCCACGCGCTCAGCCTGCTGCGCTGAGCCTGCGCTGGCCGGGTCCACAATGGGATGGTGGCGAGCCCCCGAGACGTCCCGATCCGCGACGAGACGATCCGCCTCGGTCAGCTCCTGAAGCTCGCCGACCTCATCGACAACGGCGCCGACGCGAGGCCGCTGCTCGCGGAGGGCGCCGTGGCCGTGAACGGGCAGACCGAGACCCGGCGGGGCCGTCAGCTGGTCCGCGGCGACATGGTCACCGTCGGCGAACAGGCCGTGCGCGTCACCTGAGGGCAGCCCTCAGCGAACCGCCACCAGGTCCACCACGAAGATCAGCGTCTCACCGGGCTTGATCACGCCTCCGGCACCGCGGTCGCCGTACGCCAGGCGGGGCGGGATCACCAGCCGCCGCCGGCCGCCGACCTTCAGGCCCTGCACCCCTTGGTCCCAGCCGGAGATGACCTGGCCGGCCCCGAGCCGGAAGGTCAGCGGCTCGCCGCGGTTGTACGACGCGTCGAACTCCTCGCCGCTGGAGTGCGCGACGCCGACGTAGTGGACCTGCACCGTCTTGCCGGCAGCGGCCTCGGGGCCGTCGCCCTCGGTCAGGTCGGTGACCTCGAGCTGGTCGGGTGGCGGTCCGTCGGGGAACTCGATCTCGGGCTTCTCGTGGGTCACCGGGGTCCTCTCCTCAGCGGTGGCGGGACGACGTGCGCGCTGTCCCGCGTGGGTTGTGCCGGGTCCATGGTCTCTCGTCGCGGCGACGTCCCATCGCGGCGGCGCACTTGGGGCACACCTCGGCGACCCGGTCCGCGTCCCGGCCGGTCGCCGGCTGGACGTCGGCCCACTCCACGTGCGGGAAGCGCACCAGCCGGGACCGGCTCAGCTGCAGGCCGCACAGCGTCTGGTTGGTGCCCTGGCGCCAGGCGTGCACGGAGCCGGCAGGGCTGCGGAAGCCGTCCGGGTCGGTCCACTCACCGGTCGCGGCAACCGCCGCCGGAGCCGGGGTCGAAGACATGCCCGGGGGTTACCCACGGACCGGGTGGCCATGCCGCGACGCCGCGTCCGAGGCGCGAAGCTCCGGGCTCAGGACTGGCTGCCGTGCACGTAGGAGTCGAGCTGGTCCCGCTCGAACTCCAGCTGGCTCATCCGGCTCTTGACCACGTCGCCGATGCTGACGATGCCGCGCAGCCGGCCGTCCTCGACAACGGGAACGTGCCGGAACCGTCCCGCCGTCATCATTGCCATCACCTCGTCGACCGTGCTGCCGCCGTGGGAGGTCCGCACGTCCGAGGACATGATCGCGGAGACGGGGGCGTCGAGGACCCGCTCGTCCTCGTGCAGGCGCCGCACCACGTCCCGCTCGGAGACGATGCCGTCCACGCTCGAGCCGTTCGTGCTCACGACGAGCGCTCCGATGTTGTGCTCGGCAAGCATCCGCACCACGTCCCGCACGGTGGCGTCCGGACGCACCGTCACGACCTGGACGCTGCCCTTGCCGACAAGGATCTCGTTGATCCGCATGGTGGCCTCCCTGGCGGTTCGCCTCAGCACAGGCTATCCACTTCTCATGGTGTCCGGCTAGCCGTGCATGGGCCCTGCGAGGATGGGGTCGATGCGACGCGCGCTTCCCGCCTGGACCGGGCCGGCCATGATGGGCTGGCTGACCGTCGTGCTCTGGCTGGACCGCGCCGGCGGACCCGGGACGCTGTGGCAGCAGCGGGGCCTCGGGCTGTTGACCTGGCTGGTGCTGGTGCTCGCCCTGACGCGGGTCAGCCAGCTGGTGCGGGCCCAGACCCTCGTGGTCGTGGCGTTCGCCACCGTGGTCGAGTACGTCTTCAGCCCGACGCTCGGCGTCTACACGTATCGCTTCCACAACGTGCCCGCCTTCGTCCCGCCCGGCCACGGCCTCGTCTACCTCTCGGCCTTCGCCGTGGGCCGTGCCGCGGTGGTGAGCCGGCATCCGCGCGCGGTCGTCGGCCTCGTGCTGCTCGTCGGCGGCACCTGGGCCGGGTACGGCGTCCTGCTGGCGCGCCGCCCCGACGTGCTGGGCGGCTTCTGGTTCGCGTGCCTTGCGCTGTTCCTGCTCCTCGGGCCGTCCCGGCCGGTCTACGTGGGGGCGTTCCTCGCGGTGAGCTGGCTGGAGCTCGCCGGGACGCACCTGGGGACCTGGGTGTGGAGCAGCC
This sequence comes from Nocardioidaceae bacterium, assembly GCA_033850795.1. GTDB lineage: Bacteria > Actinomycetota > Actinomycetes > Propionibacteriales > Nocardioidaceae > Nocardioides_B. Next base: position 21,281 of record JAWWPF010000064.1, on the reverse strand, counting down.
ACGACCCGACCGGGGCCGTCACGATCGGCAACCCGCCGTCCGGTGCCGCCGGCGGCTACGGCTGGTTCGACCTCGCGGGTCTTGTCGTCGCGCCGCGCCTGCTGGTGCTGTGGTGCCGGGTCACTCGCGGTCGGCCGGCCGCCGTCGTGCGCTCAGGTCGTGCAGCGAGCCCTCCGGGCGAGGCCTGACGTCCGGGTCGTCCTCGTCGTCGGGCAGGGACCCGAGGAAGGCGAGCGCCTGGTCGTGCAGACGGCCGTTGGTCGCCAGCGCGTTGCCGCCGAGCGGCCCCGGGGTCCCGTCGAGGGAGGTGAACGTCCCCCCGGCCTCGCGCACGATCACGTCGAGCGCCGCCATGTCGTAGAGCTCGAGGTCCGGCTCGGCCGCCAGGTCCACGGCCCCCTCGGCCAGCAGCATGTAGGACCAGAAGTCGCCGTACGCCCGGGTCCGCCAGCACCGGCGCGCCAGCGCGAGGAACGCGTCGAGCCGGTCGTGCTCGTCCCACCCGGAGAACGAGGAGTAGGACAGCGAGGCGTCGTCGAGCCTGGACACGTCCGAGACGTGGCACTCCACAGCCCGCAGCAGCGACCGCCCGGTCCACGCGCCGCCGCCCTTCGAGGCCCACCAGCGGCGTTGCAGCAGGGGTGCGGACACGCATCCCACGACCACCTCGTCGTCGACCATCAGCGAGATCAGCGTCGCCCACACCGGCACCCCGCGGACGAAGTTCTTGGTGCCGTCGATGGGGTCGACGACCCAGCGCCGCTGGCTGTGCCCGATGGACCCCTGCTCCTCCCCGAGTACGGCGTCCCGCGGCCGGGCCCGCGACAGCGTACGGCGGATGCCCTCCTCCACGGACTTGTCCGCGTCCGTGACCGGGGTCAGGTCCGGCTTGTTCACCACGTGCAGGTCCAGCGCCCGGAAGCGGCTCGTGGACAGCGAGTCGGCGTCGTCCGCGAGCACGTGCGCGAGCCGAAGGTCGTCGGTGAAGGTGGTCGGCATGGACCTCAGGCTAAGCCCCGCGGCCGCCGATCCCGGAAGGCTTGCCGCGCCGGCTCCGTCCTGAGGGGAAGCGAAGAGTTCCCTTTTGACCCTGCAACCGCCACGGTGGGGCTTAGCCTGCTGCCATGGACATCGCAGGACTCCCTCTGCATGCGCTCGTCAACCACGCGGCCGTGGTGCTCACACCGCTGGCGGTGCTCACGGTGATCGCCTTCGCGGTGGCGCCGCGGTACCGCTACCTGACCCGGTGGCCGACCGCGGTGATCACCGTCGTCTCGCTGGGCTCTGTGTGGATCGCGCGCATCAGCGGCCAGGCCCTGGTGACCGAGCGACCGGAGCTCGGGCCGCTGGTCGCCACCCACCGGTCACGCGCCATCACGCTGTCCTACCTGATGATCCTGTTCACCGTGGTGGTCCTGGTCGGCGTGTGGGGGCTCGGGGGTCGCTCGGGGCTGATCAGCGGCGCGGGCGACCGGGACACCCGGGTCGGCGCCCTTGACCGGGTGCTCGTCGCGGCGATCGTCGTGATGGCGCTGGTGGTCCTGGTGTGGGTGCTGCTCACCGGTGACGCCGGCGCCCGGGCCGTCTGGGGACGTTAGTCGTCGGGGTGCTCCCGGCTGGCGAGCAGCCGGCGGAAGGACTCGACCCGCGCCGGGTCGGTGCGTCCGTCGGCGACCGCGTCGTCGAGCCCGCACTCGGGCTCACCCGCCCCGTGCGTGCAGCCCCGGGGGCAGCTGTCGGTGAGCTCCTCGAGGTCCGGGAAGGCGCCGATCAGCTGCCCGGGTGAGACGTGGGCGAGGCCGAAGGACCGGATCCCCGGGGTGTCGACGATCCAGCCTCCCGAGCCGTCGGGCGGGGGCAGCGGCAGCATCAGCACGGAGGTCGAGGTGTGCCGTCCACGGCCTGTGACGGCGTTGACATGCCCGATCGCTCGGTGGCTGCCCGGCACCAGCGCGTTGACCAGGGTCGACTTGCCCACGCCGCTGTGCCCGATGAGCACGCTGACCTTGCCGTGCAGCCGCGCGCGCACCTCCGCGAGGTCGTCACCGCGCCGCGTGACGACGTAGGGCACGCCCAGGGGCCGGTAGATCGCCAGCAGCGTCTCGGGGTCGGCGAGGTCCGCCTTCGTCATGCACAGCAGGGGATCCAGGCCGGCGTCGTAGGCCGCGACCAGCGCCCGGTCGATGAGCCGAGGTCGGGGCTCGGGGTCGGCGAGCGCGGCCACCACGACGAGCTGGTCGGCGTTCGCGACGATCACCCGCTCGACCGGGTCGTCGTCGTCCGCGGTCCGCCTCAGCACGGTGCGCCGCTCATCGACCGCGACGATCCGGGCCAGCGAGCCCTCATCCCCGGTCACGTCGCCGACGACGCGGACCTGGTCGCCGACCACCACCCCCTTGCGCCCCAGGGGCCGGGACTTCATCGCGGTGACCGTGCGGCCGTCCACCAGGACCGTGAAGCGCCCCCGGTCCACGGTCACGACCCGCCCCTCGACCGCGTCGTCGTGGCTGGGCCGGTCCTTGGTGCGCGGACGCGTGTGCCGGCGCGGCCGGTCGTAGGACTCGACGTCGAACTCGTCGTACCGGGCCATCATCGGGCCATCATCGGGCCGTCGTCAGCCGGCCACGAGCGCCGTCCAGGCGCTGGCGAAGTCGGGGAACGTCTTCGAGGTGGTGGCGACGTCCTCCACCAGGACACCGGGGACCGCGAGCCCGATGATCACGCCGGCGTGCGCCATCCGGTGGTCGGCGTAGGTGCGGAAGGTGCCGCCGTGCAGCCGGGCCGGCCGGATCTCCATCCCGTCCTCGGTCTCGGCGACGTCCCCGCCGAGCGCGCCGAACTCGCGCGCCAGAGCGGAGAGCCGGTCGGTCTCGTGGCCGCGGATGTGCGCGACCCCCCGCAGTCGCGACGGCGTCCCCGCCAGCAGGCAGAGCGCGGCCACGGCAGGGGTGAGCTCGCCGACGTCGTGCAGGTCGTAGTCGATCCCCCGCAGGGTCCCGGTGCCGGAGACGACCAGCCCCTCGTCGCCGAGCTCCGCGGTGCCCCCCAGCAGCGTGACGATCTCGCGCAAGGCGTCGCCGGCCTGGGTGGTCCTCGCCGGCCAGCCGGGAACGGTGACCGTGCCGCCGGTGACCAGGGCGGCGGCGAGGAAGGGCGCCGCGTTGGACAGGTCCGGCTCCACGGGTACGTCGACCGCGCGGATCTTCGCCGGTGGGACCCGCCAGCGGTCCGGCTCCGCATCGTCGACCTCGACGCCGTGCAACCGGAGCTGGTCGACCGTCATCGCGATGTGCGGCAGGGAGGGCACCGGCGGCCCTTCGTGCCGGACGTCGACGCCGTCGTCGTACCTGGCGCCGGCAAGGAGCAGTGCGGAGATGAACTGGCTCGAGGCGGACGCGTCGATCTCGACGGATCCTCCGCTGACCCCGCCCTTGCCCACGACCGTGAACGGCAGGGCCCCTCGTCCCTCGTCCCGCACCTCCACACCGAGGCCGCGCAGCCCGTCGAGGACCTCGCGCATCGGCCGGGAGCGGGCGTGCGGGTCCCCGTCGAACCGCACCGCGCCGTCGGCCAGCGCGGCGACCGGCGGGACGAACCGCATCACGGTGCCGGCGAGGCCGCAGTCGACGGTCGTCGCCCCGGTGAGGTCACCCGCCGGAGTGACCTTCCAGTCCTCCCCGGTGGTGTCCACGTCGGCACCGAGACGCGTCAGGGCGTCGGCCATCAGCAGCGTGTCCCGGGAGCGCAGGGCGCGGCCGATGACGCTCGGGCCGTCGGCGAGCGCCGCCAGGACGAGGGTCCGGTTGGTCAGCGACTTGGACCCGGGCAGCCGTACGAGCGCACGGACCGGCTCCGCGGGGTGCGGGGCCGGCCAGAGGTCGGGCTGCGGCTCAGTGTCGTCCATCGTTGGGCGAAGCGTAGCCGCCCGCGCCGTCGAGCACAGTCCGCCAGGGGGCCGTCAGGGGGTCAGCTTCTTGGCGGCCTTCGTGGCCTGGCGTCCCAGCTTGGTTGCCCCCTGGGTGGCCCCCGAGGTGGCGGAGCCGACCGCCGAGGTGGCGGCGCCGACCGCGTGGCTGGTGCGCCAGGCGACGCCCGGCCTGCCCTCGGTGTCCAGGGCGGCGAGGATCAGCCCACCGAGCATCGAGACGTTCTTGTAGAAGTGCGTCATCTGCTTGGTCCGGGCGTCCTTGTCCTTCTCCTCCCAGAACGGGTGGCCGGCGACCGTGGTCGGCACGACCGTCGCTGCGAGCGCGAGCGCGCACAGCCGCGGCGCCCGGCCGGTCGCCAGACCGAGCCCGGCGACGATGTGCACGGCGGCGTTGATCCGCACCAGCGTCTCGTCGTCCTCGGGGAGGTGCACCTGGGGCGCGACCTTCCCGGCGAGGTCGCGGATCTCGTCGTTGACGGGCTTGGAGGCCTCGGCGAGCTTCGGCGTGTTCCTCAACGCCTGGATGCCACCGAAGACGAACGTGGAGGCGAGCATGGGCCGGGCGACGCGTCGGGTCAAGGTCATGACGGCTCCATACCCGATTCACTCGGGGTCACGCCCCGTGAGTGCCGGCGACCGCGGGTCCGGACTACGGCGCCAGCCGGGTCAGGTCGCGCGGGAACAGCCCGACCTCACGGACGTTGGCTGCCCCGATCAGCCGCGCGACCCAGCGCTCCAGCCCGATCGCGAAGCCACCGTGCGGCGGCATCCCGTGCCGGAAGGCCTCCAGGTAGCCCGCGAGCGGCTCCTCCCGCTGACCCGACGCCGCGAGCGCCGCCCGGTAGTCCGCGTAGCGGTGCAGCCGCTGGCCGCCCGTGGTGAGCTCGAGCCCGCGGAACAGCACGTCGAAGGAGTTCGACGAGTCGGGGTCGACCGTCGGGATCGTCTGCGGATGCGTGTAGAAGGGCCGCTTGCGCAACGGGTACCCCTCGACGGCGACGAGCTCGCTGCCGTGCTCGGTGAGGGCCCAGGCGCTCACCGCCCGCTCGTGCTCGGGAGCCAGGTCGGGCTCGTCGCCCGGGGCGCCCGCGATCCTCAGCGCCTCGGTGAAGTGCACCACGGGGATCTCCTCCGGCACGACGGGCAGGCGGGTCTCCAGCAGCGCGGCCGCCGGGGCGGCGTACGACGCGACCGCCTCCACCATCCCGGCGAGCGCGGACCGGAGCACGCCCAGCACGTCGCGGTGGTCGCGGACGAACCCGACCTCCGCGTCGAGGGAGACGTACTCGGCGAGGTGGCGCACGGTGTCGTGCGGCTCGGCACGGAAGACCGGGCCGACCTCGAAGACCCGCTCGAAGACGCCGACCAGCATCTGCTTGTAGAGCTGCGGGGACTGCGCGAGGAACCCCGGCCGTCCGAAGTAGTCGACCGGAAAGACGTTGGCACCCGACTCCGTGCTGGACGCCACGAGCTTCGGCGTGGCCACCTCGGTGAAGCCGAGGTCGGTGAGGGCCGAGCGGAACCCACGGACGCTGGCCGACGCCACCTGCCACGCCGCCCGCCGGCGCGGATGCCGGAGGGTCACCGCGGCATGGTCCAGCACGGTGGGGAGGCCCGCGGTGAGCCTCGGTCGCCACAGCTCGACCGGCGGGGTCTGCGCCGGCTCACCGAGCAGCTCGAAGCAGGGGTCGACGATCTCGACGCCCCCCGGCGCGTCCGGGTTCGCGCTGAGCGTGCCGGTGACCGAGACGACCGTCTCCTCGCCGTACTCCTGGACCTCCGCGACCGTGCCCGGGTCCTTGACCACCACCTGGATCAGCCCCGAGCGGTCGCGCAGTACCACGAACGTGACGCGGGACAGGGATCGACGGCGATGGACCCAGCCCTGCACGGTGACCCTCGAGCCGGCCGGGCCGGCGCCGGTCGCCAGCTCGTCTGCGAGTGAACGTGACACCTGAACACCTCCTGGTCGTTCCCCAGGAGGTGTGGGCGACGGGGTCCTCGCTGTGCCACCACACCTTCGCCACGGCCGGCACGGCCGCGACCTCATTCGTCGAGCTCTGCTCGGGAGTGTCTTCGTCGCCGTGACGGACCCGCCCTCTCAGCGTGCCCGGGCTACCGGGCTGGGCGGCTCTCTGTGCTCCGTCGGTCGGCGGCTACTCGTCTCCGTCACCGCATTGCGGAGAGGGTACGACGGACGGGGTGACCGTTGCGACCCGATTGATGCGTTAGCGGATCGTCGCGTCGAGGGCGTCGTTGCCGCCGTGCGTACCTTGGTCGACACCGACGGGAAGCACCGTGAAGGTGACCCTGCCGTCCGTGCCGTGCGGGTGGGCCAGCCGCAGGTCCAGGTAGAAGCGGCCACCGGCGGCGCTCCTGACCCCCGTGCAGGTCGCGTAGACCCCGTTGGTCACGGCCGCACCGTTGGCGTCGCTCGTGTGGCAGCTCACGTCGCCCTCGCCGTTCGCCCCGGAGGCGCCGTCGGTCAGGTGGACCTGCCCGCTCCCGGTGCCGACCGGGGCGCCGGAGAGCCGGACCCGCACCGTGCCGACGCCCGCAGGGACGCCGGCGACCTCGACACGGACCAGCGCCTGACGGTTCACGTCCCGGTGCCCGGTGACCTGGACGGACTCCAGGACCACGTCCGGCGCCAGCGAGGTGGTGGCGGCGTTGTCGGCGTCGTCGAGCTCGGTGAATGCTGCCGCAGCCCTCGCCGTGACGGTCACGGTGGTCCGGGCCGCCGGCCTGTCCGGGACCAGCGCGAAGTGGACCTGCTGGCCGTCGGTGAGGCCGGCGCACGTGACCTGCGTGGTCCCGGACGGCGTGCAGCCCGTCGCGGTCAGCCGGGCGCCGCCGGTGGCCGTGAAGGTCACCGGGCCGGAACGAACTCCGCGCACGGTCCCGGCCACCTGGTAGACGCCACCCGCCGGCGCCGGGTCGACCGGTGTCAGGGCGCCCAGCGTGAGGTCCACTCCGGGTGCGACGCTGACGGCAGCCGTGTCGTCCGAGGGGTCGGGGTCGTCGTACCCCCGCGGCTGTTGGACGCGCAGGGTGACGTCGTGGACGGCGGAGGCCGTCGACTCGACCCGGAACCCGACCGGGCGGTCCGTGCCGAGGTCCGTGCACCTGACGTGGGTGTCGTCGACCCGGGCGCAGCCGGTGTCCTGCACGTCGGCGAACGTGCCGCCGTCGAGCTCGAGGGTCAGCTCGTCGACGCCCTCCGGGAGGGCGTGCACCACGCTGGTGAGGACGAGGTGGTCGGTGCCGTCGCTGACGCTGTGCCGCGCGACGGTGAGCTGGCCGACACCGAAGTCGTACGTCGGCCGCGGTGCCAGCCATGCCGCGGCGGAGTTGTCGGCGTCGTGAACCTCGGCGAAGGGGTTCCCGGGCTCCACGGGCTCGACGGAGATCCTGATCGGCGTGCGGACATGCGCGTCGTCGGACAGCACCGTGAACGTGAGCGCGCCGTCGGAGGGAGCGCAGGTCACGCTTCGGTCGGTCACGGGGTCGCAACCGGTCCCGTCGACCGCGCCGAAGGCGGCCGCGCCGGCGAGCGTGTACCGCACCTTGCCGAGGCCCGGACGCACCCCGTCGAGCCGGGTGCTGACCAGGTGCCGGTCGTCGTCGTTCGAAGGCGAGTCGTTGTCGGGGTCCAGCGCCGCGAGGTGCAGGTCGACGCCCGGTCGCAGGTCGATGCTCTCGGCGTCGTCGGCCGGCTCGGGGTCGTCGTACTCGGCAGGGGGGACCACCCGGACGGTGGCCGCTCTCGGCTGGTGCGCGCTGGACCGGAGCCGGAAGGAGATGCGGCCGTCCGTCGGGACGGTGCAGGTCAGGTGCGTGACGTCGTCGGCTCGGCAGCCCTGAGGCTGATCCGCTGCGAGGCTGCCGCCGGAGGTCACCTCGAAGACCTCGGTGGCCGCGCCGTCGGGGGGTCCGGAGGCCGTCGCGCTCAGGGTGTACTCATCGGTGTCGCCCGACACCGTGTGCCCGGCCTCGGCGAGGTCACTGATCTCGAAGTCGTGAACGGGACGCGCGGGGAGGGTGACGGCGGCCGGACGCTGTCCGCCGAGCGCCTCGAAGGGCTGCGCGGGGGAGGCGGTCACGGCCACGTCGGTGCGGTCGTTCCGGTGCTCCGTCTGAACGGTCATGGCGACTGAGCCGTCCCGAGGAGCCGGACAGGTCATCGTCGTCATCGTGGAGGTCGCCACGGTGCAGTCGGGGTTCCCGGCTCGTGAGAACAGCGCGCCGGGCCCGACCGAGTAGACGACGCGGGACAGCCCCGGCCGGACGCCGGTGAGGCTTCCCGAGAGCGCGACCGACCCGTCGGGATCCGGATGGGGGGAGTCCACCCGCAGGCCGAGCGCCAGGTCTGCGCCGGGGGACAGCGACAGGCTCAGGGCCTCATCGCCAGGACGAGGGTCGGTGAACCTTTCGACGGGCGAGGCGGTGACCGTCACCCGCGCCGTGTCCTGCAGGGACGTCGCCACCAGCGGCAGGGCGAGCGGATCTCCGTTGCGGACGTCGGGACAGGTGAGGGTCCGCGCGTCGTCACCTACGGCGCAGGTGCCGTCCTCGGCGGTCCGGAAGCGGGCGGCGCCCGAGAGCGAGTACGTCATCCCGGCGACCCGGGGCGGAAGGACAGCGGTCGTGGTCAGGTCGTACCTGTCCTCGTCGGCGTGGAGGGAGTGCGTCCCGGCGCCCGCCAGCACCGGAGCCGTGACGTCGAAGGTCGGGATCCGGCTGGGCCGGAAGGACTGCTTCGTCGTCATCGGGGAGCCGCCGCCGAGGGAGGCGCTGACCGCGAGGTCGTCGGAGACCATGTAGTCGGGGAACGTCAGCGGCAGGGTCACGGTGTAGTCGCGAGCCGGTGCGAGCGCCGCCGTCGTGTCGGCGCGGGGCACCGCCACGACGGGCCGGCACTCGACGTGCCGGTCGTCGGTACGGCTGCAGCCCGGCACGCCCAGGTCGTCGGGGAAGGTGGTGTCGCCGTCGTCGGCGGTAGCAACGCTGACCGACAGGGTGTCGCCGGCCCGCATGTCTCTGACCTCGACAGTCACCGTGCCGCCCGGGTCCAGCACCGGGTACCCCACCACGGGTTCCGGGTCAGGCGGCGAGGTGGGTGCGACGCTCGGCGAGGGGTCGGGCGAGGGGGTGGCGGAAGCGCTCGGGGGGGTACTGGCCGACGGGCTGGCCGACGGGCTGGGGGAGGCACCGGGCGAAAGGCCGACCGAGGCACCGGGCGAGGCGCTCGGTGACGCGCTCGGCGAGGCGGAGGGGCTGGGCGAGAGGCTGGCCGAGGTGCTGGGGGAGATGCTGGGCGAGGTGCTGGGCGACAGGGTCGGGATGCCGGCCACCGCGGCCGCCCGCGCGGCGGACGTGGGACGCGCCACCGAGGACGTCACGGCGGTGGGTGCCCCCGCAGCGCGGTGCGCGTGCCCGGCCCCGTGGCCGACGGTGACCGCCACCACGGCCACCGCGGCGACGCCCACGCCCACGCCCGCTGCGGTGGCTGCGCCGGCGTTCGCGCCGACGAGGCTCTTGAGCCGGGACAGGACTCCGAGGACGCCGGCCGCTCCGATCCCGCCGGAGGCCAGGTAGCCGGTGGCCGCGGCACCGAGCAGCAGCGGGGCGATGATCGCCGCGAGGTTGGAGTTGACGTCGTCGAGCTCGAGGTACGTCGCGGTGCACCGCCGGCAACCGTCGAGGTGGGCACGGACCTTGCCGGCCTCGCGCTTCGCCAGGCCCTTGCGGACGAAGGCCCCGAGGTGCTCGTTGACCCAGCGGCAGTCGGGGTCGGAGATCTCGGAGAGGTGCATGCTCAAGAAGGCCTGCCGCAGGCCCTCACGAGCCCGGTACGCGAGCGCCGACACGGAGTTCGGGCTCATCCCGAGGAGCGGGGCTATGTCCGCGGGCTTCTGGCCCTCGACCTCGAGGTGCCACAGCACCAGCTGCCACCGCTCCGGCAGCGAGGCGAAGGCTCTGGCAGCCGCGCCGTTCTCGAAGCCGGCGACGGCGGTGTCGCGGAAGGGGACGCCCGGGTCGAACGGCGTGAGGTCGTCGGTGGTCTGGAGCCGCTGGCCGGCGCGGACCCGGTCGATGTGCAGGCGCCGTACGGCGGTGAGCAGGTAGGCGCGGAAGGCGACGTCGGGCCCGCCTCCACCCTGCAGGACCGAGAGCACCTTCGCGAAGGCCTCGGCCACCAGGTCGTCGGAGTCCGGCCCCCGCACCAGCTGGCGAGCCAGCCGGTGGGCCGCGTCCTTGTGCCGGCTGAACAGCTGGCCGTAGGCAGCGACGTCCCCCCCGCGTACGCACGAGATCAGCTCGGCGTCGCTGGGCGCTTCGACATCGTGCAGGAGGTCGGTCATAGGGGCAGCCGTGGGACGGGACGGTCCAGGGGTGCGGGGTGCGGGGGGTGCGGGGTGCGGGGTGCGGGGTGCGGGGTGCGGGGCCGTCGTTCCTCTCGGCCACAAACTAGTCGTAAAGGTCCGTTTCCGCAGAGCATCGGGCAATTCCGCCCGGCAGGGCACGAAGAAGTACGGCGAACCCGCGTCACGACCTGCCCGCGCCTGCGTCTCATCCCTGGGTGCCGACAAGACCGGAGTCTCGGGGCGTGACGCGGGCGGGAGGGTGAGCAGCGGGATGCCGATGTTCCCTGCGCTGACGTTCCGCCGCGCCGTCACGCTCCCGGAGCGGGTCCGGGCCGCGGTGCCCCGGCGCTTCGAGGCGGTCGCGGAGGCGCTCGCCGGCCACACGGACGTGCTCGCCGCGTGCTCGGTGGTGGGAGGCGACGTCGTCGGGGACGGGGCGGCCCTGGCGGAGGCCCTCGAGGACCTGCGCTCGACGTATCGGCTGGTCCGCGGGACCCCACCTCCCGTCCGCGCCGTGGAGGCGCTCGCGGTCGCCTGGAGCGAGGCGACCCTGCAGTACCTGCACGACCTCTCCTGCGAGGACCCGCTGACCGGCCTGGCCAGCCTCGCCCACCTTCGCTCCCGGCTCGAGGAGATCCACCGGGATGCCGAGCTCTCCGACGTGCCCGTGCCGGCCAGCCACGCGCTCGTCCTCGTCGAGGTGCGGTTCCCCGTGCGAACCGACCTGAGGGGGCCCTTCACCCGCGCCCTGCACCTCGCCCAGGTCGCCGAGGCGATGCGGGCGGTGTTCTGCGGCGGTCAGACCCTCGGGCGGCTCGGACCGGACCGGGCGGTGGCACTCGTGGCCCGGGACCCCGACCTCGCCGTGTCCGTCGGGCTCCTCCGCGACCTCCTCTCCGACCTCGACCTCGACGACGCGGGCCTGCGCGTGTGGGTCGAGGGACTGCCCGAGGACCCGGACGCGACCGGAAGCCTGCTCGACGAGCTCGCGCGGTGAGCGCCTCCCGATAGCCTGACCGCCATGTGTGGCCGTTACGCGTCCAGCCGTCGCCCCGAGGACCTCGTGGAGGAGTTCGAGATCGACAAGGTCGAGGTGAAGGAGACCTTGCAGCCGGACTACAACGTGGCCCCGACCAAGCAGGTGTATGCCGTCGTCGAGCGCTCCCCGGGCGAAGAGGCGTTCGCCGAGCGTCAGCTGCGGACCCTGCGCTGGGGGCTGGTGCCGTTTTGGGCCAAGGACCCCGCGATCGGCAACCGGCTGATCAACGCCCGGATGGAGACCGTGCACGAGAAGCCGGCCTACCGGCGGGCGTTCTCATCGCGGCGGTGCCTGCTGCCCGCCGACGGCTACTACGAGTGGTACCCGACCGACCAGCGGACCAAGGCGGGCAAGCCGCTGAAGCAGCCGTTCTTCATCCGCCCCGCGGACGGCTCGGTGATGGCGATGGCCGGGCTCTACGAGATCTGGCGCGACCCCACCCGCGACGAGGAGGACCCGCTGCGGTTCCTGTGGACCTGCACCGTGCTCACCACGACCGCTGAGGACTCCGTCGGGCACATCCACGACCGGATGCCGTTGCTCGTCGAGCCGGAGCGCTACGCCGCCTGGCTCGACCCGGCCGGCTCCGACGTGGAGCAGCTCAAGCGGCTGCTCGTGCCGGCGGCACCCGGACGCCTCGAGGCGTACCCGGTGGCGACCGAGGTGAACAACGTGCGCAACAACGGCCCAGGGCTGGTCGAGGCCCTGACGACGGAGCCGGCCGCGGGGCCCCCGTCATGACGGAGCGCCGGCTCGTGCCGACCCCGCACGGCGAGGCGCGGCTGGTGCGGGACCGCTCCCGGCAGCCGGTCGCGACCCTGCTGCTCGGGCACGGTGCCGGTGGAGGCGTCGATGCGCCCGACCTCGCGGGGCTCGCCGCGGCCCTGCCCCGCCACGGCGTCTCCGTGGTCCGGGTCGAGCAGCCGTGGCGGGTCGCGGGACGTCGGCTGGCCCCGCGTCCGCAGGTCCTCGACGAGTGCTTCGTCGCGGCCGCCGACCGGCTGCGGGTCCGCACGCCGCTGGTCGTAGGCGGTCGCAGCGCGGGTGCCCGGTCGGCGGCGCGTACGGCGCGCGAGCTCGGCGCCTCCGGCTTCGTCGCGCTCGCCTTCCCGCTGCACCCGCCGGGACGCCCCGACCGGTCGCGGCTCCCCGAGCTCGAGGCGGTGACCCTGCCCACCCTCGTGGTGCAGGGGGAGCGGGACCCGTTCGGCGCTCCCGACGAGTTCCCGCCCGACCGCGACCTCGTCATCGTCCCGGGCGCCGACCACGGCTTCCGGGTCCCCAAGCGCGGCCCGGTCTCCGCCGAGGACGTCATCGCGATCATCGTCGAGGCGGTGCTCGAGTTCGTGGTCCGCGACGTCGTCGGAGCGCCGGACCGGTCGGCCGGTGGCCACGGGGAATCGAAGCCCGCCCGCGCGCGTTGACGACCACGGGACCCCTCAGGGTGCCGGTCACGACGAGGAGCGGAGGAGCGCCGAGTGAGCGCAGCGATCTGTGAGGCACGCGCCGTCCGGGGCCGTGGGCAGAGCGGCGGGTCGTCGTACCCGGTGCTGCCGGTAGGCTGGGAGCTGATGACTGAGCGCCCCGCACCGACCTCCGGTATCGATGCCACCCCCAACGTCCCCGAGGACGCGCCGGTCGGCGCGCCCGAGGAGAGCGAGCTGGACCGCTCCGCACGCTTCGAGCGGGACGCGATGCAGTACCTGGACCAGCTGTACTCCGCCGCTATGCGGATGACGCGGAACCCCGCCGACGCCGAGGACCTTGTGCAGGAGACGTTCGCGAAGGCGTTCGCGGCGTTCCACCAGTTCCGCCCGGGGACCAACCTCAAGGCGTGGCTCTACCGCATCCTCACCAACACGTTCATCAACACCTACCGCAAGAAGCAGCGCGAACCGCAGCAGTCCATGGCCGAGGACGTCGAGGACTGGCAGCTCGCTCGCGCGGAGTCGCACTCCTCGAGCGGACTGAAGTCCGCGGAGGCGGAGGCGCTCGAGCATCTTCCGGACAGCGACGTGAAGGACGCCTTGCAGCAGCTGCCGGAGGACTTCCGGCTCGCGGTGTACCTCGCCGACGTGGAGGGCTTCCCCTACAAGGAGATCGCCGAGATCATGGACACCCCGATCGGCACGGTGATGTCGCGGCTGCACCGTGGCCGTCGCCAGCTGCGGGAGATGCTCGAGAGCTACGCGCGCGACCGTGGCGTCGCGGCAGCCGGCCGCACCCCGGGAGGGCGGGAGTCATGAGCTGCGGCAAGCACCACGACACCGACTGCACCGAGATCCTCGAGCGGGTCTTCTTCTTCATCGACCACGAGCTGCCGACGGCGGACACCACCAAGATCCAGCAGCACCTCGACGAGTGCGCACCGTGCCTGCAGAAGTACGACCTGGAGCGCACCGTGAAGGCGCTGGTGCAGCGCTCCTGCGCCGAGCACGCCCCGGCGGGCCTGCGCGACAAGGTGCTGCTGCGGATCCGTCAGGTCCAGGTGGAGATCACCGAGTCCCGGCTCGACTGAGCCGGGCCCAGAGATCGATCGCGCCCAGATGTCAGGCGTTGGGGCGCTTCCCGTGGTTGGCGCCCTTCTTCTTGCGGGCGCGGCGCTTGCGTCCGGTCTTACCCATGCTGTCCTCCTCGAAATGATGTGCCGTCATTGTCGCATCCGGCGCTCGGCGGGAGCGAATCGAGCCAGCTCCAGCCGGTAGCCGACAAGGTCGACCTCCTCGCGTGGTGACCAGTCCAGCTCAGGTGCGCGACGGAACCCCAGCCGCTCGTAGAGCCGGTGCGCGGTTTGCTGCTCGGGCAGCGTCGAGAGCACCACGGCGGCGTAGCCGAGCTCCCCGGCGCGCTCGACGCAGGCCCCAACGAGCGCCTCGGCCACCCCACGGCGGCGCGCCTGTGGCGCCACCGCGAGCATCCGGAACTCGCCCTCGTCCGGTTGGGCGAGCTGGCACCAGGGTGATCCCTGAGGACAGAAGGTGACGGTGCCCACGATCGAGCCGGGCGACTCCGGGAGCTCGGCGACGTACACCTCGGCCTCCCTCGCGCGGGTCGCCACGTCCCGCAGCTGGTGGGCGTAGCCGTCCTCCCGGCCGCTGAACCCGTCGACGGCGTAGGCGTCCACGGTCAGCCCACCAACTGCCACCAGCTCCGAGGTGTGGATCGGGCGGACGATGACGGTCATCGAAGGCTGGGAGAGGTGCCCGGCTCGCCCTCGAGGGCGTCGGCGACCCCGGGGTCCCCGGCGTCCGCGTGGTAGTCGCTGGGCCGGGTCTCGTCCGCGCCCTCCGCGACGTGCAGCGAGCGGAGCACGAAGGTCAGCACGACGGCGACCACCACGTTGAGAGCGAAGGCGGTCAGCGCGATGTAGCCCTTGGTGTCGGTGAAGGGCACGGTGGCCAGGGGACCGCCGAAGTGGCTGCCGGGCTTCCCCGGTGCGGGAACCGAGTAGGCCGTCCAGGTGCCGTAGACCATCCCCACCGCCCAGCCGCCGAGGAGCGCCCAGCGGTGGAACCAGCGGGTGTACAACGCGAACACGAGCGCCGGCATGGTCTGCAGGATCCACACCCCGCCGAGCAGCTGGAAGTTGATCGCCAGCTCGGTGGGCAGCCCGAGGACGAACGCGAGTGCGCCGAACTTGACGATCAGCGAGATCAGCTTGCTCTGGGTCGCCTCCTGCTTCGGGGTGGCCGCCGGGTTGATGAACGCCTTGTAGATGTTGCGGGTCCACAGGTTGGCCGCGGCGATGGACATGATGGCGGCGGGGACGAGGGCGCCGATGGCGATCGCGGCGAAGGCGAGGCCGGCGAACCAGCCCGGGAACTCCTTCTGGAAGAGCGCCGGCACGGACTGCTGGGCGTTCGTGACGTGGATCCCGGCGGCGATGGCCGCGAATCCCAGCAGCGCCAGCAGGCCGAGCAGGAAGGAGTACGCCGGCAGGAGCGAGGCGTTGCGGCGGATGACCGAGCGGTTCTTGGACGCCAGGACCCCGGTCAGCGAGTGCGGGTACATGAACAGGGCGAGCGCCGAGCCCAGGGCGAGCGAGGCGTACGCCCAGTGGGCCGCCGCTGGAGGGATGATCCCCTTGCCCGGCAGGCTCCCGGAGGCGATCGCGCTGGCGTTCTGCTTGTCGAAGGTGTCGAAGGAGCTCTTCGCCGCGGCGAAGATGTGGTCCCAGCCTCCCAGCCTGGACGGCAGGTAGAAGACCGCGACCAGGATCACCACGTAGATCAAGGTGTCCTTGACGAAGGCGATCAGCGCAGGGGCGCGCAGCCCGGAGGCGTAGGTGTAGGCGGCCAGGACCGCGAACGCGATCAGCAGCGGGGCGTCCTTGGCCAGCCACGAGGAGGACGCGGATGCGCCGATGCCCATCACCTCGAGGACCACCTGGATGCCGACGAGCTGCAGGGCGATGTAGGGCATCGTGGCCAGCAGCCCGGTGACCGCGACCGCCAGGGCCAACGGCTTCGAGTCGAAGCGGCCGCGCACGAAGTCCGCCGGTGTCACGTAGCCGTGGCGGTGGGAGACCGACCAGAAGCGGGGCAGGAAGATGAAGATGATCGGGTAGAGCACGATCGTGTAGGGCACCGCGAAGAAGCCGACCACCGAGCCGGCGTACAACGTCGCAGGGACCGCGATGAACGTGTAGGCGGTGTAGATGTCGCCACCGATCAGGAACCAGGACACGAAGGTGCCGAAGCCCCGGCCGCCGAGCCCCCACTCGTCCAGGGTGTCGAGGGAGTCGGCCTTGCGCCAGCGGGCGGCCAGGAAGCCGAGCACGGTGACGAGCACGAAGAGCACCAGGAAGACGGTCAGTGCCGCCGGGTCGACGTTCTTCACGGCCGGCGCTCCTGACGGTCACGCCGGGTCGCGGCGACGGAGATCCTGAAGGCCGCGAAGGTCAGTACCGAGACCAGCGGGATCAGCAGGAACTGGAACCAGTAGTAGAACGGGAAGCCGAGCAGCGTCGGCGTCTCCGAGTCGTAGAGGAAGATCAGCAGCGGGACGACGATGGCCACGGCGAGCAGCACCGCGACCAGCTGCCAGGAACCTCTGGTCCGCGCACCGGACGAGTGCTTCGGGTCCGTCATGCTGCACCTCCGAGCTAGGGCGACGTTCGAAGGGTTCCCCCTCGACTCCACTTCTATGCTGAGCCCGTGTCGACGCTGAGCGAGCTGGTACGGGCCCGCACCGACCTGGACGCGGAGGACCTCGAGTGGCTGCAGCTGCTCCTCGCGGACTGGCAGGTGATCGCCGACCTGTCCTTCGCCGACCTGGTCCTGTGGCTGCCCGACCGGCACGGTGGTGGCTACTGGGCGGCCGCCCAGATGCGCCCCACGACCGGTCCCACCGCGTTCGTCGACGACCTGGTCGGGGGCTTCCTCCCGGTGGGGCGGCGGCCGCTGGTCGACTCGGCGTTCGAGCGGCACCGGGTGGCGCGCGAGGGCGACCCGGAGTGGCGCGACGACATCCCGGTGCGGGTCGAGGCGATCCCGGTGCGTCGGGGGAGGCGGATCCTCGGGGTGATCGCGCGCAACACCAACCTGCTGGGCGTGCGCACCCCGAGCAGGCTGGAGCTGTCCTACCTGCAGACGGCGACCGACCTGACCCAGATGATCGCGAACGGGCACTTCCCCTTTCCGGGTCAGCGCTCGGACCACGCGGACTCACCGCGCGTCGGGGACGGGTTCCTGCGCGTCGACGCGGCCGGCCGGGTGACCTACGCGAGCCCTAACGCGCTGTCGGTGTACCGGCGGCTGGGCCTGAGCACCGACCTGACAGGTCTCGACCTGGCCGAGACCACGCGTGCGCTGGTGCCCGCCGCGCGCCGCCCGGACGAGGAGACGCTCAGCGCCGTCCTCGGCGGCCGGGTGCCGCGGGACACCGAGATCGGCAGCGACACCGTCCTGATCCTCCGGGCGATCCCGCTCCTGCCCACCGGCGAGCGCATCGGCGCCCTGGTGCTGGTCCGCGACGTCACCGACCTGCGCCGGCGGGACCGTGAGCTGGTGACCAAGGACGCCACCATCCGCGAGATCCACCACCGGGTGAAGAACAACCTGCAGACGGTGGCGGCGCTGCTGCGGCTCCAGGCGCGCCGGATCGACGTACCGGAGGGGCGGGAGGCCCTGGAGGAGGCGGTACGCCGGGTCGGGTCGATCGCGATCGTGCACGAGACGCTGAGCCAGGCGTTCGACGAGTTCGTCGACTTCGACGACGTCGCGGACCGGCTGCGCGTGATGGTGGCGGAGGTCGGCTCCAGCGGAGGACAGGTGACCTCGCGCCGGGACGGCAGCTTCGGTACCCTGACCGCCGAGGTGGCCACCCCGCTTGCGATGGCCCTCACCGAGGTCCTCCAGAACGCCGTGGAGCACGGGTTCGGGGGCCGCCCGGGCGCCATCACCGTGACCGCAGACCGCCTGGTGGGACGGCTGCGGGTCACGGTCGACGACGACGGACAGGGGCTGCCGCCGGGCTTCGACCCGGAGATGTCGACGAGCCTGGGGCTCTCCATCGTGCGGACCCTCGTGGAGTCCGAGCTCGACGGTCAGCTGGAGATGGGGCCGGGGACCAGTACGGGGACGAAGGCTGGAACTCGCGTCACGCTCGACATCCCCGTGTGACGGACGTGACGCTCAAGCTGGTCTAGCGGGTCAGGCCGTGCGGACCTTGGCCCGCGCGTTGCGCCGCTTGAGCGCGCGGCGCTCGTCCTCGCTCATTCCACCCCACACGCCGTGGTCCTGTCCGGCCTCGAGGGCCCACGCGAGACACTGTTCACGTACCTCGCAGCGCCGGCACACCTGCTTGGCCTCCTCTATCTGCAGGATGGCCGGACCGGTGTTACCGATGGGAAAGAACAGCTCCGGGTCCTCGTCGAGGCATGCAGAGCGATGGCGCCAATCCATGGTGGACGACTCCTTCTCGTGTTGCTGGGCAATGACGGGCTTTACCCGTTCATCCGAATCAAAATCCTGGTTCGCGGAGACGTTTGCGAAAAACGCCGTCCGCCTGCCCGGTCCGACCGGGCGAGGTCGGGTCACCTGGTGACAGGAGTGAAACGTGTGGTGACCGATGACAAGCCTCGCAAGCGGTGGACCGTCGATCAACCCCGCGCCGTGGTCGCGTTGATCACAGCGCCCGACTGTAACGGGTTCGGCACCCGATGCCCAGGGTCTGCGCCCGCGCGCCGGAACCTGTCCGGACCGTCCGGGCGGCCGGCACGTAGCATCGGCTTCCGTGACGACCTCGCGACAGTCCACCCGGGCGCCCGGGCCGCTGCTCGCGGCCGCCGCGCTGGTCGGCGTGGAGGCGGTCGTTCTGGCCGGCTACGGGCTCGTGCAGCTCACCGCGCTCACCGCGAGCCGGGCCACGATGGGGGTCACCACCACGGTGTTCTTCGTCGGGTACGGCGTGGCGCTCGGTGTCTTCGCCTGGGCGCTGCGCCGGCCGGTGTCGTGGGCGCGGGCCCCCGTCGTGCTGGCCCAGCTCATCCAGCTGGGCGTCGCCTGGAGCTTCCGGGGCGGCAGCACGACGGTCGTCGCCGTACCCACCGCCGTGCTGGCCCTGCTCGTGCTGGCCGGGATCTTCCATCCGGCGTCCCTGGCCGCGCTCGCCGACGACGAGCCCGGGCCCGCCTGACCGGTCGGTGGTCCTCAGGACTCGTCGAGCGACTCCCGCAGCCGCTGCAGCGTGCGGGCCAGCAGCCGGGAGACGTGCATCTGGGAGATGCCGACCTCGGCGGCGATCTGGGACTGGGTCATGCCGCGGAAGAACCTCAGCGTCAAGATGTGCTTCTCGCGGGGGTCGAGCGCCTCGAGGAGCGGCTTGATGGTCTCGCGGTTCTCCACGTGCTCGAGGGACTCGTCGTCGCCCCCGATGACGTCCATCATCGACAGCGCGCTGTCCTCGCTCGAGTCGGGCGCGTCCAGGGACAGCGTCGAGTACGCGTTGGAGGACTCCAGGCCCTCGATGATCTCCTCCTCCGAGACGCCGATCCTGGTGGCGAGCTCGGCGACGGTCGGGGAGCGGCCGTGCTGCTGGGTGAGGTCGGCAGTGGCCGAGGTGATCGACAACCGGAGCTCCTGGAGCCGGCGTGGCACCCGGATGGCCCAGCCGCGGTCCCGGAAGTGCCGCTTGATCTCCCCGACGATGGTGGGGGTCGCGTAGGTGGAGAACTCCACGCCCCGGTCGCTGTCGAAGCGGTCGATGGCCTTGATCAGCCCGATCGTCCCGACCTGCATGAGGTCGTCGAACGGCTCCCCACGGTTGATGAACCGCCGGGCGAAGTGCTCGACGAGGGGCAGATGGAGGCGCACGAGCTCCTCGCGGTGCAGCGTGCGCTCCTCCTCGCTGCTCGACGGCTCCTTCAGCCGGAAGAACAGCTCGGCGCTCCGGGCGCGCATCTCGACCAGGTCGCCATGCCCGGTCCTCGGTCCCCCTGACACGCCTACTCCGTGTCGGCCGTTCCCCGCGCGAGAGTCACGGTCAGGCGGTCACCGTCGACATCGGCCGTCACCTCGTTGGTGAGGGCGCTCAGCACCGTCCAGGCGAACCCGTCGCGGTTCGGCGGACGCGGGGCGTCGCACTCGGCGGTCACCGAGACGGTCAGGCGGGTTGCGGCCAGGTCGAAGGAGCAGGTGAGGTCGGAGTCCTCGCGGGCCTGGGGGAGCACCATCGCGCAGGCCTCGTCGACGGCGATCCTCAGGTCCTCGATGTCATCGAGGGTGAAGTCGAGCCGGGCGGCGAGACCGGCCGTGGCAGTGCGCAGCACGGCCAGGTAGGCGCTGTCCGCAGGGATCCGGAGCTCCACGTCGGCATGGCCGTGGTTGCTCGCGGGGTGGATGTCTGCCACGTCTGTGCTGCCCCTTCCGGGTCGTCGAGCGACCCGCTCGTGCGACCGGATTGGACGAGTGTGACAGGTCGCGGCTCAGGACTTCTTCGTTGCCCAGAAGATTTCCGCGATCTCGTCGATCTTGGCCAGCAGGTCGTCCGCCACCTGCGCGTCGAACGAGCCCTTGGCGCCGGTGCCGCCGGCGAGCTTGGTGGCCTCGTTCACGAGCTGGTGCAGCTGCGGGTACTTCTCGAAGTGCGGCGGCTTGAAGTAGTCGGTCCACAGCACCCACAGGTGGTGCTTGACGAGCTCGGCGCGCTGCTCCTTGATGAGCACCGCCCGGGTCCGGAAGTCCGGGTCGTCGTTGTCCGCGACCTTGCCGATGATGGCCTTGATGGACTCGGCCTCGAGACGCGCCTGGGCCGGGTCGTAGACCCCGCACGGCAGGTCGCAGTGAGCGTGGACTTCGAGGGTCGGGGCGAGGAGTCTCGCGAACATGCGGGTCCTTTCGACAGGTGGGGACGAACAGCACGTGTGACACTACTCCAGCGCGTGCGGGCTGATCCGGTGGGCGCGAAGGGGAGGTCGCGCGTGTCCCTGCCCAGCACGACCTGGGGCATGGCCGTGGTCCGTGGCAGGTCGATGGAGCCCACCCTGTACGACGGCGACCGGCTGCTGGTGCGGCACGGGGCCGCGCCGCGGGTCGGCGACCTGGTCGTCGTACGTCTCCCGGACGGGGTGGTGGCCGTCAAGCGCGCGACGTTCCGTGACCGGGCCGGCGACGAGCCGGGCTGGTGGGTGGAGCGGGACAACCCGCGGGTCGGGGTCGACTCGTGGACGGTCGGCGCGGTCCCGGACTCGCGGGTGGTCGCCGTGGTCGTGAGCCGGCTGTGGCCGCTGCGCCGGGCTCACTTGCGGCGCCGGTCCTTGTAGGTAGGGTCGGACGGTGCTCGCCGTCTACGCCCGGTCCTTCTCCGCCGACGACCCGCTGTCCGTGCTCACGGTCGGGGAGCGCCCCGACCCCGAGCCGCGGGACGGCTGGACGACCGTGCGGGTCCGCGCCGCCGCCCTCAACCACCACGACCTGTGGTCCCTCAAGGGGGTCGGGCTCAAGGA
>JAWWPF010000054.1:0-12870 GCA_033850795.1 Nocardioidaceae bacterium | reverse complement strand
CCTTCGGTGACGGACTCGCCGAGTGCGGGGAGGGTGACTGAGGTCGCCATGGTGTCTCTTCGCTCCTATGGGTGGACGCTGCGGGTCTGTCTGCTGGGAAGGGTGGACGGAGTCTATGAGTGGGCGTGCAGAGGCTTTCCGGCCAGCGCCAGGTGGGCCTCGCCGAGCGCTTCGTTCTGGGTGGGGTGGGCGTGGACGAGCGGCGCGACGTCCTCGGGGAGGGCCTCCCAGTTGTAGATCAGCTGCGCCTCGCCGATCAGCTCTCCGGCGCGGGCACCGATGATGTGCACGCCGAGGACCGGACCATCCTTGCGGCGCACCAGCTTGACGAAACCCTGGGTGCGCAGGATCTGGCTCCTGCCGTTGCCGGCCAGGTCGTAGGTCAGGGTCTCGACTGCGTCGTCGCCGTACGTCGACCGCGCAGCCGTCTCGGTCAGCCCGACCGAGGCCACCTCGGGGTCGCAGTAGGTCACTCGGGGGATCCCGGCCTCGTCGGCCGGCGTGGGGGAGAGGCCGGCGATGTCCTCGGCCACGAAGATCCCCTGACCGAAGCCACGGTGCGCGAGCTGTGGTCCGGGGACGATGTCGCCGACGGCGTACACGCCCTCGAGGTTCGTGCGCAGCCGCTCGTCGGTGAGCACGAACCCGCGCTCCATCGCGACCCCCTGCTCGTCGTACCCGAGGTCGGTGGTCGACGGCCCGCGCCCGACCGCCACGAGCAGGACCTCCGCGGTGAGCGTCTCGCCGTCCGACAGCGCGATCCGGACCCGCTCCTCACCCGTCTCCACGGACTCGAAGGCGGTGCCCACGCGGCACTCGATGCCGCGCTTCCGGAAGGCCCGCTGAAGCTGCCGTGACACCGCCTCGTCCTCGCCGGGGAGCAGCCGGGGGAGGGCCTCGACGACGGTGACCCGGGCACCGAAGGAGCGCCAGACGCTCGCGAACTCGCAGCCGATCACGCCGCCGCCCAGCACCACCACGGACTCGGGCACGTGGTCCAGGGTGAGCGCGTGCTCGGAGGTGAGCACCCGCTGGCCGTCCACGTCGAGCCCCGGCAGCGACCTGGAGTACGAGCCCGAGGCGAGGACGACGTTGCGTCCGGTGTACCGCTCTCCGTTCACCTCGACCGTGCGAGGTCCGACGAGCCGGCCCTCGCCCTCGAGGACGGTGATTCCGCGGCCCTTGATGAGGCCGGTGAGCCCCTTGAACAGCTTGGCGACGACGGCGTCCTTGTACTTGTTGACCCCGCCCATGTCGATGCCCTCGAGCGTCGCGTTGACGCCGAACTGCTCGGAGTCCCGGGCTGCGTCGGCGACCTCCGCCGCGTGCAGCAGGGCCTTGGTGGGGATGCAGCCGACGTGCAGGCAGGTGCCACCGAGCTTGCCCTTCTCGACGAGAGCCACCGACAGCCCGAGCTGTGCCGCACGCAGGGCGCAGGCGTAGCCGCCGCTACCGGCTCCCAGCACCACCACGTCGAAGCTGTCCGCCACCGGTGCCCCTTCGCCTCGTGCGTCATCGGACGGCCACGCTCGGTCGTCGCCTCAGTCATCTTTGCACCACAGGCTCCGGTGTCCACCCGGGGTCCCGCGGCGCAGGTACCCCCGGGGTTTCAGCCAAACCTCAGGGCGGACGGGCACACTAGGGGGCATGGGTTGGAAGGACCGGCTCCGTCGTGGAGGTCGCGTGCGCATGCGCCGCCCGGGTCGGTCGGGCGCCGCGACCACCGTGCGTGCGTCCGACGCCGCCGACGAGCAGCACCTGCTCGAGTTCGCCACCACCCGTCGCGGCGTGGAGGGGTTCGTCGAGCCGCGCACCGCGATCAGCGACGTCACCCTGATCCTCGTGGCCCACGACGGCGAGTGGACCCGGCGTCGGGTGCCGTCGGTCCAGTGGGCTCACCGCTTCGCGAATCAGCACCAGATCCCGTCGTACGACGCGGCCGTGGTCGGCTATCCCGAACGGATGCGGGAGTACAACCGCCGCCGCAAGCAGGACGGGTCCTCGCCGCCGGCCAGGTGACTAGTCCCGCGCCGCCAGCTCGGTCGCGAGCTCGACCAGGGTCGGTACGGCGAACCCGGTCCCACCACTCGGCACGTGGCCGTAGGCACCACCGGTGTTGAACCCGGGGCCGGCGATGTCCAGGTGCGCCCACCGTCGGTCGCCCACGAACTCCTGCAGGAAGGCGGCTGCGTAGAGGGTGCCGCCGAAGCCGTCTGTGTTGTGCTGCATCAGGTCGGCGATCTTGCTGCGGGTGCGGACCTTCTCCGGCATCTCGGCGGTGATCGGCAGCGGCCAGAGCGCCTCGCCCGCCCGGGCCCCCGCGGCGACCGTCTGCGTCACGAGGTCCTCGTCGTTGCCGAGGATGCCGGCGACCCGGTCGCCCAGGGCGGTGATGCAGGCGCCGGTCAGCGTGGCGACGTCGAGGATGAGGTCCGGCTGCTCCTCGCGGGCGAGGACCAGGGCGTCGGCGAGGACCAGCCGGCCCTCGGCGTCGGTGTTGAGCACCTCGACGGTGGCGCCGCCGTACATGGTGAGCACGTCGCCGGGGCGGGTCGAGTCACCCGAGACCATGTTCTCCGCCAGCGGCGCGAACGTGCTGACCCGCACCGGGAGCCCGAGCTCGGCGATCGCGAACGTCGCAGCGAGCACGGCGGCGGCGCCCGCCATGTCGCACTTCATCGTCGTCATGGCCTTCGCCGGCTTGATGCTCAGCCCGCCGGAGTCGAACGTGATGCCCTTGCCGACCAGGGCCAGATGGGTCTTCGCGCCGCGTGGTGCATAGCTGAGCCGGACGAGCCGCGGTGGGTTCGCCGAGCCACGGCCGACGCCCAGGATGCCGCCGAAGCCCTGCGCCTTGAGCTCCGCGTCGCCGAGGGCAGAGACCTTGACCTTCGCGGGCTTGCGCGTCTTCCGTTCGGCGACCACCGCATCGGCGAACTTCTCGGGGGTGAGGTCGCCTGCCGGTGTGTTGACCCAGTCGCGGGCCAGCGCGGTGGCCTCGCTGACCGCCCGCGCCGCGGCCACCCGCTGCTGCGCCTGCGCCGAGCGGGCCCGGTCGGTGAGCACCACCACCTCCCCGGGTACTTCCCCGCGGTCGCCGGGCTGCTTGGACTTGTAGGTGGTGAAGGAGTAGCCGCCCAGCATGGCGCCCTCGACCACCGCCTGGACCTGCGGGTCGTCGAGGGTCGGCAGGGCCAGCGCCACCGAGGCGGCGTTCGCGACGCTGCGCATGGCGACCCCGGCGGCACGGCGTACGGCGGCCCCGTCGAGTCCCGCCTCGTCGCCCATCCCGACCACGATCAACAGGGGAGACCTGAGCGCTCCACCGGTGGGGACCCTCACCACCTCGTCGACCCGCCCGGAGAACCCCATCGTCGAGAGCATCGGCACGAGCTTGCGGCCGTACGCCGAGGCGACGCCCTCCCCGCCAGGCGCCACCTGAGGACCCTTGCCGGTGCGCACGACACCGATCACGACGGCGTCCGCCCGGGTCTTCTCGGGGGCTCCCTTGCGCAGCGTGTAGCTGGTCAACTGACCCGACTCCTTGCGGTTCGCGGAACGGTCGGGGTGGAACTCTAGCGTCGCCGTCGGGACGGGCGGCCGACACCCGGGCTGCGGTAGGTTCGGCGCCATGAGCGCCCCGCCCGGAGCCGGTTCCTCGTTGCTCACCTCGCCGCTGCACGAGCGCCACGTGGCGCTCGGCGCCAAGCTGGCGGAGTTCGGCGGCTGGTCCATGCCTCTGGAGTACGCCGGCTCCGGGGTCGTCAAGGAGCACACCGCGGTCCGCAGCGCCGTGGGCTTGTTCGACGTCAGCCACCTCGGGAAGGCCGTCCTCCGCGGACCCGGAGCCGCCGACCTGGTGAACGCGTCGCTGACCAACGACCTCGGGCGCATCGCGCCCGGGCAGGCGCAGTACACGCTGTGCTGCGACCCGGGGACGGGCGGCATCCTCGACGACCTCATCGCCTACCTGCACGCGGACGACCACGTCTTCCTGGTGCCCAACGCCGCGAATGCCACGGAGGTCGTCTCCCGCCTCGCCGCCGAGGCGCCGGCCGGCGTGGAGATCGAGGACCAGCACCGCACGCACGCTGTGCTCGCCGTGCAGGGCCCTCGCTCCGACGAGGTCCTGGGCGCCGTGGGGCTGCCGGCCGGCCACGACTACATGTCCTTCGTCGAGGCCTCGTTCGGGCAAGCGCCGGTCGTCGTCTGCCGCACCGGCTACACCGGCGAGCGCGGCTACGAGCTGGTCTGTGCGAACGACGTCGCCGGCCCTGTGTGGGACGCCCTGCTGTCGGCGGGGGAGCCGTTCGGGATCCTGCCCTGCGGACTGGGGGCGCGCGACACCCTGCGCACCGAGATGGGCTACCCGCTGCACGGGCAGGACATCCGCCCCGACGTCACGCCCGTCCAGGCGCGTCTCGGCTGGGCGGTGGGCTGGACGAAGCCTGCGTTCTGGGGCAAGGACCGGCTCGTCGAGGAGAAGGAGCAGGGACCGGCCAGGACGCTCCGCGGACTCGTCGCCACCGGACGCGGCATCCCCCGGCCGGGCATGCGCGTCCTCCTCGCCTCCGACGTACCCCTGGGGGAGGTCACGTCCGGGACCTTCTCGCCGACGCTGCGCAAGGGCGTGGGCCTTGCCCTCCTGGCCAGCCAGGTCGGTGAGGGAGCCGAGGTGTCGGTGGACGTCCGCGGCCGCCGGGAGGTGTTCGTGGTGACCCGGCCACCGTTCGTCAAGGCCGGGGTCCGCGCACCCTGATGACTAGGCTTCGCCCATGACGAACTCCCTGGAGCCCTCCTCGTCCTTCGGCGGCGTGGAGCCCACCCCGAAGAGCGTCTGGCACTGGCGCTTCGAGAGCTCCTCCGGGGCCGAGGTCACGCCCCAGGAAGGCACCGCCGGGTCGGCGGCCGGCGGCTTCCCCTCGCAGAGCGATGCGGAGTCCTGGATCGGCGAGGCCTGGCGCGACCTGCTCGAGGAGGGCGTGGACCAGGTGACGCTCTTCGAGGCCGACCGTGAGGTCTACGGGCCGATGAGCCTGCACACCTCGGCCTGAGCCGCGTCAGCCGAAGTCGCGCCGGGACGGCGACTGGGTCTTCGAGGGGTCCCTCTCGATGACGCCCTCGAGGACGTCGTCGATCTGCTTCAACAGGTCGTCCTCGAGACGTACGCCGGCCGCCTTGACGTTCTCGGTGACCTGCTCGGGACGGGAGGCCCCGATGATCGCCGCCGAGACGTTGCTGTTCTGCAGTACCCAGGCGACCGACAACTGCGCCAGCGACAGACCCGCCTGGTCGGCGAGCGGCTGCAGCTGCTGCACTCGCGCCAGGACGTCGTTGTTCAGCCAGCGCGAGATCATGTCCGCGCCGCCCTTCTCGTCCGTGGCCCGCGACCCGGCGGGGTACTCCTCGCCCGGCTTGTACTTGCCGGTGAGGACGCCTTGGGCGATGGGGGAGAAGACCACCTGGCCGATGCCGAGCTCCTCGCAGGTCGGCACGACCTCGGTCTCGATGACCCGCCACAGGAGGTTGTACTGCGGCTGGTTGGAGACCAGCGGGATCCGCAGCTCGCGAGCCAGCCGGTGGCCCTCGCGGATCTCCTCGGCCCGCCACTCCGACACCCCGATGTAGTGCGCCTTCCCGGAGTGCACGATGTCGGCGAAGGCCTCCATCGTCTCCTCGATCGGCGTCTCGTAGTCGTAGCGGTGCGCCTGGTAGACGTCCACGTAGTCCGTGCCGAGGCGCTCCAGGGAGCCGTGGATCGACTCCATGATGTGCTTGCGCGACAGGCCGTGGTCGTTGTGCTTGCCCGGGCCGGTGGGCCAGTAGACCTTCGTGAAGATCTCCAGGCTCTCGCGACGCTCACCCTGCAGGGCCTTGCCGAGCACGCTCTCCGCCTTGGTGTTGGCGTAGACGTCGGCGGTGTCGAAGGTCGTGATCCCCTCGTCGAGGGCCTGCCGGACACAGGCGAGAGCCGCGTCCTCCTCGACCTGCGAGCCGTGGGTCAGCCAGTTGCCGTAGGCGATCTCCGAGATCTTCAGACCGCTCTTCCCGAGGTTTCGAGTCTCCATGGGGCGACCCTAGACCGCGGCCCGGAGCTGCTCAGTACCGGTCCGGCAGCTTCGTGCCGAGCTTCACCTGAGGCCTCGGCAGCCTGAGCCACCGCATCTGGATGGAGCGGAGCAGCCCGTAGCCGACCGCGCCCTTGGTGCTCTGACCGGCGAAGCGCGTTGCCAGCTGACGCCGCAGCTTGAAGACGAGCAGGGCGCTGTCCAGGGCGACGAGGAGGATGGTCGCGCTCCACAAGCCGTTGCTCACGCTCCGCGAGAAGGACTGGCTGATCAGGATGATCAGCAGCAGGGGAAGCAGCAGCTCGGCGATGGACAGCCGGGCGTCGACGAAGTCGCGCACGAACCGTCGTACCGGCCCCTTGTCGCGGGTCGGCAGGAACCGCTCCTCTCCCGACCTCAACCCCTGACGGGCCCGGGCGCCGCCCTCGCTGCGGCGCTGCCGGGCGACCTTGGCCGCACCCTTCTTGTCCTGGGGGCCGCGGGCCCTCGCCCGGGCGGCGGCGCGGGCCTCCGCGCGGGTGGGTGTGGGGCGGCCCTTGCCGCCCTCCTTCGGCTGCGTGGAGGGGGCCGGAGGCTCGTCGGTCTTGCTACGTCGGAACACCCGTCCACGATAACCGGCCGGGCCGCCCCGGTCGTTGTCGCGAGGCCCGGGAACCTCCTACTCCACCCGGCCGTTGGCCCGTAGGGTGGAGGTCCACCGACCTGCACCACCGAGGAAAGTAAAGGGGCCGGCTCTCCATGAGTCTCATGCAGCGCATCAGCCTGATCTTCCGCGCCAAGGCCGACAAGGCACTCGACCGCGCCGAGGACCCGCGCGAGACCCTCGACTACAGCTATAAGCGCCAGCTCGACCTGCTCTCGAAGGTTCGGCGCGGTGTGGCCGACGTCGCGACCAGCAGGAAGCGCGTCGAGCTCCAGGTCGGGCAGCTCCAGCAGCAGTCGGACAAGCTCACCCAGCAGGCGCAGAAGGCGCTGTCGATGGGACGCGAGGACCTGGCCCGTGAGGCGCTGACGCGCAAGTCGGCGCTCGGCTTGCAGCAAAACGACCTCGAGCAGCAGCGCGCCCAGCTCCAGGGCGAGGAGGAGAAGCTGACCCTCGCCTCCCAGCGGTTGCAGGCGAAGGTCGAGTCCTTCCGCACCCAGAAGGAGACGATCAAGGCCAAGTACACCGCGGCCGAGGCCTCCACGCGGATCAACGAGGCGTTCTCCGGCATCTCCGAGGAGATGGGTGACGTGGGGATGGCCGTGCAGCGGGCCGAGGACAAGACGGCGCAGATGCAGGCCCGGGCCGGCGCCATCGACGAGCTGATCGCCTCCGGTGCCCTCGACGACGCGAGCTCCCTGAACCGTGGCGACGACATCTCCCGGGAGCTCGACGCGATGTCGTCGCAGTCCGACGTGGAGTCCGAGCTCGCGGCGCTCAAGGCGGGTACGACGGGCGCCGGCCGGCCCGCGCTTGAGGGTGCGGACACCACGCCGCCCGCCCAGGTGGAGGCCGCCCCGATCGCCGCGCCGCAGAAGGAGGAGGGTCAGCCGTGATCGTGCGCATCCTCACCGAGGGGCAGTGGGAGGTCCCCGAGGACCGCATCGACGGGCTCAACGAGCTCGACGCCGACCTCGAGAAGGCCGTCGAGGGCGGCGACGACGAGTCCTTCTCCCGGGCCCTGCAGGCCCTGCTGGAGGCCGTGCGCGCCGGCGGCGCGCGAGTGCCCGACGAGTCCCTGGTGGACTCCGACCTGATCCTGCCCCCCTCCGACGCGACGATCGAGGAGGTGCGGGACCTGCTCGGTGACGACGGGCTGATCCCGGGCTGATGGCCAGCACACGCTTCATCAACGACCGGGGACTCACCGCCCGGATGACCCTGGTGATGTTCCTGCTCGGGGCACTGTTCGTCGCCCTCGTGGTCGGCCTCGCATACGCCGGGGGCTCGGTCTTCGGCACCGGCGTGGCGGTCATCATCGGGATCGCCGGGATCGGCGTCGCCTGGTTCCAGTGGTACAACTCGGACACCTTGGCGCTCAAGGCCATGCGGGCTCGGGAGGTCAGCCCGCAGGAGGCGCCGGAGCTGCACGGCGTCATCGACCGGCTCTGCGTGCTGGCGGACATGCCGAAGCCGCGGGTCGCGATCTCCTACATGGACATGCCGAACGCCTTCGCGACCGGCCGCTCGCCCAGCCACTCGGCGGTCTGCGTGACCACCGGGATCCTGGACCGGCTCACCGCCGAGGAGATGGAGGGCGTCCTTGCACACGAGCTGTCCCACGTCGCCCACCGGGACGTCCTGGTCATGACGGTCGCCGCGTCGGCCGGCATCGCCGCAGGCATGCTGACCCGCGGTGCCCAGTACGGCATGTTCTTCGGCGGCGGCCGCCGCGACAACAACAACAACGACAACGGGATCCCGTTCTGGCTCATCGCCCTGGTGATCAGCCTCGTGGTGTATGCCGTCAGCTTCTTCCTGACCCGGCTGTTGTCCCGCTACCGCGAGCTGTGCGCGGACCGGTCCGGCGCCTTCCTGACCCAGAAGCCGTCCGCGCTGGCGAGCGCGCTGACCAAGATCAGCGGCGAGATCGCCTCCATCCCGAACCGGGACCTGCGCGAGACGCAGTCCATGAACGCCTTCTTCATCGCCCCGGCGGTCAGCGGTATGACGCTGCGGACCCTCACCTCGACGCACCCCTCGCTCGAGCAGCGCCTCGAGCAGCTCGCCAAGGTCGCAGCAGAGCTCGGCAAGCCCATGGACGGTGGCTTCCCCGCTCCCGGACTCGGGCTCTGACACGTCCCGATGGGGATCTGGGACGCACTGACCGGCAGGAGCAAGCCGGTCCGCAACAACCTCGACGCGCTGTTCTCGCTGCCCTCGGCGGCGATCACCCTCCAGACGGCCGCCTCCTTCAACCCCACCGGGGTCGGGTCGGTCTGCTACCGCGCCGCCGAGGGGTCGGCGTTCGAGCAGACCCAGCAGGACGTGGTGACCCTGCTCGACAACGACGACGACCCGGACGTGGAGCGGAGCACCGACTCCTTCGGGTTCACCTGGCTGGTCGCTCGCCAGAAGCCCGACGACCTGCCCGCACTCGTGACGGACCTGCACACGGTGAACACCTCACTGGAGGCGCAGGGCTTCGCCTCCAGCCTGCTGTGCTCGCTCGTCGGGTTCACCGACGCCGGCGGGCGGCGGTTGGGACTCGTCTACCTCTACAAGCAGGGCACCTTCTACCCCTTCGCCCCCCAGGGCCCGCAGGCGCGCGACAACCTCCTGGAGATCCAGATCCGCGACCTGGTGGCGGGCGACCTGCCGATCGAGAAGGACCTGGGCCGATGGATGCCGCTGTGGGGCGCCCCCGGCCTGTGAGACGTCTCCGGGCCGTCCAGTGACCGCGCCTAGAGGAAGTGCCCGCTGTGCAGGTACGGCATCGGCGGCTTCATCCCCCGCAGCGCGAGGTAGCCGCTCGTCCACAGGGCCAGCCCGGCCGCCATCCCCACGTCGACCGCCCACTCGTTGACCGCAGTGACGTGCGGGACGTCGACCGAGCGCTCCGGCGAGGTCGCGGCGAGCGTCTCCCACAGCAGCGCGGAGGCCGTCCGCCGGTTCGTCGCCGCGAGCAGGTAGGGCCCTCCGCCCGCGCGGACGTAGGCATAGCCGGACCCCGTCGGCCCGTCGGAGACGACCAGCGCGAACTCGGAGGCCATCACCTGGTGGTCGCGGCCGTGCGCCGCGTCGCGGACCTGCCGGTCGACGGAGTCCATCAGGTCCGCGTCGCCGAGCGATCCCTCCCGGACCCGCTCCACCACCGGCAGGGCGCTGCGGGCCACGGTCCCGCGCAGCAGCATCGTCGGGTGCAGCGTGAAGCCGGCGGCGCGGTAGCGGCGCGCCGCCGGTGGATCGTCGGAGGCGGCGATCATCGCGCGCAGGGCTCCGGAGCCGTGCCCCAGCGCGGCGTCGAGGAGCTGCCGGCCCACGCCCCGGCCCTGCAGGCCCGGTCGGACCGCGTACGTCGCGAGCAGCCAGGTGAGGTCCCGACGCATGCTCGCCGCGGCTCCCAGGACCCCCGAGTCGTCGTCGGCGACCCAGCAGCCGGCCGGGTCGGTGCCGACCAGGTGCGCCACCCGCGCCCGCCACGCGGCCGACGCCGTCGCGG
Organism: Nocardioidaceae bacterium; assembly: GCA_033850795.1. GTDB lineage: Bacteria > Actinomycetota > Actinomycetes > Propionibacteriales > Nocardioidaceae > Nocardioides_B. The sequence continues at coordinate 2,657 of JAWWPF010000054.1, read as the reverse complement.
AGCGACGCTCCGGTGGCGGCCACCCGGGGCGCTGCGTGCGCACGTCGAGGTCGTGGAAGGCCTCATCGGTGAGCCTCTCGACGGCGGGTACGTCGTCGGGGCTCATCGGTCGGACGAAGTAGTCGGCGGGCATCGCGGCCCATCATGCCCGCCCCGCGGACCGGAGTCCCTCGTGTTTGGATGAGCCGCATGCGCGTTCTGATCGCACCGGACAAGTTCGCCGGGACGCTGAGCGCCATCGAGGCCGCCGAGGCCATCGCCGAAGGCTGGCGGCGGCAGGCGCCCCACGACGAGCTCGACCTGGTGCCGATGGCCGACGGCGGCCCCGGCTTCGTCGACGTGCTGCACGCGTCCCTCGGAGGTCGGTTGCTCGCCGTCACGGTCCGTGGCCCGTACGGCGACCCGGTGCCCGGTTCGGTGCTGGTCGTCGACGGGACGGCGTACGTCGAGAGTGCCCAGGCCTGCGGGCTGCACCTGACGCCGAAGCCCGACCGGGACCCCGAACGGGCCGGCACGTCCGGGGTCGGGGAGCTGCTGATCGCCGCGATGGAAGAGGGCGCCTCCACGGTCTACGTAGGGCTCGGTGGCTCCGCGACCAACGACGGCGGGGCGGGCCTGCTGGCGGCCCTGGGCGCCGTGGGGACCCCGGCCGACTGCCTTGAGCGGGGGCCGGCCGGACTGGCGACGCTGGAGTCGGTGGACCTCTCGGCCGCCCGCGCCCGGGTCGGGGACGTCCGGCTGGTCGCCGCGAGTGACGTCGACAACCCGCTGCTCGGGCTGATCGGCGCCACCAACGTCTACGGCCCGCAGAAGGGGGTCCACGAGGACCGGCTCCAGGCCGTGGACGCGACCCTGGAGCGGCTCGCGGCCGCCACCGACAAGAAGGTGTCCCTGGCCAAGGGCGCCGGCGCGGCGGGCGGCCTCGGCTTCGCGCTGCTGCTCCTCGGCGCCTCACGGACCCCGGGGATCGACGTGGTGACCTCGGCCGTGCGGCTCGCCGAACGGGCCCGCAGGGCCGACCTGGTGGTCACCGGCGAAGGTGCGTTCGACTTCTCGTCCCGTTCCGGGAAGGTGCCGTACGGCGTCGCTGCGATCGCCGCGGAGGCGCTCCAGCCGTGCGTCGCCCTCGCCGGGCAGGTGCTGGTCGGGTCCCGGGAGACGCGGGCGCTCGGGGTCGAGCAGGCCTACTCGATGGTGGACCTGGTCGGGGAGCAGGCCAGCTTCGCCGACCCGGCCGGGAGCCTCGCCGCCCTTGCGCAGCGGGTCGCCCGGTCCTGGTCACGGTGAGGCGCGGGGAGAGTCACGGCTCGAGGACTTGGGAATAGTCCGCGATGTGCGACCATTGACCTAGTCCGGCGACGTGCCCGTGCCGTGGCCAGACCCAGAACACTGTCGAGTTTGGGAGTACATCGATGACCGAGCAGGTCGACACCAGCACCGAGACCCAGGTCCGTCCGGACGGCATCAACGTCAGCGACGCCGCCGCGAGCAAGGTTCGGGCCCTCCTCGAGCAGGAGGGTCGCGACGACCTCCAGCTGCGGATCGCGGTGCAGCCCGGTGGGTGCTCGGGCCTGCGCTACCAGCTGTTCTTCGACGAGCGGACCCTCGACGGTGACGTGGTCACCGACTTCGACGGGGTCGCCGTGGTCGTGGACCGGATGAGCTCGCCGTACCTCAACGGGGCGGTCATCGACTTCGTCGACACGATCGAGAAGCAGGGCTTCACCATCGACAACCCGAACGCGACCGGCTCCTGCGCCTGCGGCGACTCCTTCCACTGAGCCGCAGCCTCTGGGACCACCGAGAGGGCCCCGTCGCCGTCCGGCGACGGGGTCCTTCCACGTCTGCCGGCCAGGGTGGTTGCGACGGGCCCGCCCAGCGGGGGCGTGGTTTCGAGGGCGCGCCCGGCGCGGGTAGTCTCTGGCCTCGCAGCGTCGGACGTTGGCGTTGTCCGGCCCCGCCCATGTGAGGACCCCCTGTGTCGCTGCTCGTGACCGGCTCCATCGCCACAGACCACCTGATGTCCTTCCCCGGGAGGTTCGCCGACTCGCTCGTGGTCGACCAGCTGGACAAGATCGCCCTCTCCTTCCTGGTGGACGACCTCCAGGTCCGCCGCGGTGGGTGCGCTGCGAACATCTGCTTCGGCCTGGGCAACCTGGGCCTTCGACCAGTCCTGGTCGGTGCGGTCGGCGAGGACTTCGTCGAGTACCAGTCCTGGCTGGAGCGGCACAACGTCGACTGCGGCTCGGTGCACGTCTCCGGGACCAAGCACACCGCACGGTTCGTCTGCACGAACGACTCGACCATGGCCCAGATCGCCTCCTTCTACGCCGGAGCGATGAGCGAGGCGCGCCAGATCGAGCTGGCCCCCATCGTGGAGCGGGTCGGCGGGGTCTCCTACGTGCTGGTCGGGCCCAACGACCCCGAAGGGATGCTGCGGCACACCGAGGAATGCCGCACCCGCGGCTACCCCTTCATCGCCGACCCCAGCCAGCAGCTGGCGTTCGGGGACGGTGACATGATCCGGCGGCTCATCGACGGCGCGGACCTGCTGTTCAGCAACGAGTACGAGTCCGCGCTGATCGAGAAGAAGACCGGCTGGTCGACCGACGAGATCCTCGAGCGGGTCGGCACCCAGGTCGTGACGCTGGGGGCCG
>JAWWPF010000053.1:0-2803 GCA_033850795.1 Nocardioidaceae bacterium | reverse complement strand
TGGCCCCCCACCACACCCGCACCGAACGCGCCGGCACCGAGCTCACGCTCCGGGTCCTGTTCGCCGCGGCGCCTGCGGACGAGCTGTCCGTCCGCCGGCTGATCGACTGGGCCCTCGGGAACGGCTGGGGGGACGACCCGGGCGGCGTCCGGACGACGTGGCGCCTGGTCCGGTCCGGACGATCAGCGGTGCGGGACGACGAGCTCGCGCACGCCCAGCGACTGGCCCGCTAGATCGGCTCGGCGCAGTAGACGGTTCCGGGCGAGGCCTTGTCGTCACCGACCCAGAGCGCCTCCTCCGAGTTGGCGAAGGCAGCGCAGACCGTGTCGTCGCTCTGGAACGCGTCGTACGTCCGCTTCGTGGCGTCGATGCCGGCGATCTTGTACTCGGCACCGGCCTTGCCGCAGTCCACGACGTCGAACGAGGTCGCCCCGGTCGTGTGCACGCAGTCCCCGACCTTGGGAGCACTGTCCCCGAACCAGCCGGCGGACGTGCCGATGCCCACCACCGCCGCCACCGCGACCACACCCAACCGGATCAGCTTCTTGGGGTTGACCCGCTTGCGCGCCGGTACGACCGGGAGGCCGCCGGCCGCCGGGTAGCCGCTCGGAGCACCGATGGCCTCGCTCGCCTGCGGGGGCGCCCACGCACCGGCGGGCTGCGGTGCGGGCGGGGGGACCTGCGGACCGAGGTCGGTCATGACTGCTCCTGACTGGGGGATGGCGTGCCCGCAGCCTGTCCGACCCGCGCTCGCGATCCCTGGCACGACGCTGGCAGGTCGGACTCGAGGCGGTCACGGAGTGCACCCTGCGACCCGTCCGTCCCTGCCGTCACGAAACCGATCCGCCCGCTCGAGCACGCTCCCGGTCCTTGTCCCGCCCCACGGGGCAGAGGAGGGTCGGTCCGGTCACCGAGGGGGCCGATCCGGCCCGGGGAGGAACCAACCATGGCCCTGTTCATGGACGTGCACACACTGGATGGCGGCGTCGCACTCGACGACGTGGCCCAGGCCCACCAGGCCGACCTGAAGACGCAGGCCGGCCACTCCGTGGACTACCAGCGCTACTGGGTCGACGAGGAACACGGCAAGATCTTCTGCCTCGTCGAAGCACCGGACGCCGCTGCGGCAGCCGACGTCCACCGTGAGGCGCACGGTCTCGTGGCCGGCGAGATCTACCCCGTCGCCGAAGGCCACTGACTCCCGCTGACCCCGCCGCCCGGACCCGGGAGTGAAGGGGCGTCCCAGGGGTAGGGGGTCCGGGTGAGCGCAGCAGAGGGCACGGGTGGATTCGCGGAACGGCTCGGTGCCGAGGTCTCGGCCACCGGGAAGGGCGAGGCCACGGTGCACTTCGAGGCCCGCGAGGAACACCTGAATCCCGCGGGCACGCTGCACGGCGGGGTGCTGGCCACGCTGGTCGACACCGCCATGGGGATGGCCGTGCGCACCGCCACGGACGAGGACGACGTGCCGGCGACCAGCCAGCTCACGGTCACCTATCTGCGGCCGGGCAAGCCGGGACCGCTGTCCGTGCGCGCCCAGGTGCGCACCCGGGGCGAGCATCTGACGGTCTGCGACGCCGACGTCGAGCAGGACGGCCGCGATCTCGCGCACGCGGTCGCTACCTTCGCCGTCCTGCATCGCTGACGGCCTGCTCCTCATCCTTCCGAGCGGCGGGCTAGGAAGGGCTGGCGTGGCTGAGTACCGTCAACAAGGACGACTCACCAGGAGGCACCCCGTTCACCCTCACACCGGACGTTGCCCGGACGCCACCCTCGGCTGCTCGTGCCGGGGGGACAAGGCGGTCCACGACCAGCGCGCTCAGGACATCGTCGAGGCACGCGCCCATGCCGAGGAATCGGTGGAGTGCCCCGAGTGCGGAGAGGCCTCCGCCCCGCTCAGCGTCGTGACCTGGGGCCATTGCCGGGCCTGCCGGACCGCCCAGTCACGGGAGATCTACCCCCTGCGCTGGTAATTCGTGGACCATCGGGGGATGACCACTGCTACCTGGAACGGCGTCACGATCGCCGAATCCGAAGACATCGTCACCGTCGAGGGCAACGCCTACTTCCCCCGGGAGTCCGTGCGCGAGGAGCTGCTGCGCCCCTCCGACACCCACTCCGTCTGCCCGTGGAAGGGCACCGCGTCCTACTACGACCTCGAGGTGGACGGCGCCGTGAACCGCGACGCCGTCTGGTACTACCCGGAGCCGAAGGATGCCGCCAAGGAGATCACCGGCCGGGTCGCCTTCTGGAAGGGCGTCACCGTCGGCTGAGCGCCGGCGTCAGCTCGCGGGGCGTGATCCCGCGAGCTGACGGACGGCCTCGGCCGTTCCTGGCTCCAGCTGCGTGTTGATCGACTCGGCGAACCCGTCCCAGGCCTGCTCCTGCGTCACGCCGAGAGCAGCGGCGATCTGTTCCCAGCTCGCGCCGTTGCGCAGCGCCGCGCGGATGCCCACGAGCTGACTGTCGTGGGCCTTCCGGGAGACGACCTCGCCGAGGGCGAGGAGCTCCAGGGCCTCGTGCACGTCGAGCGTCGTCCCGACGGCGCTCAGTGCGCGCCAGTCGTCGGCATCGGCGTCGGCGCCGTCGTGGACCGAGTTGAGGGTGCTGGTGCCGTCGTCGCGCCGGCTCAGGAAATCCAGCCGGGTGGCCGCGGTGGGCAGCGAGAACTCCGCTTCGAGATCCTCAGGCGTCAGGTGCATACCTGAGGCCTTAGCCCTGTTCAGGCCCCCGCGAAACACAACGTGGCCGATGTCGCCCGGATATCGGCCGGATGCCGGACCGGTGACGACCGTCTGCGGCC
>JAWWPF010000045.1:0-3029 GCA_033850795.1 Nocardioidaceae bacterium | reverse complement strand
GGCCACGCCGCCGCCGACGGGCCGAGCATCACCGCGCCCAAGGCCGGCACCGCCCCTGCCCCCAAGGCCGGCACCGCCCCTGCCCCCGAGGCCGCGCCGCCGCTGCCGGTGGGCCAGAAGGGCGGCTGGAAGATGGCCTTCAGCGACGAGTTCGACGGCACCTCGCTGGACCGGTCGCGATGGGCCGACCGGTCCAGCGCGGAGCCCGACGAGGGCCGCGGCAACCAGGGCAACCAGCAGCTCGAGTGGAACCAGGCCGCGAACTGCCGGGTCGCCGACGGCGAGTTGGCGATGACGGCGAAGCGGGAACAGGTCACGTCCCCGTCGTCGGGCAACCGCTACGACTGGACCTCATGTCTGATCACGAGCACGCCGTCGTACGCCTTCGACTTCGGCTATCTCGAGGAACGGTCGATCCTGCCGGCCGCGCGCGGCTTCTGGCCGGCGTTCTGGACCTGGCAGGTCCGGGGCGTCGACCGGCACACCGAGACCGACGTGTACGAGTTCTACTCCGACAACCACCACCGCCTGTACGGCACGCAGTACTCGGGCGCCCAGGGCCGGTGCGACTGGCGGCCGTCGTTCGACCCGGCCAAGGGCTGGCACACCTACGGCGTGGCGATCGAACCCTCGGGCACGACCTGGTACGCCGACGGCGCCGAGGTCTGCCACACCGACGCCACCACCGACGCCAAGACCAACATCATCTCCAACCTCGCGGTGTACTCGATGATCCCACCCGACGACGCCACGAGCAGCGCGACGAAGCGCGTCGACTACATCCGGACCTGGAAGTCGTCGTAAGTGTCAGCGGAGCCAGCCGCCCTTGCGGACGATGCGAATGGCGTCGAGGCGGTTGCGCGCGCCGGTCTTCATGATCACGGCGGAGAGATAATTGCGTACGGTGCCGCCGGAGAGGTAGAGCCGGCGGGCGATGTCGGCAACCGAGTCGCCCTCCGCCGCCAGCCCGAGCACCTCCAGTTCGCGGGTGCTGAGTTCGCGCTCGGTGTTCAGCGAGGCGGCCTGCAGCCGGGGGTGCACGATCCGTTCGCCCGCGGCGAGCCGCCGGACCGAGTCGGCCAGGTACGGCGCCGAGATGTCCTTGATCAGGAAGCTCACGTCGCCGCCCCGACGCCGCGGCGGAAGCATTCCGCGCTTGGTCGGATCGCACAGCACCAGCACGGAGCAGGTCGGAATCCGCGCCCGCAATTCCGCCGCGATCGGCAGGACCTGGCTCACCATGAACTCGGTGTCGATGACGATCACCTTGGGCCCGAGGGTGACCGCCTGGGCCGCAAGGCCATTGTCCAGCGGAAGTAACCCGACGACCTCGATGTCCGGTTGCGCGTTCAGCACTCCGCGCACGTGAATACCGAAATAGCCGCCGTCTATCACCACCAGGACTCGGATCATCACGCCTCCCTCGCCCGAAGGACTCCGGCGGAAAACCGGACTGCTGACCTATCTCGAACGCTAGACCCACGCCGCGCGCCGCGCGCGGGCGTAAAAAGCCGATCAGCGCGTCGACGGACAGACCCGCCCAGCGGGCGATCGCACCGGACAACCCGGCCCGTTTGACCTGCTCAGCCGGGGGCCGCAGGGTTGCCCGCGTACGGGCTTCCGGCATCGCCCACCGGGGCATGGAGATCCAAAACGTTAGATGCGGATGAAGCCCTCGGAAAGCTTTGTCCGATCTATTGAGGCAGAACTGCCGGGAATCCGTGAACCCGCGGCCGCTCGTTCGAGTTTGAACCCCAATCTGGTGGGCACCGCGTCGAGCTGAGCGTCGATCTAGGCTTCGGTCGTGGCGCAGACGATCGATGAGTACTCCGCTGAGTTCTGGGCCTGGCGGGTCCGGAGCCAGCCGCGTTCGAGCGACGACATCCTGCGGGTGGCCCGGCCGCCGGGCTGGCTTCCGGAGCTGGGTCACGCCGCGGTGGCCGCCCATCGGGAACAACGGGACGCGTTCGAGGTGGCGCTGACGGCGACCGAGGCGCGGGTGCACGGCGACGACTCGTCGACGGTCGCCGACCGGGTCGACGTGCGGCTGCTGCGCTCCGCCCTCAACCGCGTGACTTGGGAGCTTGACGTCCTGCGCACGTGGACCCAGCCTTCCGCGTACGTCGAAGCCGCTCTCGGTCCGGTCTTTGACGTCCTTCTGCCGCCGGGCGTGGATGCCGCGCGGCTCGCCGAGGTCGCCCGGTTCCTGCGCAACGTGCCCGCGGTGGTGGCCGCTGCCGAGGAGGTCCTGCCGGGTGTGGCGCAGGCGGAGCTCGCGGACGTGGCGGTGAGCGCGCTCGAGGGCATCCGCGAACGCCTGGAGCTGGTGGTGTCCGCGCTGGCCCGGGCGGTGCCCGACGCACCCGTCCTGGATGAGCTCCGCGCCGTCGCGGCGGCGGGCGCCGACGCGCTCGAGCGGCTGCGGGATGTCCTGCTGGAGATGCGACCCGGCCTTCCGCGCTGGCAGCCGGTCGGCCGGGACGCCTTCAACGCGTTCCTCCGCGATGTCGCGTGCATCCCGATGGACGCGGATTCCCTGATGGCGATCGGCGTCCGCGAGTACCAGCGGGCGTCCGTCCTCGAACGGCTGGAAGCCCACCGGCACCGCCACCGGCCGGCCCCCCACCTGCCGGCCGACGTGCTGAGCCAGGTCGCTCGGCATGCCGAGGACGAAACCGCCGTCCGGGCCTTTCTGGAGGCCGAGGGCCTGCTGAGCCAGCCGGCCACGCTTCGGCACTATCTGAACGTCCCGATCCCCGATTACCTGACGCCGCTGAGCTTCCTCGGCGTCACCGACGACCTGACCAGCCTGGCGAATCCGGACGGCGCCGCCACCTCGTACATCCCCGATCCCGCCCCGGACCTGCCGTATTTCGACGCGGCCAACGCCACCGACCCGCGCGCCGGAATCGTGCACGAGGGGGTGCACGCCCAGCAGTTGGCGCTGTCGTGGAAGCATCCCCGGCCGGTGCGCCGCCGGTACTACGACTCGGCAGCCAACGAGGGCATCGCCTTCTACAACGAGGAGA
>JAWWPF010000041.1:0-7225 GCA_033850795.1 Nocardioidaceae bacterium | reverse complement strand
GCAGGAGGCGGCCCGCAGGATCCCCGCGCTGCGCCCGGACGTCGCTGTGCTGGACGGCCGGCTGCCTGACGGGTCCGGCATCGACGTCTGCCGGGACATCCGCAGCCAGCATCCCGAGATCGCCGCGATCATCCTCACCTCCTACGACGACGACGAGGCGCTGTTCTCCGCGATCATGGCCGGAGCCGCCGGCTACGTGCTCAAGCAGGTGCGCGGCAACGACCTCCTGAACACCGTACGACGCGTCGCCGCCGGACAGTCCACCTTGGACCCCGCCGTCACCGCGCAGGTCCTCGACCGGCTGCGGCGCGGACCCGAGGAGGACCCTGCGCTGGCGCCTCTCACCGCCCAGGAGCGGCGCATCCTGGAGCTGATCGGCGAGGGCATGACCAACCGCCAGATCGCCGCCGAGATGTATCTCGCCGAGAAGACGGTCAAGAACTACGTGTCCGCCATGCTCGCCAAGCTCGGGTTCCAGCGGCGCACCCAAGCGGCCGTCTTCGCCGCCAAGCACCTGATGAGCTGACGCCGATGACGCGGCTCGGCACAATCAGCCGTCTGGACCACCAGGACCACCCGCTTTCGATGTCGGGCGATGGGTACGTACCTGTCCATGCTGCTCTTCCCGGACTTGGTCGACGCCCTGGTGGGCGACCCCAACCTGCACCGCGAATCCAAGCTTCAGCTGCTCGCGACGTGGCTTGTGCTCGAGGAGGACGGCCCCGAGGCGGACGAGCTCAGCAGCATCCCGAGCACGGCATGGGAACGTCGGCGTGACTTCCTGAGCGCGACCCCGGCATGGCCTGCGGCGGCGCGCATGCTCGTGGGCTACTGAGCGACGCGTGCCGTCGGAGCCTCGGGGCTGACCAGCCAGGCGGCCGCGTACGGCGGCAGCGTCAGCTCGGTGCCCTGTTGAGCAAGCCGACGCCCGGTCAGCTGGTCGACGGCGTGCTCGTCGAGCCCGATCCGGTGCAGCACCTCGGTGGGTATGGCCGCGGCTTCGGGCGTCACGTTGAAAGCAGCGAGCATGGGGCCGAGCGGATGGCTGCGGAGAAGCAGGAGAACGCCGGGGTCGCGAGGGTCCAGCACCTGGGCTGGCAGCGAGCCGTGGAGATGCGGCAGGTTCCTCCTGACGGCGATCAGGTGGCGCAGTCCTGCCTGCACTGCGTTCTCGCCCTGGCTTCCCGTTTCCGGCCACGGCATCCTCGGCCGGTGGACCCAGCGGTTGTCGTCGGCGTGTCCGGGTTCGGTGGCCCAGGTGTGATCGTTGAGGAGTCCGAGCTCGTCGCCCATCCAGAGCACGGGGATGCCACCGAAGCCGAAGATGATCGCGTGCACGAGGAGGATCCGTGCGACGGCTTGGGGGTCGTTGGCCTCGAGGCCGGCGAGTGAGGCGAGCGACCCGGAGATGCGGCGATCACCGGTCGCCGGGTTTCCCTGGAAGACCAGGCCGCGGGCCCAGGTGCCGGGGAAGTCGCCGCTGTAGAAGTCGGAGAGGAACCGGCGGTGCTCGGGACCGCTGAGGCCGACCGCGGCGGCGTCCACGTCGGAGATGGCCCAGCCGATGTCGTCGTGGCAGCGGGCGTAGGTGATCCAGGACGTCGACGACGGCGCCGCGGGCAGCTGCCGCAGCGCGTGCGATGCCAGGCGGACCTCCTTGGCGGCCAGCATCGACCAGACCTGGACCATGAGGCTGTTGTGGTATGCCAGGTCGCTGACCTTGCCGTGGTGCCTGCCGGTGCCCAGGTAGGCAAGCAGGTCCTGAGGACCGACGATCGCCTCGGCCTTGAACAGCACCGCCGGGCAGGTGATCCGGGTGATCGCCCGCAACGCCTGGGTCAGCGCGTGGACCTCGGGTTCGTTCTGACACGTGGTTCCCAGTCGCTTCCAGAGGAAGGCGATCGCGTCGAGCCGGAACACCTCGACCCCGTGGTTGGCCAGCTCGAGGATGATGTCGGCGTACTCGCACAGCACGGAGGGGTTCGACCAGTTGACGTCCCACTGGTAGTTGTTGAACGTCGTCCAGACCCACCCGTCGAGCCCGTCGTCCCGAGTGAAGTTCCCCGGGGCGAAGTCCGGGAACACCTCGGGCAGGGTCTGCTCGTAGGCGTCGGGCATCCGGCGGTCCGGGAAGACGTGGAAACGGGCGCGCATCGCCCGATCGCCGGCCCGCGCCTTGACCGCCCACTCGTGCTCTCGTGCGACATGGTTGAGCACCAGGTCCAAGCACAGGCTGATCCCGTGTCGGCGGAGCTCCGCCGTCAGCGTCCGCAGGTCCTCCATGGTCCCCAGATCGGGGCTCACCGCGCGGTAGCTCCGCACGGCGTAGCCGCCGTCGTTCGGGGCAGGCCGGCTCTCGAGCAGCGGCATCAGGTGCAGGTACGTGACGCCGAGGTCACGCAGGTATCCCGCCCGTGCGGCCACTCCAGCCAGGGTGCCCGCGAACCTGTCGACGTACGCCGCATAGCCCAGCATCCTCGGTGACTGGAACCAGTCGGGTTCCAGGGAGCGTCGCAGATCCAGGGCGTGCAGCTCGTCGTCCCTCGCGGCGTACGCCTCCGCCGCGGCGACCAACAGGCGGTCCGCGACCGCCTCGGCGTCGTCGTAGACCGCCTCGAGCGCCTCTCGCAGGTCCGGGAGCCAGCGTTCGACCCGGGCCTGGAACACCTCGATCCGATGTGCGGGCAGGTCCTTGAGTGCCGTCATCGCTGGCGTCGGGGTCAGCGGTGGTCTCCCACCGGCGCCCGAAGCGTGCGGACGATGAGGACCAGCCCGACGGCACCGATGATGATGCCGATCACCGCCCAGATCGCGTGGCCACTCATGCCGGAGCCGCCGATGATGTCGAAGCCCTGCAGGATCCACAGGAGGCCCAGCAAGGTCAGTACGGCGCCGATGGTCAGCGTCACGATTCGGCTCATGCCAATGACGCTACCCCTTGGGTGTAGGAGGCTACGTTCGAAGCATGCGCAGTTGGTGGGATCGCCGTCCGGGCAAGGTCCCGCGGCGCAGGCGCGGGACATCGACGGTCGCGCACGTTCCACCCGAGCGCGGGCGCCCCGTGGGACGCCGGGTGGTGATCGGGCTGCTCGGGGTCGGCACGCTCGGGATCGTGACCGGCACCCGCGCGCAGGACACGCTGACTTCGTTGCTGGCACCGGTCCAGCTCCGCGACCCGACCGGTCTGACGTCGCTGCTGCCCCTGGGCGACACGTTCCGCTTCTACTCGGTCACCGGCGGCGTACCGACCCGCGACGCGGCGACCTACCGGCTTGCGGTCAACGGCCTGGTCGATCATCCGACCGTTCTCACGATGGCCGATCTGCAGGCGATGCCGCAGACCGAGCTGGTCCGCGACTTCCAGTGCGTCACCGGGTGGCGGGTCCCGCAGGTGCGGTGGACCGGCGTGAGGTTGTCGACGCTCCTGGATCGGGCCGGCGTGCAGCTCTCCGGACGGGCGCTGCGGCTGACCTCCTTCGACGGCACCTACAGCGACAGCCTGACCCTCGACCAGGCTCGGCTGCCCGATGTGCTCGTCGCGTTGACGATGCTCGGCGGCGACGTGACCCACGACCACGGCGGACCGGTGCGGCTCTACGTGGCGCCGATGTACGGCTACAAGAGTGTCAAGTGGCTCTCTGGCATCGAGGTCACCCGCGCGGTGGTCCCGGGCTACTGGGAGCACCGCGGGTACGACATCGACGGGTTCGTGGGCAGGTCCAACGGGCGAAGCGGCGATGAGCGCACCTGAGACCGACGTCCCGCGGGGAGCGGGACGGCTGATCGACCGATTCAGCCGCAGCTCACGATGGGTGCACTGGCTCACCGCGATCCTGATGACCGTGTGCATCCTGACTGCCGCGGTCCTCTACAACGGGTCGTTGGCGGTCATCGTCGGTCACCGCTACCTGGTCGAGCAGGTCCACGTGTACTCCGGACTCGCCCTTCCGGTGCCGCTGCTTGCCGGGTTCGTCAGCCGCACCTTCCGTGGCGACGCGTCCCGGCTCAACCGCTTCACCTCCGGGGACTGGGCCTGGCTGCGGTCACGTAGCCGTCGCGACGGCACGCTCGAGGTCGGCAAGTTCAACGCCGGCCAGAAGGTCAACGCTGCGCTGTCCGCAGGGTCGATCGGCGTCCTGCTGACCTCCGGAGTCGTCATGTACTTCACCCGGCTCACGCCGCTGCCGTGGCGCAGCGGTGCGACATTCGTGCACGACTGGTTCGCGCTGGCCGTCGGTCTGCTCGTCGTCGGCCACGTCGTGATGGCCACGAAGGACCCCGATGCCATGGCCGGGATGCGCACCGGCCGGGTCCCCCTGCGCTGGGCACGGCGCGAGCACGCTGGTTGGGCGCGCGAGGTCGCCGGAGAGCCGCCTGACGGCATCCCCGACCGCCCCTCCCGCGACTGACTCGATTGATGGGGCTGGCCGACGAACCTCTGCCTGGTCACTGGCCCAGGTCGGTGACCAGGTCGGTGACCAGGTTGATGGCCACTGCCAGGACGCCGGTGCCGGACATGTAGGAGATCAGGGCGTGACCGAGAGCGACCCTCTTGGTGCGAGTGGACGTCGGCTCCGTGTCGGAGACGGCGAACGACATGCCGACCGTGAACGCCAGGTAGGCGAAGTCGCTGTACGTCGGGTCAGCCTCCTGCTTGAAGTCGATGCCTCCTGGGTCGCGTCGCCGATGTAATACAGGCGGCCCTGTCTGAAGGCGTAGACGGTGTTCACCAAGGCCCACGACAGTGCCACGCTGAGGACGCTCAGAATCACGGACGCAATGGTGGTCGCGCCTCGCTGGTGCTGGTCCGCGCACCCGGTGATGCTTCGCGCCTGGGGCGCTCGGACGTGCGGCTGCTCGGTGCGCTGGTCGACGGCTGGGACGACGAACGCATCCGCGCCGAGCTGGGCCTGTCCGATCCCTCCGGCCTCGCGGTGGAACTCGCCCGCGAGCTCGGCGTGCCGTCCACGGAGGCCCTGGTCCAGCACGTGGCTCGGGAAGGGCTCTATCTGCCGCCCACGCTGTGGTGACGCGGTCCGCGCCGGTTCAGCCGTGCTGGCGCGGCAGCAGCATCACGGGCACGGGCGAGCTCCGGACGATCTTGGCAGCGTGCGAGCCGAGGTAGAACCGGCTCAGCGGTCCGGTGCTCGTGCCGACGACGAGCAGGTCGCCGTCGGTCCAGGAGACGTCGTTGAGCGCCTCCGGCCACGAGCCTCCCTGTCCGAGCACCGTCTCGACCTGGGTCTCCGTGGCGGTGGCTCCGTGCGCATGTCCGCCGGCCCGGGCCGTCGAGGCGAGCGCTGCGCCGATGTCCTCCTCGAGCCGCTTCCTCCACTCATCGACGACGAGATGCTCGGTTCCGGGTTCGATCGAGCCGACGTACCCGGCCATCGGACGGACCGCGAAGCAGACCACGCGCAGGGGTGCCGACATACTCTTGGCCGCGGTGGCGGCGCAGGCGACCAGTCCGCCATCGTGGTCCGCCCGGCCGAACGCGACGCTGACCCGCGAGACCCGGCTGGCTCTGCCCTCGTGGAAGGCTCGGGGCGCCACGACGACCGGCACCTCCGTGGTGTGCAGCAAGCGTTCCGCGACCCCGCCGAGCATCACCCGTCCCAACACGCCGGTGGAGGACGATCCGAGGGCGACCGAACCGACCTGTCGGTCCTTGCAGGCCTGGAGCAGACCCGCCGCGACGGACTCCGCCCTGAGCAGCACGGCCTCGACCTCATGGCCACCCGTCCCCAGGTAGGCGCGAGCACGGGCGAGCGCCTTGTCAGCTCGCGCCTCCTGGTACGCGAGGTACTCCTTGTCTGCCTGGTACGGATCCGGAGGCCAAGGCGCTGGTACGACGGCGACCACCAGCACGTCCTCGTCGGTCGATCGGGCAAGCATCGAGCCGAGGCGCAGGGCGGCGTCGTCCTTCTGGCCGGGTGCGAGTCCGATGAGGATCGTCATGGCCGCGGCACTAGGCGGGCACGGTCTGGGGCTCGACGACCACGTGGGTCACCGGGAGACGGTAGACCTCGCGGGCGCGGTCCACGATGTCGAAGCGCAGCCAGGCCGAGCGATCCTCCGGCAGGGTGCAGATCACCAGGCGATCGGGCTTGAACCGCCCCACCGCATCCTCGAGCGCCTTCAGCGGCTTGAAGCTCCCCAGCTCGCCATCGGCATCGAGGTTCTCCGACCGCAGGACGGCCAGGGTCCGGTCGAGCCGCGCCTGCGCGGCCTGCACGGTTGCGTCCCACATGAACACGGCGCCCTCGTACATCGCCGTGCCGGTGTCGATGGGGTTGGCGGGCACACTGACGAAGTACGTCGCCCGGCCGGCCCGGTCGATGGACCGCAGCTCGTCCAGGAGCTCGCGACCCTCGACCGTCTCGTTGGCCAGCACGAGGACGCGTGAGGCCGGCGAGGTCGGTTCGGGGAGGGACACGGCTTCGGCCGGATGCCGCTCCGTGACCCGTTTGGTCACGAAGTAGAGGATCACCACGATCGCCCAGGCGCCGAGGCTCTCCAACAGCTGGGGCCGCGCGGTCTTGTCGAAGGCCATCTGAGCGAGGATCGCGATGATCCCCACGGCGACGAGGATGGACAGTCCTGGGAACAGCCACATCTTCACGACCAGCCGGTCGGGGGTGGTACGGCGGCGCAGCACGATCTGCGAGATGCAGATCAGCACGTAGACGAACAGGATGACCGCGCCCGAGGAGTTCAGGAGGAACAGGAACACCTTGTCAGGAGAGATGGCCGCCGCGATCACGCACAGGAATCCCACCACCGAGGACGCCAGGATGGCGCCCATCGGCACGCCGGCGCGGTTCACCTTCATCAGTCCGAGCGGCGCCTCGCGCCGCGCGGCGAGCACGAAAAGCATCCGTGAGGAGGTGTACAACCCGGAGTTCAGGCAGGAGAGCACCGCCGTCAGGACGACCGCGTTCATGATGTCGGCAGCCCCGGGGATGTTCATCGCCTGGAAGGCTGCGACGTACGGCGAGGCGGCCAGCTGCTTGGAGTTCCACGGGACGATGCACACGACGAGGAACACCGAGCCGACGTAGAAGACCGCGATGCGCCCGATCACCGAGTTCGTCGACTTGCGGATCGCCTTGCCGGGGTCGGGTGACTCAGCGGCGGCGATCGTGGCGACCTCGGCACCGGTCATCGAGAAGATCACCACGAGGATCGCGGCGAAGATCGCTGGGACGCCCGCCGGGAAGAAACC
>JAWWPF010000375.1:0-10837 GCA_033850795.1 Nocardioidaceae bacterium | reverse complement strand
AGAACCACCTCGACGACAACCCCATGGGTCTGGACCGTCAGGACTTCGGGTCCCCGGACCAGTCGTTCCTGACCCACCTGCACAACGGGCACACCGCTCCGGAGAGCGACGGCAACCCGCACTACTCCATGAAGTACGGCCCGAAGTACCAGGGCTACAAGCCCGGTCAGTTCGTCGACAACCTCTACCTGAACTGGCCGGCCGGTGGCGACGAGCGGGAGAAGCAGAGCTTCTTCTGGTTCCACGACCACCGCATGGACCACACGGGCTCGAACGTGTACAAGGGCATGGTCGGCCTCTACCCGATCTACGACCCCAAGAACGGCAAGGACATGGGCGACGAGACCAAGGGTCTCCGCCTCCCCGGCGTCCGGACGAACAACCCGGACGGCAGCTTCGACGTCGACTACGACATCCCGCTGGCGATCTTCGACTGCCGGCTCGACGACGGCGTGACCCTGCACGAGGACGTCCACGACGGGATGGGTGAATTCCCGCTGGCGCACAACCCGGCCATGCATCCCAAGTGGTGGGGCAAGACGTTCTTCAAGCACTTCCCGAACCACGGGTTCGTCGGGGACATCTTCACGGTGAACGGCACGGCATACCCGACCCTGACGGTCAAGCGCCGCAAGTACCGGTTCCGCTTCCTTGACGCCTCGGTGTCGCGGATCTACGAGTTCAAGCTGATGACCTCGACGCAGGGGCCCAAGGCGGCCAAGGACCTCGGCTACCAGGGTGACGAGCTCGAGGGCCAGTGGCGGATCCAGGACGGCCAGCAGTGCATGAAGTTCACCCAGATCGCTGACGACGGCGGCCTGCTGCCCTTCGCGATCAAGCGGGACTCCTTCGAGCTGTGGCCGGCCAAGCGCCGTGAGTTCATCGTGGACTTCACCAAGTACATGGACGGCTCGCCCACCAAGAAGGGTGACGTCATCTACCTGACCAACGTCATGAAGATGCCGAACGGCCGGATGTGGAGCAACTCCTCCCGGTTCTCGCCCGACCCGAACTACAAGATCCCGATGATCAAGATCGTCATCGGCGACAACGCCGTCGACAACAGCGTCATGCCGGCGGCGACCAAGCAGCTGCGACCCCTTCCTCCGCTGCCGGCCAACTGGAAGACGCTGATGAACAACCGGCTGATCTTCGAGGTCGAGCGCGGCAGCGCCGGCGCGGAGATCGAGTGGCTGATCAACGGAAAGCCCTTCGATCCGGCCAACGTGGAGACCAGTCTGCGGAACCCTGCAGGCCTGACGCCGCTGGCGCAGCAGAAGAAGGGCAGCTTCAACCTGTGGGAGATCCGCAACGGCGGTGGCGGCTGGGTGCACCCCTTCCACCTCCACATGGAGGAGCACCGCACAGTCATGCGCAACAGCAAGGACGTCAGCGTCACCCCTGACGCCGGCCACCCCGACGACAAGTCACGCGAGGACCTGATCGCCCTCGACCCCGGCGAGTCGGTGATCGTCTACCGCGGCTTCCGTGACTTCATCGGGCCGTACGTCGCGCACTGCCACAACCTGGCGCACGAGGACCACGCGATGATGTTCGGCTGGGAGATCACGCCGTGACCGCAGTGGCGAGCGAGCCGACGACGGCGGTCGCGCTCGAAGCGTCACCCGTCGCGTCGGAGGCACGGCGACCGGTCCCCTGGACGACCGTGCTGCCCTTGGCGATCGTGCTGGCCTACGCGGACGGGTTCTGGACGACGGCCCTGCGCAGCTCCCTGGGCTCCATCGAACGCAGCCAGGGGCTGGCCGTGAGCTGGCTGCGCGAGTCCACACTGCTGGTGCCCGTCTTCGTGCTCGCAGTGCTGGCCGCTCTCGTCGTAGCGCAGCGGCGCTTCGGTGGCCGGCCTCGAGGGTTCGCCAGCATCGGTGCGGCGATGCTGATGGTGGCCGGCTTCAGCACCGTCGCCGGTGCGGCCCGGCTGGCCGCCAGCTCGACGTACGACTACCACCTGCAGACCGTGCAGATGGCCATGATGGACATGATGAAGAACAACTGCTCGGCGGCCTGCCGCAACGCGCAGCTGAGCGCGACGCTGGGTCTCCAGGTCCGTGCCGTCGCCGTGGGGTCACTGATCCTGCTGGTCTCGAACCTCCTGCTGGTGTGCTGGGTGGTCGCGCTCAGGGGCGGTCGCATACGACTGGCCTCGAACCGAGCGCCGGTGAACTTCGGCCGGGTCGTCGGGGATCGCCTCGGAGTGGTCAGGGCGCTGGTCGCTGCGGCACTGATCGCCAGCGCGGTCGTGCACGCGACCGTCGTACCCGGGCACCTGACCGAGTGGTCCGAAGCGGGTCTGTTCTTCGTGGCCCTGACGACCGTCGAGCTGGGGTTGGCCGGGGCCCTGCTCACGGGGCGGCGCCCGCTCGGGCTCCTGCCCGTGGTGTTCGCCGTCGACGGCTCGCTGCTGCTCTGGCTCTATTTCAGGACGTTCGGCATCCCGTTCGTCTCCGCGGCGAACGTGACTCACCGGATGGAGATCGTCGCGATCGTCGTCTCCGTCCTCGAGGTCGTGACGTTGCTGGTCGTCATGGCGATCCTGCGCGCCCGACCCTGGGTACGCCCGACCGGGTCCTCGGAGGCCGCGCTCGGGAGGTCACCGGGCCAGGTGCTGGGATCCACCCTCGCGGCCGTGGTGGCGGTCAGTGCCCTCGCCCTGTGCGCAAGCAGCCTCAGCCTCGTCGGACAGGCTGGTACGACGCCCACGGTCGGCGGGCATTCGTCCCACCACCACGCCGCGAACGTCTGACCGCAACCCTCGGAAGGCCTTGACCGCGCTCACCTCACAAGCACGGTCAAGGTTTTCCCAAGGTAGGGACTTCAAACTTGAGTCATCTGCAGCCGCGGTCAGCCGATCTCCCAGGGTCTCGACATCGCGACGGCAGCACGGTCCCGCCTGATGATCCAACCCCCGGGTCAACAGGCGGGACCGTCTCGCGCCTGGGGTCGGATCCCTCGACGGTCCGGCATCGGCGTACGCCGACCGTAACCGCGGCGCCCCCGGCTCGTTGGCTGTCCTGAGGGCGCTCACTGGGAGGGATGCCCTCCGGCCCTCGTCTCCCGGCAACCCGCGGGCGGCGAGGGCCGCTGCTCTGTTCGGCCGCGATGCGTGGCCGTCGGGGTCAGGGGTACCCATCCCCGGTGCTCTTCTTCTTCAGCAGCCGTCTGGGCTGCCTCGGGTCCTTGATCCTGTCCGCAGCCGTCACAGCGATCCTGATCCTGCTGCTGAGCCGCTGATCGCCGACCTCCTGGATGCACGGTTCCGGCGCGCCGGTCGAGACGTGCCGGTGTATCCCTGCGACAGGTGGGTATCCTCATCTGTGGAGGGCCTGCTAGTCGGCGTCCTCGCGTGGGGCGCCCCGCCTCAATCCCCCAGGTCCGGCGGGGCGCTTCACCATGTCAGCTCCTAGCGCGGCGACAGCAGTGACGCCGGGAGCCACTCCTCCACCACGGCCCAGCCCGCCGCACGCAGGCGTGCCACGTAGAGCACCCTGCCCTCCCAGCCGGCCCCCGCAGCTCGCCACTCGACCAACAGCCCGGGCCGCTTCACGCCCTGGTCGTCGGCAGCGCCCGAGACCCAGCAGTGCCGCGCCGGACACTCGTCGAACGAGGCCGCGGAGAGCTCGACACGGCGCACCATCGGGATGCCGCTGCGCCCGCCCATGCCGCCTGCCATCCGCCCAGGATGTCACAGAGTCGAACGCATGTTCGATCGCGGCGTACCGACTTCTTGGTTAGCCGTGCCCCGCCCGGGCAACTCTTCGTGAGCCGGACGGAGGAAGGAGTCCCGATGCAGCTACGCAGGAGCGCTTCACCAAGCGCCGGCGACGCCGTCCTGGACGCCGTCGGTGAGCTGGACGTCGCCGCCGTGGCCCGCCTGCGCGAGGCCATCCGTCAGGGGTTCGACGAGGGACACGCCCGTGTCCTGGTGAACCTCGCCGAGGTGTCCTTCATCGACTCGACCGCTGTGTCCTCGTTGCTGCACGAGCACCAGGTGGCCGCGGCACGCGGTCGGCACCTCGGTCTCGTGGCGCCGGGCGACGCGGTGACCCGGGTGCTGTCCCTGCTCGGGCTCGGGGATGTGCTCAACATCCATCCCAGCGTCCAGGACGCGGTGAGCCGGCGCTGACCTGGCGGCGCCTGCCGCCCGTCCGCGGTAGCCTGCCAAGACCGCTACCGAATGTCCGACCGAGCGACGTGGCGCCCGCCGGTCCCTGGGTGGCGAGACACCGCCACCGCACGCCGTACCAAGGATCGAGAGCCCATGCTGCTGCGCGTCGAGGTCGAGGACCGTCAGGATCACACTGTGGTCACCGCGTCGGGGGAGGTCGACGCCTCGACCGCGGACCAGCTCGGTGACGCGCTGCTCGACCCCTTGGTGAACGGTCGCCCGCGGGTGCTGCTGGACTTCGGGCTGGTCACGTTCATCGACTCCACCGGGCTCGGCGTGCTCGTGAAGGTGCACCGCGAGGCGCAGGCACGCCGGGCGGCGTTCGCCCTGGTGCACCCCACGCCTCAGACCCGCAAGCTTCTCGGGGTGCTCGGGCTCGACCAGCTGTTCACCGTCTACGACTCGATGGACGCCGCGCTGGCCTGAGGTCAGCCACCGGACGGGCCCGTCCGACGGGCCTGGCGCTTGCCGGCCTTCGCGCGCTCGATCCGCACCCGGTCCTCGACGCGGGTGGCGGCCCAGGTCAGCTCGCGCTGCAGGTGCCGCCAGCTCTCGAAACGGCGCAGCGAGAGGTCGCCGTCGGCGATCGCCGTGGCCACCCGGCAGCCGGGCTCGCCTTCGTGCGCACAGTCCCCGAACCGGCACCGGGCCGCGAGCGCGTTCACGTCCCGGAAGGTCAGGGACAGGCCGTCCGCGGCGGCGAGGAGGCCGACGCCCCGCAGCCCCGGGGTGTCGATGACGGCCCCCCCGCCGGGCAACGGCACCAGCTCCCGTCGTACCGACGTATGGCGCCCGCGACCGTCCTCGCGGATCGGGCGGGTGGCGAGGAGCTCTGCGCCGGCCAGCGCGTTGAGCAGCGAGGACTTGCCGTGCCCGGAGGCACCGAGGAGCCCGAGAGTCAGCCGGCCCTCCAGCCGGGACCGTAGCGCCTCCACGCCGTTCCCGGTGCTCGCGCTGACGGTCACCACGTCGACGTCCGGGGCAGCAGCCGCCACGTCCTCGGCCACCTGGTCGGCGTCGCTGACCAGGTCCGCCTTGGTCAGCACGACGAGCGGCCGCGCGCCGCTCTCCCACGCGAGAGCCACCAGCCGCTCGACCTTGGAGAGCACCGGCAACGGGTGCAGCGCCACCACGAGCGCCGCGATGTCGACGTTCGCGCAGAGGACCTGGCCGTGGCTCTGCCGTCCGGCGGCGGCGCGCAGCACGGCCGTCCGGCGCGGAAGCAGCCGCTCGACCGTGTCCCGACCGTCCGGCCATTCACGCACCATGCACCAGTCACCCGTGCAGGGCGCCTCCGTGGGGTCCTTGGCCACCCGGGTGAGGAGTCCGCCGCCGAAGGTGACCCGTCGCGGCCCGCTCTCGGCGAGCACGGACACGAGGCCACGGTGCACGCAGACGACCCGGCCGAGAACCGCGTCGCCGGCGGCCCAGCGGGCGGCTGCCCGCGACACGTCGGCATCGAGGCCGATCTTCTCCAGCACACGGGGAATGTACGGCGGCCGGACGGCCCTCCGCACGCCAATTCAGGGCCGGCGGCTCGCGGACGGCCCGGGCGTGTCTCGAGTGAGGTCGGGTTCCCGTGCTCCATCCGAGGCGTGGCCGTCCGCTTGCTCGTCGTACCGCGGCAGCAGGACGGTCTCCTCGGACGGCCCGACCTCCACGGCCTCCGGGAACCGGCCGTGGTCCTCCTCGTCACGGCGGAGCCTCGGGATGAGGGCACGCATGCGGAGCTTGCGGACGAGCTCCATCCGGGCCCGGGCGGTCTCCTTCTCCGGCCACAGCCGGTCGAACGCGGCGTTCACCGCGGCCCCGATCAGCACCGCGATGGAGAGCAGGTAGAGCCACAGCATGACGACGATCGGTGCGGCCAAGGGCCCGTAGATGGAGGTCGACCCCTTGGCCGTGCTGGTCAGCAGCCAGCGGAGCAGGTAGGACCCGAAGATCCAGATGACCATCGTCAGCGCCGCGCCCGGGAGGTTGAAGCGCCACGAGGTCCGCACCGGCACGGACACGTGGTACAGCGTGGCGAGGAAGCAGACGCAGAGGGCGACGACGACCGGCCAGTACAGCTCGTTGAGGAAGTCGACCCGGGCGGGGACCACCCGCCTGACGAGGCCTGGTCCGGCGACCACCAGCGGGATCGTCACCACCCCGGTGAGCAGGCCCATCACGTAGAGGCAGAAGGAGAGCATGCGCGTCTTGACGATGCCTCGGTGACCGCCGAGGCCGTACATGATGGTGATCGTGTCCACGAAGACGTTCAGAGCTCTCGAGCCCGACCACAGCGCGAGGATGAAGCCGACGGAGATGACGTCGAACCGGCCGCCGTGGAAGACGTCGTTCAGGGTGGGCCGGACGATCGCGTCGACCGTCTGCGGGGTCAGCGCCCGCGAGGAGACGTCCAGGATGGAGCGTCGTACGTCCTCGACCTGGGTGGGGCTGAAGCTGTCGAAGACGTAGCCGATGGATCCGGCGAGCCCGAACAGCAGGGGCGGAAGGGACAGCAACGCGAAGAAGGCGGCCTCCGCTGCGAGCCCGGTGACCCGGTAGCGGAAGCAGGTGCCGACGGTGGAGACGATCAGCCGCCAGACGGTGTCCCGCGCGATCCGCCAGCGCGCGGGTGCAGCAGAGGGACTCTGCGCGTCGGCCGGCATGCCTCTACGGTAACGACCGGCCGCCCCGCCCTCCCCCATCGCCGAGTCGGCGCGTTTGCATGTCTCCGGAGGGTCGAGTCGGCGCGTTTGCAGGTCTCGATGAGGGCTGAGACGTGCAGACCCGCCGACTCGAGGGGTTGAGACGTGCGGACGGGCCGGGTCGTCAGGTGAGCTCGAGGCCCGGGTAGAGCGGGTGCTTGTCGAGCATCTCGGCAGTGGCGGCGCGGGTACGGTCGGCGACCCCGTCCGCCAGCGTGTACGTCGCCTTGGACGGTGCACCCGCCTTGGTGCTGTTCGGCGTCGTGGAGGAGAGCACGTCGACCACCAGCTCCGCGACCTTGTCGAACTCGTCCTTCCCGAACCCGCGGGTGGTCAGCGCCGGGGTGCCGAACCGGATCCCGGAGGTGTACCAGGCGCCGTTGGGGTCCGCCGGGACCGAGTTGCGGTTCGTGACCACGCCGGCGTCGAGCAGCGCGGACTCGGCCTGCCGCCCGGTCAGCCCGAAGGACGTCACGTCGAGCAGCACGATGTGGTTGTCCGTGCCGCCGGTGACCAGCTTCGCCCCGCGGGTCAGGAAGCCCTCGGCGAGCGACTTGGCGTTGTCCGCGATCTTCTGGGCGTACGTCGAGAAGCCGGGCTGCCGCGCCTCCGCGAGGGCCACCGCCTTCGCAGCCATCACATGGGACAGCGGGCCGCCCAGCACCATCGGGCACCCCCGGTCCACGGCGCCGGCGAACTCCTCCGTGGCGAGCACCAGACCGCCGCGGGGCCCCCGCAGGGACTTGTGGGTCGTCGTCGTGGTGACGTGCGCGTGCGGCACCGGGTCCTCGTCACCGGTGAACACCTTGCCCGCCACCAGGCCGGCGAAGTGCGCCATGTCGACCATCAGCGTCGCGCCCACCTCGTCGGCGATCTCGCGCATCTTGGCGAAGTTCACCCGTCGCGGGTACGCCGAGTAGCCGGCGATCAGGATCAGCGGCCGGAACTCCCGCGCCGCCGCGCGGACCCGGTCGTAGTCGAGCAGCCCCGTCTCCGGGTCGGTGCCGTAGGACCGCTGGTGGAACATCTTGCCGCTGATGTTGGGCCGGAAGCCGTGCGTCAGGTGGCCCCCCGCGTCCAGGGACATGCCGAGCATCCGCTGGTTGCCGAGCTCGTGCCGCAGCGACTCCCAGTCCTCCTCCGAGAGCTCGGCCACGGTCTTGGCCGAGAGCCGCTCCAGGGCCGGGACCTCCACCCGGTGGGACAGGATCGCCCAGAACGCGACCAGGTTCGCGTCGATCCCCGAGTGCGGCTGCGCATAGGCGTATGGCGCACCGAAGAGCTCGCGCGCGTGCTCAGCGGCCAGCGCCTCGACGGTGTCGACGTTCTGGCAGCCGGCGTAGAACCGGTGGCCGACCGTGCCCTCGGCGTACTTGTCGCTGAACCAGGTCCCCATCGTCAGCAGCACCGCCGGGGAGGCGTAGTTCTCGCTGGCGATCAGCTTCAGGGAGCTGCGCTGGTCCCGCAGCTCGGCTCGGGTCGCCTCGGCCACCCGCGGCTCGACGGAGGCGATCACCTCGAGCGCCGCGTCGTAGGCCGCGCTCGTCGTCTTGGCCAGGCTCTCGGCGGCCGGCATCGAATCGGTCATGGCGACAGACTAGTGACGCGGTAACGCCTGGACGACCCCCGGCGCGCGTGCGGCAGGCACGCCCCGCGTACCACATGGTGGACAGGCGTCTCACGTCATAAGACGCGCGTTTGTCGGCAGCCCGTCCGGGCCGTGAGACTGGGCCCATGATCAGCGCCGCAACGACGACGCACCTCGTGGTCCGACGCCACGTGGACCTCGGGCGTACGCGCAGCATGATCTGTCTGTCCCGGCCCGCCTGACCGCCCAGCTACCAGCCGGGCGCGCGGTCGCCGGCACACTTCTCGACAACGTCGTCGAGGTCTGCACAGCGCATCGTGCGTCTCATCCACAGGAGCGCAACCCCTCGTGACACCCCCCAGCACCTCTCCGGGCACCTCCCCGAACGGCGCGTCCGGCGCACCCTCGTCCAAGCCGGCCCCCAGCGGCCCGGGTCGCTCCGGGCGCGCCCGGCAGAAGCGCGGCGAGGGACAGTGGGCCCTGGGGTACCGGGAGCCGCTGAACCAGAACGAGCAGTCCAAGAAGGACGACAATCCGCTCAACGTGCGCTCCCGCATCGAGAACATCTACTCCAAGCGCGGCTTCGCCTCCATCGACGGCGGCGACCTGCGGGGCCGGTTCCGCTGGTTCGGTCTCTACACCCAGCGCAGGCCCGGCCTGGACGGCGGCAAGACCGGCGCCCTCGAGCCGGAGGAGCTCGACGACGAGTACTTCATGCTGCGGGTGCGCATCGACGGCGGCCAGCTGAGCACCGACCAGCTGCGGGCGATCGGTGAGATCAGTACGACGTACGCGCGAGGCACCGCCGACGTCACGGACCGGCAGAACATCCAGCTGCACTGGATCCGCATCGAGGACGTGCCCGCGATCTGGGCGAAGCTGGAGTCGGTGGGCCTGGACACCCTCGAGGCGTGCGGTGACTCGCCCCGCGTCATCCTGGGCTCCCCGGTCGCCGGCATCGCCGCGGACGAGATCATCGACGGCACCCCCGCGGTCGAGGAGATCAAACGCCGCTACATCGGCGACCCGGAGTACGCCAACCTTCCCCGCAAGTTCAAGACCGCGGTCACCGGGCACCCGAGCCAGGACGTCGCACCCGAGGTCAACGACGTCTCGTTCGTCGGCACCAGCCACCCCGAGCACGGCCCCGGTTTCGACCTCTGGGTCGGCGGGGGGCTGTCCACCAACCCGATGCTGGCCCAGAAGCTCGGCGTCTGGATCCCGCTCGAGGAGGTCGCCGACGTCTGGGAAGGCGTCATCTCGATCTTCCGCGACTACGGCTACCGCCGGCTGCGCTCCCGGGCCCGGCTGAAGTTCCTGGTCCAGGACTGGGGGGCCCAGCGGTTCCGGGAGGTCCTGGAGACCAAGTACCTCCACAGGGAGCTGGTCGACTGCGACTCCCCGCCCGTGCCGCGACGCACCGGGGACCACATCGGCGCCACCGAGCAGAAGGACGGCCGCTACTTCGTCGGGGTGGCTCCCACCGTGGGCCGCGTCGACGGCGCCACCTTGGTGCGGCTCGCCGAGGTCGCCGAGGCGCACGGCTCGCGAAGGATCCGCACCACGCCGTACCAGAAGCTCCTGGTGCTCGACGTGGACGACGCCGCGGTGCCGAGCCTGGTGGAGGCCCTCGACCGGATCGGGCTCTCGGCGCGTCCGTCGAACTGGCGGCGCTCCACGATGGCGTGCACCGGCATCGAGTTCTGCAAGCTAGCGATCGTCGAGACCAAGCAGCGCGCCACGGACCTCATCGCCGAGCTCGAGCGCCGCTTCCCAGACCTCGACGTGCCGATCACCGTGAACGTCAACGGTTGCCCCAATGCCTGCGCCCGCACCCAGGTCGCCGACATCGGCCTCAAGGGCCAGCTGGTCCTGGACGCCGACGGTCGCCAGGTCGAGGGCTTCCAGGTGCACCTCGGCGGCGGCCTCGGGCTCGACCCGAAGTTCGGCAAGAAGCTTCGTGCGCACAAGGTGGCCAGCTCGGAGCTCGACGACTACGTGACGAACGTGGTCAGCGCCTTCCTCGAGCAGCGAGGGGGCCAGGAGTCCTTCGCCGACTGGGTGGCCCGGGCCGACGAGGCCGCGTTGCGTGGCGAGGTAGGCAACCGCCGGCTGGAGGCGGTCCGATGAGCGGCACCGCGTCATCGAGGGGCATCCCGTTCCACTGCCCGTACTGCGGCGACGAGAACCTCCGCCCGAGCGGGGAGGGCCATGGCGCCTGGGAGTGCCACGCCTGCCTGCGCGCATTCTCGCTGAAGATGCTGGGCATGATCGCCCGGCCTGCCGCTCCCGGCACGGAGGTCCCGCGATGACCACCGCAAGCACCGAGGCGGCCCGGGCCTTCAAGGGCACGAGCACCGAGGGCCGCAGCGA